>PBZS01000039.1 GCA_002730235.1 Gammaproteobacteria bacterium | reverse complement strand
TTCTATTTGATCTGCGCGAATACGGTGTGAGTTTATCAGGGCCAAATATTCTGCGTGATTAGGAGTGTATGGGAGTGCTAATAATTCCATATTAGTTTCATGGAGCAATTTGTTTCCTTTGAACTGATTACAACGTCGGCAGGCGGAAACCACGTTTTTCCACGTATCGTCACCTCCTCTCGAGATGGGTACCACATGATCCCTCGTGAGATCTCGGTCGGCGTGGCTTTTTCCGCAGTAGAGACACAGGTGTTGATCACGGCGAAATAGAGAGGTATTGGTGAGATTTGGGACTCGCGTTGCGAGATCATGGACGCGGCCTTGGCAAGCTATGATCGAATGGAGGGTCAACTGTGACTGGGCACCTGTGCGGCGAGACCGTCCACCTCGAACGATCATACATGGAGAACCAAGCGCCCAGGCAACCATTCCTCGTGCCTGCAAGGTTACCGCTTGTTCCCAGTTCACCCAGTCGACCGGGGAGCCGGCTATGTTTAAACGCAAAATACGTTCGTGCATCAACTCTCCTCATAAAAACCTACATGGTTTTCATGATATTTCAACCCCGATCGGCTAGGCACTTCCACCAATCTCTACCTGTGACAGATCAATTTCATAAAAAGTTGCGCTAATTTTTAAGGCATTCTCAGTGGACGACCACCATCTAATGGAAGGATTGTGCCTGTGGTATAGACGTTAGACTGAAGATAACAAATCGCTTCAATTGCGACCCCATATCCCGGTACTCGCTGTAACACACTTTTCTCGATGGTTCGTAAACGGTAGCCTGCATCATCATCGTGACGGAATTCAAGAAGCGCTGGACACAACGCGTTTACACGAATCCTGGGGGCGTACTTTTTGGCCTGGCTTTTGGTAAGGTTTAACATGGCGCTCTTCGAGGCAGCATAGGCCATGTGTTGATCACTCCCACGGCTAGCAACGTGGTCGGAAATGTTGACCACTGACGGATTGTTCGATTTCAATAGCGCATGTTTAAGGGCCTCAGTTAGGGCCATCGATGCTCCGACGTGAATTCGCATCATGAGTGTAAGATTCGATAAATCGCGTGTTCCACCAGGATCTGTCAACCAGCTTGAGGCATTATGAACGATCGATTGTAGTACCTCACACCGACCTTTCAGGGTATCGGCTGCCGCGGTTATTCCAGCGTCAGTCGAGAAATCTGCATGGACACAGATCGCACCTGCTTGCTCGAGCTGCTTAAGCCCGGGCCGTTCGGTCCGGAAGGTGACCACAACGGGCTGGTTGTTTTCGAGATAGTGCGTCGCGAGTGCAAAGCCCAGACGCGTTGCCCCGCCTGTGATAAGTATAGGATCGGTCATGCTGTGAATTCATCTTGTCGAATGGGATCCTTCATTTGAAAGAAGGCGTGAGAGAGTTGCAAGGGGGATGGCCAATAATTTCGTTCACTACGCCAGTGCCTTTCTGCTTCCTTGCAGAGCGCATCAAACGCTTGATTGTAGGGATGATGCGGATCCATAGGATCACCGTCTTGCATTTGATCGAGCCCAAGTTCGTGCCGTCGGCGTTGAAACCACTTGATTAGCCTCTGATATTCACGAGAATGGAGCCACATATTTTCGGGTTCAGTGATAATACTGTACATCAGAGCGCGTTCAATTTAGGCCCCAGCGGGACGCGGACTACTGAGTCGGTCATCCAACTGTCGACATAACTACCGCCTGTTTGTTTTGAAAGAGACCATAGATAACCAGCTACCTCTCCATTTATTCCCACTACCACCAGAGGCACAGATGCTGCGTTGTTACCCGTGAACTTCAACTTACCGAGTGTTCGACTCCCATGGTTTATGAGAGGCGCATATGCCGGCTGCTCAACGATCGCTTTGAAATGCCAAAACGGGCCGATTGTTCTTTTATTGGAGGGGCTTGCGAATTGAAATGCTTGCTGAAGACCAGCATCGGGTGTGGGGGAGTCATTATCCGCCATTCCCCCGAGAACAATTTCTACGACATCCATCGGTGAAAATTTGGGTGACGGAGTTTTATCGAATCCCAAGGAAACAGATGAAACTCCGATTATGAGACAGAATAGCCAGCGCATATTTGCCCTCCCCTTGTCAAGAAGTGGGGTCTAATTGGGTGGAGGCAATACCTGATCACCGATGATCGGAAAACACAGAGCATCACCGGGTGTCAAGCGAGGTCCCCCAGAGAACTTGGTGAACGCGGGTAACAGAAGTAATCGTTGGTTTTGAATTGCAAAACATGAACAGGAAAGATGATCGGTTGCAGCTTTCAGCTCCACCTGAGGGTGGACGTGCCCGGCAATCCGATAACCAGATCGGTTGTCAGGATGATGTGCGAGCTCGATACCGTGCCAATTGGTGGGCTCTGGATAGATTGCGAAGCCAAGCTTTTTTGCAAGTGGTTGCGCGTCTCGATCGTGATTACCGAGAATCACTTTTAGCGTGGTATGTAATTTTTGGAATTTAACGATCCAACGATCCATCTGGGTATGCGTAATCGATCGTGGATGATGAAACAGATCACCGAGGATCCATACCGTGTTGCTTTTTGTATAATTGACTGCATCGATCAATCGATCAAGATCATTAGACTCGCTGTCATCTGGCACTGGAATTCCAGATTGTCGAAAATGAGCACCTTTACCTAAGTGAAGATCACTGAGGAATAGCGTCTGAGTCTCTTGATGGAATAATGTACGGTCAGCTCGTGCCACGAATTGGTCCTTTCCAAACTCAAGCGGTTGCATTAAAACCTCTCGTCAGGCGCGCCATCCGCTCGGCTACTGTCTCAGTTGATAATCGTGCACTTAATCGATCGATTACCAGCGGTAACGCTAGTGGCGATGGTTGATGAATCGCCTTCACGGTGAGTCTGTGCTGGGTGAGTGTATTAAGTGTCTTTTTAAGTCGTTCCATATCAAACTCATCCCGTAGCACGTCATATTTGGCCTGTTCGAGCAAAACATGCATTGGATCGTATTGACTCAGCACGTCGAATAAGAGTCCAGCTGATGTCTGCAACATACGCAATGACTTTTGACGACCGGGATAGCCCTCGAAGATTAAACCTGATATTCGGGCAGTGGCGCGAAACTGACGTTTAACCAACTCGGATAAGTTCAATGCGTGTTCGAGATCGGAGTTAAGTCTTTCCGGGCTCACAATTGCTCCCCAATCCTCAACACAACGGTCGAGAGGCTCAGGCTCTGGACTCAATATTTCAACGCCATAGTCGTTGACAGTCACAGTGAGGGTCGCAGGAATTCGTTTTGCGATTCGCGTGGCGATTAATGGTCCTAACGCCTGATGGACCAACCACCCTGCGAACGGGTAAAGACACAAGTGATAACCATCGCGTGTCTTAAAACGCTCGCCCAGTGTCATATCTTGGCGTGGGCAATGACTGATGCGTCCTTGAATGCTAGCAGTTTTAAGTAGAGCGTTGGCGAGCCACTCTTTGTTTTGAATACGTTTGGATAAAGGTCGTTGTCTTTGAAAATCCTGCATAACACGGGTGGCAAGCGTTTCCGATAATGGTAACCGTCCACCCGTCCAACGCGGAACCTCGCCACTCTTCCCTGATCGGGCAGGCTTTACGATCAACTCCCCTTCGGATAGGCGTATTGTCTCGAGGCGTTTACCAGAGAATCGGAAAATATCCCCCGGCTTTAGACGACCAGCAAATGATTCTTCAACTTCACCAAGACTTCTACCTCGTCGCATTCTGACTCGGACATATGCATGAGAAACGATAGTACCGATACTCATACGATGTCTTCGAGCCGCATGATTGGAGACCAACACGAAACAACCATCTCCCCGTTGTTCGAGCCGTCTATACTCTGGATATTTCTCGAGTGAATCCGACCCTTTGAGAAGGACGGTCAACAAACGATTGAATGTTTTTCGGGAGAGGTCTCGGTATGCCCATGATGATGTTACCTCTTTAAATATCGAATCAGGGTGCCAAGGCTCTTGGAGCGCGATGGTAACAAGATGCTGGATCAGTACGTCGAGACAATGCTCTGGCGGGCGGATTGGTTCGAGTGACTCTGCATCAAGCGCATCCGCAAGCGCTGAGAATTCATTTAAATGCAGTCGGTTAGTCGGCACCAGTAGCACATCAGTTCTGGAGCCCGGTCGATGGCTCGCACGTCCAGCCCGTTGAATCATTCGACTGACTGACCGTGGAGAGCCAATCTGAATGATTTTTTCAACCGCTTGGAAGTCAACTCCAAGATCCAGCGCGCTTGTTGCGACAACACAGTCAATATCACCTAGCTTAAGTTGCTTTTCTACGCCGTGTCGGGCGCTCGCTGCTAAGGATCCATGGTGAAGTGCGATTGAGAGATCCATCCTCACAATGCATAGAGCTTGATACCATTGCTCTGCTTGGTTCCTTGTGTTCGTGAAGAGAATAGTCGTCTGTCCTGGAACCAGACGCCGGCTTACAGGCCTCAAGAGATTTAGCCCGAGATGACCGGCCCATGGTAGACGTGAATCTTCACTTGATTCAGCGATACTCAAGGTTACTGTGCGCTCGATGTCTGCTTGAGTAAGTTGTCCCATAACACCGTTGGGTAGTAGAGCCTCAAGCGCCAAGTGTGGGTCTCTGAGGGTGGCCGAAATGCCCGTTATCGTTGGGTGATTGCTCAGACGCATGAGACGGCTCAAACACAGGCTCATCTGCACCCCTCGTTTTGAGCTCATCAAATCATGCCATTCGTCAACGACGATAGACTCCAGAGTTGAAAAAAGATCAATCGATTTCGGTGAAGATAAGATGACAGATAATGATTCGGGCGTAGTCATCAGTATATGGGGGGCTTTTCGAAATAAGTTGGCCCTGTCTTTCGCAGAAGTGTCACTATTTCTCGCTAGGATTCTCACCTCGTTTGCTTTAAAAGGATCTTTCAAGGCTAGTTCCAGATCTTTTGTCATTGCCCGGAGCGGGGTGACGTAGAGCAAACGCAAACCATTGAGGGAGGGCTCTGTCAGAAGCCGCTCAATCATTGCCCCGGTTGCTGCTAGTGTCTTACCGGAACCGGTGGGACACTGGATTAACTGATGAATACCATTCGCTGTTCGTTCCCACGCAGTTTTTTGGAATGGGAAAGGACGGAAGCCTTTGTCCTTGAAATACCTGTTCACTTGTTTAAACGGCATAAGAATCAATCATTAATGTTTCGAAGTGTGCTACATGATCGGCGTCATTTGCTCCTACGTCTTGACGCCACCTCAGAATTCGTGGAAAGCGAAGTGCAATGCCACTTTTATGACGCTTTGAGCGCGCGATTCCCTCAAACCCAATCTCGAAGACCTGTCGTGGTTCCACCTGTCTCACTGGTCCAAATTTTTGTACTGTATGCTTTCGAATCCATCGATCCATTGCTTTGAGTTCGGCGTCCGTTAACCCAGAGTATGCTTTTGCTACGGGGACAAGGTTACCCTCAGAGTTCCAGCAGGCGAGTGTGTAATCGCTGTGTAAACTCGCTCTGCGACCATGGCCGGCCTGAGCGTAAATGAGCACGCAATCTGCCGTCATTGGATCCAGTTTCCATTTCCACCAGTGCCCAACCTTACGGCCTGACACATAGGGACTATCGCATCGTTTGATCATAACGCCCTCAGCAATTGCTTCGCGCGCTGATTCACGCATGACTGAGATTTGTTCGGGAGTATTGGGGAAAGTAATAGGACTCTGCGCGACCGCGAGAGTAGCTAAAACCTCCTTCCGATATATCAGTGGTTTGTCTCGTATATCCTCTCCATCGCGTCTTAATACGTCATAGGCCCGAAAAAAAACTGGATGTGTCTTAAGGAGGTTGTGTGTAATGCGTTTCCGATTTAGACGTGTTTGCAGGTCGCTGAAGCCTTGCAGATGATCCGGTGCACCGGCGAGAATTTCTCCATCGAGAATCAGTTGTGGCGGCAGTGTGGCGGCAGCATCAACGATTTCGGGGAACTGTTCTGTGATGTCGTGATCGCCACGAGACCAGAGACGAATTGTTTCACGCGTTTTGATCAATTGTGCTCGGATACCATCCCATTTGTATTCCACTAAGACGTTGCTCGGATCGATTGAATTAAGATCACTCTTGATAAGAGGGTTTGCTAGTAAAAAGGGTAGTGGCCTCCCATCAAGCTCATCCTGTGTAACTGGAGCCTGGAGTCTGTGGAGCCAATCCTCATCTGCAATGAATTCACCCATCAGACGCTCTTCGATGATCGCACGATCCATGGCAATTGCTCGAGCGATGGCATCATTCACCAGGCCTTTACTGACTCCAACGCGAAAGCCGCCAGATGATAGTTTTAGAAACAAGAAGGCCTCATCCTTAGCAAAGGCCTTTAAGAGCGATAGTAGGTCCTTAGCGAGTTCCCCAAACTCCAGTCGGCCAAGCTCTTTTTGGCGGTGTATCCAGTTAGCAAGGACTGGCTGAGTAGTTTCAGGTGATGCTTCTTGATTAGCAAACAAAATTGCTAAGGTTTCAGAGAGATCACCTACTGCACTGTAACACTCCTCGAACAGCCATCTGTTTTCACCGAACGCCAGATATGCGGTTTGCTTCAGTGCGTTCGGTTTGAGTCGTTTACGTGTCGTTCGATCCGTCAGAGCCGCTACCGCCAGCGCGCTCTCCAGAGGGTCCGATTGTTGGATGAATGCGATCAGGGCATCCCGCTTGGAATTTGTTGATTGGCTAGTATCCAGTGCTTGAAACAATGCGACAAAATTCACTGATCAGCTCCCACCTCAATACCAAAGGCAGTCTCCAATCGCTCGGCAGCAACACCGAGGCATTCATTCAGATAGCGTGTTAACACACGTGTCTCTCCGTGAGTGGCATAAACCTGTGATGCACCTGTTTCTTTGACAGTCCTAATTAATCCATCCCAGTCAGCGTGGTCACTCACAACAAAGCCCTGATTGATTGTTGACCGACGACGCACACCACGAACCTGCATCCATCCAGAGGCCATCGCAAGTTCAGTGGGTTGGAAGCGTCTCAAGAACGCAGAGCCGGCGACTTGTGGTGGCGCAATGATCAAATCGGTAGAAATTTTTTTTTCGGATTCAGTGGCCCGTTCCCACGGGCATAATTCAATGCCCTGTCGTTCGTACTCTAGATTGAGATCGGCGACAGCGCTGTGCACGCGCACTGATCGGTCGGAGCGATTTCTGATTTCCGCCATGATGCGTTGTGCCTTGCCGAGCGAGTAACACAAAAGCACCGGTGTCCTATGATTCCTTACATGGTGATCCCACCATGAAAATAGGCGTTCCATAACCTGATCCATTGATGGCCAGCGGTAAATGGGCAGCGCAAAGGTGGCCTCAGTTATCAAAACATCGCAGGTTACGGATTCGAACATCAGGCATGTTGGATCTGGATCACGTTTGTAGTCACCGGTGATAACCCAAACAGAGTGGCCATCGTGGATCCTGATTTGTGCCGATCCGAGCACATGCCCGGCGGGATGGAAGCTAATACTAACTTGACCAAGGACGAAGACTTCGCCATAGGCATGGGCCCGGATATCATGCTCACCAAGTCTTTTCTTGAGAATATTTTCGCCTCCGAGTGCGCAATGATACTGGCTCGACCCAGCGCGTGCATGATCGGCATGCGCATGGGTGATCAGCGCACAAGCAACCGGGCGCCATGGATCGATGTATGCCTTAGCCTTGGGGCAATAAAGTCCCTGCGGTGTTCTTATAATCAAAGGCTCACGGAGACAGCTTTTTTTCGATACCATAGTGTCTTTACTTACATAACGAAGCGAAATACCGCCCCATGTTCAGAGCAGTCCCTGTCGTCATTGCCCTCCTGATGACTCTCAGTATTACTGAGATTGTGTCTGCACGCGAGAAAACCGGTTTAGTTTTATCGGGTGGTGGGGTCCGAGGTTTTGCGCACGTAGCCGTGCTTGAGGCGTTGGAAGCTAACGAGGTTCAGATTGATTATATTGCAGGAACGTCGATGGGTGCGGTGATCGGGGCCCTATATGCTTCCGGTTTAAGCGCGGCTGAAGTTCGCGAGAAATTACTTTCAGTTGACTGGAATTCGACGCTACGCGACGTTACGGATCGAAACGAGCGCAGTTTCCGAAATAAAAGTTTTGAGGGCCGTAACTTTTTAGGGCTCGACTTGGGGGTCGGACCTAGAAATGTTCGTTTGCCACTTGCTGCACTTCGTGGGCAAAAGCTAGCACTCGCTCTAAATGAGTTGATGCTGGAAACTGCAACGGTCTCAGATTTTGATGCCCTCCCGATTCCGTTCCGAGCCATGGCAACAGATTTAGCAACGGGCGATGCGGTGGTATTAGAACGAGGGTCGTTGGCGACAGCACTGCGCGCGTCAATGGCTGTCCCTGTCGTATATTCACCTGTTGAGATTGATGGTCGGTTATATGTAGATGGGGGTGTTGCAAACAATCTCCCGATCGATGTAGCACGGGATATGGGAGCTGATCGAGTAATCGCGGTCGACACCTCGTCACTCCGTTATTCAACCAACGAATTGACTTCGGTCATTACGGTGGTGGATCAGTTAACAAACCTTTTGACGCGCAGAAATACTGAGGCTCAACTAGATAAATTAACCGATCAAGATCTGCTGATAGAAATCTTTCCAGAAGGTATTGCGACTGCTGAGTTCAACAAAGCAGGAGAAGCGCTTGCGGTTGGTCGAGAGTCACTTTCTGCGGTCCTTGATATTTTTGCCCCGTTTGCAGTCGACAGCGAAACCTATACAGCATGGAACAACAAGCGACTGGATCGTGATGAGCCGCCGACGCTTGCGTTCGTTGAGGTGATTAGTGATGCGCCCCGCACATCGAGTAAGACCATTGCAAACCGCTTGACGGTCCGGCCTGGACAGCCGCTTGATAACGAGCGCCTGAAATCAGATCTTGGGAAGATCTATGCACTTGAAACTATCGATCAGGTGGAAGTGTCGGTAGTGGAAAAGGATGATCAGGTCGGTCTGTCACTTGAGACCAAGGAAAAAGCATGGGGTCCTGATTATCTGGATTTCGGATTTACGCTGGAGGACAGTCTAGATGGTCGCGCATCTTATAATTTAAACGGTGTAGTTCGAGCGACCAATATCAACCCTTTGGGAGGTGAATGGCGGACGGAGCTTACGCTTGGCGACAAGACGCGTGTTACGTCTGAGCTTTATCAACCAATTGACTATGGATCTGACTGGTTCGCTTCAGCAGTCGTTAGCTTTTTGCGAGAGGATCGGGCGCTTTATGAGGAGGGTTCGCTGACATCGACTTATTCAACCGAAACTCGTGAGTACGGTTTTGACGCCGGCTATTCACTGGATACTCGTGGTGAGTTTCGGATTGGTTTTCGGCAATCTGATTTAAAAAATTTTAAACTATTGGGTACGGATTCTTTGAGTTCCAAAGTGGATGACTCGCGTTATTTCGCTCGAGTTGGTTTTGATAGCCTAGATTCTTTGGGATTTCCGACGCAAGGCGTGCGGGTCCTGGGTGAGTATTCGATTTATGACGCGAAGCTTGGGGCGACGAGGCAGTATGATGGTGTAACACTCGACATCTTGTATCCGCTGTATCACAGCGCAGGGACGACTCTCTTGGGTCAAGGATATTTTGGCTATTTATTCGAAACAGGTTTAGCTGATGTGACACCACGTTACAGTCTGGGTGGTTTTACGAGACTCTCCGGCTACAGCCCGAATGAGATCTCTGGGCGGCACGCGGGGCTTGTTTCATTTATGGGTTATCAGCGGCTCAATGAGCATGCAATCGTTCCGATTGATCAACCTTTGTTTATTGGATTTTCATTAGAGGCTGGAAACGTTTTTCAGGACCGTAATCAACTCCGCTGGGACAATACGTTATCAGGTGGCTCGTTGTTTATCGGCGCAGACACAGCGGTTGGCCCTGGGTATCTTTCTTTTGGTCGAACCGAGGGAAATCGTCAGTCTGTGACTTTGTCTGTAGGCCGTCCGTTTGCGGAGAGAGATTAGTGCGCTTTGAACGACATTTTTATTCCGACAAAGGTCCTGCGGAAGTTCTAGAGTTGATCGCCGATTTTCAGCACCTTCAGTCTTGGGATGAGTCTGTTGTCTCGGTGGAGCCGCTTGATAAGGTATTTGGCGAGGGCTCGCGATATCGAGTTCGTGTTTTGTTCAGCGGTAATCCGATCGACATGGTTTATACGGTATCGATGTATCAGGCTGGAGTCCGAGCAGTCGTGACTGGAGTCGC
This sequence comes from Gammaproteobacteria bacterium, assembly GCA_002730235.1. Classification (GTDB taxonomy): domain Bacteria; phylum Pseudomonadota; class Gammaproteobacteria; order Pseudomonadales; family Litorivicinaceae; genus HIMB30. The sequence goes on along the minus strand of PBZS01000039.1, from coordinate 24,892 downwards.
ACCAAAGGCCATGGCTACCGATACCATCGAAGTAAGGTCTTCTGGGACAGGAACGATAATCGAATATACAGCTGAAATTAGTATGGCTTTTCCATTCAACTTGTTAGACCCACTTTTGGCGATTGGATTTAAAAAAACAGTCGACCGTGCGGTGGCAGGGCTACATCGATTTCTTGCCTCCTAGTACAGCTTTTGCAATGAGTTGTTGAAACCAGCTATCGGGTAAAACCCCTCGCAAGAACAAAAGTATGCCGCTGAACTTGCCTGCGTTGTAGCGTAATCGGTCTCGAGGATCGAACAATGCCTCGATAATAGTTTTGGCAATCTCATCGGGCGGCGACGCAGTCTTTCCTTCCCGCATAGAGCGTGCGAGCCGTGGCAGGGCTTCGACGTGATGAGGGCTGGTTTCCCCAGACATTTTCATGCCATGCGTTGCGAACTGAGTCTGTGTAAACCCCGGTTCGATGATCTTGATTTTAATATTTGATCCGAGGCACTCGTACCAAAGTGCCTCATATGAAGCCTCTAGCGCATGTTTTGTCGCGTTATAATATCCAAAATACGGGAACGCCATTCGGCCACCAATGGATGTGTTGACCATCAAAATACCTCGGCCTTGAGCTCTAAAATGGGCCATGGCTTTCTGTGTAATCTTCATGGAGGCAAAATAATTAGCCTCAAATTGTGCCCGAATTGCTTTCTCCAATGCTGATTCAATTGGTGCGATCAAACCAAAACCCGCGTTGTTAAATACGGCATCAACCTTCTGGTCCCACATAGGTGATTCACAGAATGCCTCGACACTCGTTTTGATACCCAAGTCGAGTTGATACCATTCAACGTTAGTTATTTCTTTTTGTTTGCTCCGTGATGTGGCGATTACTTGATGCCCAGCCTGTGCAAGCCGGTCGACAGTAGCCCGACCGATACCTGTACTTCCTCCAGTTACAAGAATGCGGGCCATTATCCGATCCCTCAGTGTCCGTGACCGCGCTTGTTCAGGTAGTGCTGATGGTAATCCTCGGCTGGCCAGAAATTATCAGCCCGCTCGATATTGGTTGCGATTGGCCGACTGTAGCGGCCTGATCGACTTAATTGATTGATTTTTTCTTCGGCTTTTGACAGCTGTTTGTCTGTTTGTGGAAAGATTGCAGTCCGATACTGGGTGCCAATATCGGGCCCTTGTCTATTAACCTCCGTGGGATCGTGCCAGTCAAAAAAATACGACAGGAGACTTCCGAAATCGATCACGCTCGAATCGTAATCGACTTCCACAACCTCTGCGTGACCAGTTTTACCGGTACATACAGACTCGTATTCAGGTGAATCTGTTACACCTCCCATGTACCCTACAGTGGTTTTTTCCACGCCATCCAAGCGAGAGAAGCGTTGTTGGATGCCCCAGAAACATCCCGCTGCGAAGTATGCTTTTGCCATTTGTCACCTCAAGTAGCTCGGCTGACTGATAAATCCGCAAGTCCCATAAGCCCTTCCCGAAACACTGAGTCTGGCAATATCTCTAGCGCTTTCTTTGCTTGGTCGACCGCAGCGAACGCTCTTGCTTTTGTATAACTAAGTCCACTTGTTCTAGTTACAATCTTGGAGATCTCATAAAAACGATCTCGGTCACCAGCTGTGATTGCTCTATTGATCACTGCCTGTTCCGCTGCAGTTGCTTCCGTAAGCGCTCTAATAAGAGGTAACGTACACTTTCCATCAGCAAGATCGTCTCCAAGATTTTTTCCGAGGCTATTGGTGTCGCCGGCATAGTCGAGATAGTCGTCAATTAACTGAAACGCAAAGCCGAGTTGGAGTCCATACCTTTTCAAAGCCTCTATAATTTCGCTAGGTTGATCGGTGACGAGTCCTGCACAGGCGGTGGCGGCCTCAAACAATACCGCTGTTTTCCGTGTGATGACTTGATTGTATTCGCTCTCCGAGACATTGGTACGGTGTTGATTTTTTAGTTGCCAAACCTCGCCCTCGGAGATTTGATTAGTTGTATCGGCGAGCACTTTAAGGACGTCAAGCCGGCCCACTGATACCATCATTTGGAAAGCTCTCGAGTAAATGAAGTCGCCAACCAAAATACTAGCAGCGTTTCCAAACGCCGCATTAGCGCTGGGTTGGCCACGTCTGGCTTCAGAATTATCGACCACATCATCGTGGAAGAGTGTTGCTGTATGTAGACATTCGATCGAACCAGCCAGAGGAATATGATGCATGTTATTTGTTTTTAAGGCTCGTGCTGCCATCAGGGTGACAAGTGGCCGGACACGCTTACCACCCGACTGGATCAGGTACTGGCTTACCTCCTCTATCAGATCGATCTCAGATCCGAGCTGAGAGGTTAGTAGCTCGTTTAATGCGTCAAAATCAGGTCGGATAAGATCAATTAGTTGGTCTGCTGTTGGCATGCATTTGTCCAGTATCAATTAAGCCCTAGTTTAACGATTATTCCGCAGAGAAAAAGCGAAATTAAGGCTTGTCTTCTGTTTGCTAAATCCCTATTATTACGCGCCCTCTGGGTGGCGTTGTCATTAGGATATTAGTAACGGAGTTTGAAACATGTACGCGGTCATTGAAACAGGTGGTAAGCAGCATCGCGTGGTTGAGGGCGAGTTCATCAGGGTTGAGAAAATTGAGGCCGAAACTGGGTCGACCATCGATTTTGATCGCATATTGATGGTGGGAGAGGGCGACACAATAAAAGTGGGCACTCCCGTTGTTGAAGGTGCCAGAGTTTCCGCCGAAGTGGTCCAACATGGCCGAGGTGATAAAGTTACAATTGTGAAGTTCAAGCGCCGTAAGCATCACATGAAGCGCCAGGGTCACCGGCAGTGGTTCACTGAGATAAAGATTACGGCAATCAACGGTTAAGGCAGGAGACGAACATGGCTCACAAAAAAGCTGGAGGTAGTACACGCAACGGTCGCGATTCGGAAAGTAAACGGCTCGGCGTCAAAAAGTTTGGCGGTGAGAGGGTGTTGGCTGGTAATATTTTAGTTCGCCAGCGTGGGACCCAGTTCCATCCTGGCGCCAATGTTGGATGCGGTACAGATTATACGCTTTTCGCGAAAGCTGAAGGTGAGGTGAAGTTTGAAGTAAAAGGGCCGCAAAAGCGACGGTTTGTCAGTATTGTGACATCTGCCTGAGCAGAGTATTCACTAAATGCAAAGCCCCGCCCGAGCGGGGCTTTTGCGTTTTGGATGACTAATGAAATTCGTAGATGAAGCGTTAATTACGGTCGAGGCTGGCAATGGAGGTGCTGGATGCCTGAGCTTTCGTCGTGAGAAATATATTCCCAGAGGTGGTCCAGATGGTGGCGATGGTGGGGATGGTGGTTCTGTGGTTCTCCTTGCGGATGAAAATCTGAACACACTTATAGATTTTCGTTACCAGCCTCGTTACCGAGCACCCAATGGTCGCCCCGGAGCTGGGCGTAATAAGACAGGTGCCGGTGGTAACGATCTTGTGCTGAAAGTGCCTGTAGGAACAACTGTATACAACGACGAGACTGACACGTTAATTGGCGAGGTGGTGTGCAATGACGATGCCATAACTATCGCGAACGGTGGCCGAGGTGGTTTGGGTAACACTCGGTTTAAGTCATCTACTAATCGAGCACCGAGACGAACCACTCGCGGGTCCCCAGGGGAATCTTTCAAATTAAGGCTGGAGCTACGTTTGCTGGCAGATGTCGGTTTGGTCGGGTTTCCCAATGCGGGTAAATCAACATTGATTAGTCAGATGTCTGCTGCGAAGCCCAAAATTGCGGACTACCCTTTCACAACACTAGCGCCTCAGTTAGGAGTGGTATCCCTAGCCCCTCACCGGAGTTTTATGATTACTGATATTCCAGGTTTGATTCCTGGCGCGGCAAAGGGCGCGGGTTTAGGTATACGGTTTTTGAGACACCTCACTCGAACCCGCATATTACTTCACTTAGTGGATGTGGCGCCCATTGATAATAGGGATCCAGTCGATATTGTTGAAACTATAGCTGACGAACTCGAGCAATTCAGTCCAGCGCTGGCAGCCCGTGAGCGTTGGTTGGTCCTGAATAAAGTAGACTTGGTCGCTACGGACCAGAGAGAGGCGTCGATTCAGTCTTTGAAAGAATCGTTCAACTGGCCGTTCCCGGTGCACGTGATTTCTGGCGTGACTGGTGAAGGCTGCGAGTTACTCGCCTATAATCTCATGACCCGGCTTGAGGTGCTGATGTCTGAGCGACGCGAAGACCCTGAAGCTGAGTCCGTGGAGCGTATATGGCTTGATCGAATGGCTGAAGAGGCTCATAAGCGAATCGCTGAGCTCCGTGAAAAGTATCGAGTAAAACGCAAAGGTAACGATCTCGGGGATGGAGATGATGACGATGATCATGAAGTGGAGGTCATTTTAGTTCGTGACTAAGCGCGCCAAACTCAAAACTAGCAAACGATGGGTTGTGAAAATTGGCAGTGCATTACTGAGCAACGAGGATCAGGGCCTCGATTTGGAGAGAATGCAGGCCTGCGTCGAGCAGATGTCCGTATTGATAGCAGACGGGGTCGAGCTCTGTCTGGTCTCATCCGGGGCAATTGCTGTTGGTCTGAAAACACTTAAAATTGATAAACGACCTCAAGAGTTACCGTTACTTCAAGCTGCTGCGGCGATAGGTCAGATGGGTCTTGTCCAGGCCTGGCAGAGCTGTTTTTCTCAGTTTGGGCATGAAACAGCTCAGGTACTATTCACACATGAAGATCTCGCCGATCGAAAACGCTACCTCAATGCGCGCGATACATTAAAAAAATTAAACGAATTTGGCGTTATTCCCGTGGTGAATGAGAATGATACGGTCGCGACTGATGAGATTCGATTTGGTGACAACGATTCTCTGGGGGCATTAGCCACCAATCTTCTGGAAGCTGATGTTTTGGTGATCTTAACTGACCAGGATGGTTTTTTTGACCAAGATCCGCGCTTTCATGCAGACGCTGCGTTAGTCCCGGAGGCGCGTTCGCTAGATGAAAGGTTGCTCGGAATGGCTGGAAAAAAAAGTGGTACGCTAGGGAGGGGTGGTATGTATACAAAAATAGTCGCAGCTCAGCAGGCAGCGCGATCGGGAGCGATGACTGTGATCGCCAATGGTCGCGTTGATCAAGTACTAGAAAAGTTGCGGATGGGCGAAGAGGTCGGTTCATTGTTATATCCAGACCTAAAGCCCCAGACCGCTCGGAAACGCTGGTTGGCTTCCCATAAACAAATACGAGGTACATTGATTGTTGATGCCGGAGCGGCTAATGCGTTAAAAACGAAAGGCCGGAGCCTGCTGCCGGTGGGAATTACCGAAGTACGGGGAAGTTTTGATCGCGGCGATATTGTTGCGATTGAAACCATGGATGGTAAACGTTTAGCCACGGGGTTGACTAATTATGGGTCAGATCTAGCCCACCAGATGTTTGGAAGAACTACGGCGCAGCTGATGGACCAGCACCTGTTGCTAGAAGGAGACGCACTGGTACATCGTGATAATTTGGTTCTATTTTAAGATATCACCCGTTTTTATTTGGGCATCATCGCCTTGATTTTGGCGTTCAGACGGCTCTTAAGCCGAGCGCACTTGTTCTTTTTGTAAATGCCTTTAGTGACCATGCTATCGAGGATCGGTACTGCCTCGCGGAGTGCATCTGTTGCGACCTGCTGGTCACTGGTCGCAATTGCCGCTAGAGTTTTTTTGACATACGTACGAGCCCGTGACCGTAGGCCAGCGTTATGATTGCGACGGACATCCGCCTGCTTTGCGCGTTTCCGCGCTTGGGGACTATTTGCCACCGGGGTTGCTCCCTTACACTACACTGTAAATCAGTCGACATAACTGAAAAATCAAGGCGGGGGAAGTTACCGAAAATGGGGCCTCAGGTCAAGGAAAGTAAAGCGTGACAACAGAAAAAATTGTTCGTTCCGGCGTCACCGTCGGCGGTTGGACGCTGGGCTCCCGTGTACTCGGGTTGGGACGAGATATTGTGCTGGCTAATACGGTTGGTGCATCCGCAGGCGCAGATGCGTTTTTTGTGGCATTCAAAATCCCCAATTTTTTGAGGCGGCTTTTCGGTGAAGGTGCTTTTGCTCAGGCATTTGTTCCAGTTTTTACCCAGACGCGTGAAAAGGAAGGTGACCAGTCTGTCAAGCGGTTAATCAATCAGGTGGCCGGTCGATTGGGATTGATCCTTATCGCCATCAGCATTCTCGGTGTCCTATTAGCGCCCTGGATTGCGAAGCTGTTTGCGCCTGGGTTCTCTGACGATCCGAACAAACTTGCACTGACAGCTGATCTTTTACGTTGGACCTTTCCATATCTCGGTTTCATTTGTTTTGTTGCCTTCGCGGGAGGTATTCTCAACAGCGTCGGAAGGTTCGCCATACCTGCCGCTACTCCTATGCTTTTGAATCTATCCTTGATAGGGAGTGCGTTGTTTTTGGTACCCCTGATGTCTCCTTCAGTACTAGGGCTCGCGATCGGTGTGGCGATAGCAGGCATGATCCAATTGGTATTACAGATTCCTCCGTTGATGGCAGTGGGATTATTACCCAAGCCTTCGTTGCAGGCAGACCACCCGGGTGTCTCGAAAATCCTAAGATTAATGGTTCCTGCCTTGTTCGGTGTCTCTGTCAGTCAAATTAATTTACTACTCGATACCATCCTAGCGTCTTTGTTGGTATCTGGATCTGTTTCGTGGCTTTATTACTCAGATCGTTTAATGGAATTACCTTTGGGTGTGATTGCGATCGCTGTTTCCACTGTGATTCTTCCGAAGTTATCACGTGAGTTCGCGCAAGGTGATGGCGCAGCATCGCGTCAAACCCAGAGTTGGGCGATTTGGGTGGTCTTAGTATTGGGGCTTCCGTGCGCTGCAGTCTTGGCTGTTTTTGGTGAATTGATTTTGGCGACGTTATTTCAATACGGAGCAATGAGTGTTCAAGATATCGAGGCATCCGCATTGTCATTGATGGCCTACGCCATAGGATTACCGGCATTCATGTTGATCAAGGTACTTGCTCCACATTTTTTTGCGCATCAAGACACCAAGACCCCTGTTAAAATTGGTGTGGTGGCGATGACATCGAATATAGCCTTTAACTTGATCCTGGTTTGGCCGTTAGATCATGTTGGATTAGCTCTTGCGACCTCCTTATCTGCATGGCTTAATGCATTATTACTGCTCAGAGGTTTACATCGACGCGGTTGGTATGAAGTCCATCAACCGCCATGGCGTCAAGGGGTACAAATTACTTTAGCTATCGTAGTGATGATCCAAGTTGGCTGGTGGGCGCCGTCTTCAGTATCGCTAGAAAATGTCTCTCTCATCGAACGTGTTAGTTGGACCGCTGTTTTGTTGTTTGCCTCGGGGTTTTTGTATCTGATCACATTGAGATTATTAGGGATCCGCTATACTTCGATGCTTATGCCGCCATCAGTACGTTAATGCAATGCGATTTGTTTTTGGTCGAAACGTTGAATTTCAATCACCACATGTTTTAACCATTGGTAACTTTGATGGTGTGCACGTGGGGCATCAACGCGTCATCGAACAAGCACGACTAGTTGCTACAAGGCTTGAGCTTCCTCTGACGGTTCTGTTGTTCGAACCCCAGCCGAGGGAGTTCTTTGCGAGACAAAAAGGTCAGTCAGCTCCGGCCAGATTAATGAGCCTGAACACAAAAGTGGCTACACTCAAATCATTGGGCGTTGATTCGATTTGGTGCTTGAAGTTTTCAGACATCAGACACTTCACAGCCCGGACGTTTGTCGATCAGTTGGTCTCCGGTAAACGCGTTGCTCGGGTAGTTGTTGGTGATGATTTCCGTTTCGGTTGCGATAGGCAGGGTGATTTTGATTTCCTAGTCGATGCAGGAACTCAATGCGGGTTTACGGCCGAACAGTCAGAGACGCATCTGCTAGGTGGATTACGGGTCTCATCATCTCACATTCGCGAGCTACTAAAGGTAAACGATTTTGATGGAGCAGCACGAATGCTCGGTCGCTCCTATGTGCTTTGTGGACGAGTATCCTATGGGCAACAATTGGGGCGGCAAATCGGCTTCCCGACTGCTAACATAGCGTTACCCAACTCGTCTCCTATACATGGGGTATTTGGCTGTTCAGTTGAAATCCCTAGTGGACGGGTCTCAAGTGGTGTCGCGAATATCGGATCGCGTCCTACTGTTTCTGGCCAGAAGGTTAGGCTCGAGGTGCATTTGCATGAGTTCTTTGGTGAGCTATATGGTCTTCGTTTGACCGTGACTCCACGAATATTTATTCGCGCCGAGCAGAAATTCGAGAACCTTGAGGTACTTACCGAACAAATTAGGATTGACAACGATAAGGCTCGGGAGTCGCTGAATTTTTTAAATGGATCTGAAATTGAATGACTGATTACAAACAAACACTAAATCTTCCTGAGACTGACTTCCCTATGCGTGGGAATCTAGCAAGACGTGAGCCCGATATGTTGGCCTCATGGGAGGCTGCCGGATGGTACCAGCAAGTACAAGATGCGCAATCTAACAGAGAAAAGACATTTATCTTGCACGACGGTCCTCCTTACGCAAACGGCGATATTCATATCGGTCATGCCGTTAATAAAGTTCTTAAAGACATTGTTGTCAAATCTCGTGGTCTCGCTGGCTACAATGCTCCCTATATCCCTGGCTGGGACTGTCACGGTCTGCCAATTGAGCACAAGGTGGAGACCACGATCGGGAAGATTGGTGGAAAGTTCCAATCGACCAGTGAGTTCCGAGACGCGTGTCGAGAGTACGCTGCTTCGCAAATTGAACGACAGAAGGTCGATTTTAAACGTTTGGGGATTCTTGGTGATTGGGATAACCCATATCTGACTATGGACTACAAGGTGGAAGCGGATATCGTTCGATCACTGGGTCAGATCATCAATAATGGTCATCTTCATCAGGGTGCGAAACCCGTTTATTGGTGCACCGAATGTGAAAGTGCTCTTGCGGAGGCTGAGGTCGAATATCAAGACCGAGAGACGTGGACTTTAGATGTAGCCTTTCCAATCCAGAATACGGCCCAAATCGGGAGCGTATTCGGTGTTTCTTCTGAAATTGCTTCTAAGGCCGCGATGGCGATCTGGACGACCACTCCTTGGACGCTTCCAGCCAACCAATTTGTGGCCGTTCATGCGGCGCTCCCGTATGTGTTAGCTGAGTTTGAGAAGGACGGGCAACGCTGGACCCTGGTTTTGGCTGAGGGTCGTCTTGAGGCGTTGGCTGCGAGGTATATGCTTGAATCATTTGACATTCGCGGTGAGGCAGATGGTCGCGCCTTAGCCGGTATTCAATGCGAAGCACCTTGGGACGGACGCATTGTCCCCGTCATCACGGGTGACCATGTGACGCTGGAAGCCGGAACTGGTGCTGTACACTCAGCTCCAGCATATGGCCTCGAGGACTTTCATGCCGCCGCGTCTTTGGATCTTGAACTTCTGACACCGGTACGTGACGATGGAACATTTGCTGAGTCTGTAACGGTAGTCGCAGGCCTTCATGTTGAAAAAGCGGGCCCCACTATTGCTGACTATCTAGCAGAGAAAGGCAGGTTAGTTCACAGAGAGCGACTAGAACACTCTTATCCTCATTGTTGGCGGCATAAAACGCCTGTGATCTATCGGGCCACTCCGCAATGGTTTATTCGTATGCAAGGCGAGGGACTCTTAGAGAAAGCACGTCAAGCGGTTGACTCGCTCATTCAATTCACCCCTCGTTGGGGCAAGAATAGACTGGCCGCCATGCTTGCGGATCGTCCAGATTGGTGCATCTCGCGACAGAGAAATTGGGGTGTACCGATCACGGTCTTTGTGCATAAAGAGACTAGACAATTGCATCCAGATACAGAGATCTTGTTCGAAGAAATAGCCCACAAAATCGAAAAAGGTGGGATCAATGCGTGGTTTGATCTTGAGCCAAGTGAATTCTTGGGTGACGACGCGTCTAATTACCGCAAGGTTACCGATATATTAGATGTTTGGTTTGATTCAGGAACGACGCACGCCTCGGTCTTGGGTCGTCGAGACGATCTACACTTTCCTGCGGATTTGTATCTCGAGGGCTCAGACCAGCATCGTGGTTGGTTCCAGTCATCGCTTCTGACCTCAGTCGCTATACACGGCGAAGCGCCGTATGAGGGCCTCCTTACACATGGGTTTACCGTGGACCAAGACGGCCGAAAGATGTCGAAATCAGTCGGGAATGTGATACCACCACAAGATATTATGAACACCCTTGGTGCCGACATCTTACGCCTGTGGATTGCGTCTACAGATTTCACGAAGGAAATGACGGTCAGTCATGAGATTCTAAATCGAACCTCGGACACGTATCGACGTGTCCGGAATACCGCCAGATTCTTATTGGCAAACATGACCGGGTTTAATCCCGAGACCGATCAGGTCTCGATGGATGATCTGGTGTCCCTCGACGCAGAAATGATCCGACGAACTAACGAACTGTCGACCAAACTCATGGGTCATTATGATCGTTATGAATTCTCTGAGGTTACCCAGACTTTGCATCACTTTTGCGTTGATGATTTGGGCGGATTTTATCTGGATATCATCAAAGACCGCCAGTACACGTTGAAGGCGGAAAGCCATGCCAGAAAAAGTTGCCAGACGGCACTGTACTGGATTACTGATGCATTGGTGCGTTGGATGGCGCCCATTTTGTCATTCACGGCTCAGGAAATTTGGGAGGTGATGCCGGGTAAGCGCCCGCATCGGTTCGTATTCGCTGTCACTGAAGCTGCACTGCCACAAGCGGGTGGTCGTGCAGTAGTAAATTGGGCCCTCATCCAGTCTGCTAAGGGAGTGGTCAATCAAGCCATAGAAGTTGCGCGTACCGAGGGGCTTGTGAAGGGCTCCTTGTCGGCTGAGGTTGAATTATTCGCTACCGGACCAATTTTTGAAGCGCTAGCTGCGTTGGGGGAGGAACTTCGGTTTGTTACTATTACATCGGAGGCTACTCTAAGCCCGCTAAAAGAGGCTCCTGACCGGGCGATATCGTACTCTACATGTCCTGATCTATCTGTTATTGTGAAAACAGCAGAGACTGAGAAATGTGAGCGTTGTTGGCATCATCGTCTTGATGTGGGTTCGATAAGTGCTCATCCAACTCTTTGCAGACGTTGCGTTGATAATATCGAGGGTTTGGGTGAAGGACGGACCTTTGTATGAGGCTTGACCTGGCTCTAGTGATTGGGTTTATCTTGTTGGTCGACCAGTTCACCAAATTCATGGCGTCCGCTCACCTGAACTATGCAGAGCCAGTCGGCGTGTTGCCATTTTTATCTTTCACATTGTTACATAACACCGGAGCGGCATTTAGTTTTCTGGCGGAAGCCAGTGGGTGGCAACAATGGCTGTTTTTAAGTGTAGCGGTGGGTGCTTCAGGATATTCGATGTGGTCTTTACGAGATCCTGGGCTTTGTCGTTGGATGCAAACTGGATTTGTGTTTTTAATTCCAGGGGCCATTGGTAATGGGGTCGATCGTATAGCTTTTGGTTATGTTGTCGATTTTTTGCACTTCCATTGGGGAAGTTGGTCGTTTCCGGCTTTTAATATTGCAGATACAAGCATTACTTTAGCTGCTGGTTTTTTGTTGATTGGATGGTACCTAGATGTTCGACATCGGCCCAAATTGCAAGGTTGAACTACACTTCGCGCTTAGGCTCTCTGACACGGGCGAGCTGGTTGATTCAACCTTTGGGAAAAAACCTGCTTCCCTAGTCATCGGTGATGGGAACCTGCCTGAAGCTTTCGAAATTTTAATTCATGGGATGAAGTCAGGTGAACGTAAAAGCGGAATCATTAAGCCTAAGGACGGATTTGGGCAGCGTAATCCTTCAAATATACAGCGGATCCCGAAAGATCAATTCGATCCCGCAGTTGAACTCGCCGAGGGTTTAGTACTGAGTTTTCAGGACAAAGCTAAATCTGAATTACCAGGTGTTGTTTCGTTAATTGAAGACAGAATGGTGACAGTTGATTTCAATCACCCGTTGGCAGGGCGAGATCTTGAATTTGAGGTTGAAATTCTTTCTGTAGCTCCAGCGGAGACACATTGATGCAAGCGACCCTTGCCAACCCTCGTGGCTTTTGTGCTGGCGTCGATCGTGCGATTTATATTGTAAATCGCGCGCTTGAGATCTTTGGGGAACCGGTTTACGTGAGGCATGAGGTGGTCCATAACAAAACAGTGGTCGACGACCTAAAGGCTCGGGGAGCAGTGTTCGTGGATGAGCTTGATGAGGTCCCTGATGACACGACAGTCATTTTTTCGGCTCATGGTGTATCACGGGCGGTTCGAGACGAGGCTGCGCGCCGAAAACTGAAGGTATTTGATGCCACCTGCCCACTGGTAACTAAAGTCCACTTGGAGGTCGTTAAGTTTTCAGAGGAGGGCCGTGAATGTATTTTGATAGGCCATGCCGGCCACCCTGAGGTCGAAGGAACCATGGGACAGTTCGATAAATCTCATGGCGGTATCATGAAGCTCGTTCAAAACGAAAATGATGCGCGGATGGTCGTAATTGATGATCCGAAGAGCGTATCATTCGTGACACAAACTACCTTATCGATGGACGATACAGCGCGAATTATCGAGGTCCTTCGTGAGCGTTTTCCCGACATCCAAGGCCCTCGAAAAGATGATATTTGCTATGCAACGCAGAACAGGCAAGATGCAGTCAAACGGCTTGCCTTGGAGCATGATCTTGTTTTAGTCGTCGGCTCTCCAAACTCATCTAATTCCAATCGTCTCAGAGAACTCGCTGAACGATTGGGCTCAAAGTCATATCTGATAGATGGTCCAGAGCAGATTGATTCACTATGGGTTAAAGAGGCGACCGCTATCGCTGTTACTGCCGGCGCGTCAGCGCCTGAAAATGTTGTTCAGGCTGTCTGTGATCGTTTGAGAGAGTTAGGGATCGATACGGTTGTCCAAGAAGATGGCATCACAGAATCGATTCAGTTCTCGTTACCAAAAGAATTAAAATTGCGTGTCGTTGATTAGCACGAAAGGTCAAACAGAAAATACGTTAATAATTCATTTGCAAAGTTGGTGTGAGGTCGACTCTGACGAACGAACGTCTGCATGCGGTAATTAGAGTATGGTGGGATCTCAATTTTATTCGGCCGATGTAATAGTCATTGGCGCTGGTGTAATAGGAATGATGTCTGCTTTGGAGTTAGCTGAGGCAGGCCATACAGTTTTAGTGTTTGATAAAGGCCAGGCGGGGCTTGAAGCTTCTTGGGCGGGCGGTGGAATTATTTCGCCACTATACCCCTGGCGGTATGAGCCTCCGGTTACAGCACTTGCCACATGGTCGCAGCAGGCTTTCCCGGATCTGATAGCCTCACTGAGTGTATCAACCGGGATCGATTCCGAGTTATCTACTAAAGGAATGTTGGTGACTGCAACTGACGAGCGTGACAAGGCACTCGCTTGGGGCATTGGTCTATCGCCAGAAGTTATTGAAATCAGCGAAGAGGAAGCTCATGCGCTCGAGCCGCATGTGCAATTGGACGAAACGCCACTTTGGATGCCGCGCATCTCGAGCGTCAGGAATTCGAGGATGGGCCGGGCACTGAGACAGGCTTGTTTGCATCACCCAAAGATTCGATTGCTTGAATATCACGAGGTTTTTTTGTCGGGACATCTTGATTCGCCTAAGATCTCGAGTCGAGGCAAATGCTACACTGGTGATCGATTCGTATTAGCAGCAGGGGCCTGGACAGGTTGCTTATTGGCGGGTGTTAAGCTCCGTTGCCCGATAAAGCCAATGAAAGGTCAGATTCTTTTGTTCAGTCCATGTCATTTCGTAAATCGAGTTGTCTTGGCGAATGGACGCTACGCAATCCCACGAGCCGACGGTCGGATTGTGTTTGGTTCAACATTGGAGGACGTTGGTTTTGAAAAGGTACCTGACCGTCACGCATTCGAGTCGCTGTACGCATCCGCTCTATCCATGATTCCGGCACTTGAGCAGACTCCATTAGAGGCACAATGGGCCGGCCTTCGACCCGGATCACCTGGGGGATTACCCTGGATTGGAGCAGTTTCGGACAAACTATGGGTGAACTCGGGCCATTTTCGAAATGGAGTTGTCTTGAGTCCTGCGTCCAGCCGACTATTATGCGACCTAATGATGGATCGAACACCGATTATTGATCCCACTCCCTACCAACCTTGGAAAGCCTCATGACGCAATGCTCTATCCGATTGTTTCAAATGGATGCCGTAGTTGGCGATTTTAGTGGTAATTTACAGAAGCTTGCACGAGCGGCAGAGAAGGCTCAGGCTGATGGTATTGTCATCTTGATTGCTCCCGAACTAGCTGTGACCGGATATCCTCCCGAGGATTTACTGTTGCGTCCAGCGCTGATCGAAAAGTTGGAAGTTGCCGAGACGAAATTGTGTGAAATAAGCGAAGGATTGACACTTTGTGTTGGGCTGCCGACAGTCGCATCAGAAATGCTGCGAGATTGCGACCGAGGTAGCTTGAGTAACAAACCCGCATCACTTCACAATAGTCTGGTTGTTTATCAGTGCGGGCAGCGGTTGACCGCGTATCACAAAAATTCTCTACCAAACTATCAAGTATTTGATGAGCGTCGGTATTTCGTTGCCGGGACGGAACCGATGGTATGCGAGATCGGTGGGATACGTATTGGATTTCTGGTCTGTGAGGATGTTTGGGTCGCAGAGATTGTTGAAGCTACCTGTGCGCTAGGCGTGGACTGTATTATTGTGTTGAATGCCTCGCCATTTGCGGAGCATAAAATCTCGGAGAGATATTGGCATCTCAGGGATAGAGCAACCAACAATCGAATACCAATCGCTTACGTAAATCTGGTTGGAGGTCAGGACGAATTAATCTTCGACGGTGGTTCCTTTGCAGTCAATCGGCAAGGAGAAATCATCGCGCAAGCCAATTTTTTTGTCGAAGAAATGCTAGATATCATCTGGGATGGAGAAGACCTAACTGAGAGCCGTATAGCAGCATTTCCATCCAAAGATTGGATGTTATACGAGGCGCTCGTCACGGGTATCCGTGATTATTTTGCCAAGACAGGATTCAAAAAGGCTGTGCTCGGGTTGTCTGGGGGCATTGATTCGGCGCTGACACTAGTGTGTGCCGTGGATGCGTTAGGTGCGGAAAATGTGAACGCGGTGATGATGCCCTATCTGTATACTGCTGACATTAGTGTTGCTGATGCTAGACGACAAGCCGAGATTTTGGGTTGCGAGTTTTCCATGGTTTCCATCGAACCAATGGTTCGTGAATTTATGGAGACATTAGGGCCTTTCTTTGAGGGACATCCTATCGATGCAACAGAAGAGAATATACAGAGCCGGTGTCGAGGCGTACTGCTTATGGCTCTCTCCAACAAAACAGGCGCCCTGGTCTTAACCACAGGCAATAAGAGCGAGATGGCGGTGGGATATGCCACCTTATATGGAGACATGGCTGGCGGGTTCGCGGTATTAAAAGATGTCTGGAAAACCAGGGTTTACGATCTGGCTCGATTTATTAATCGCGGTAGCGAGACGATCCCAGAGCGCGTCATCAGCCGACCACCGTCGGCTGAACTTGCGCCAGAGCAAGAGGATTCTGATAATCTCCCCCCCTATGACCGGCTTGATCAGATACTGTCCCTGTATATTGAATCTGACCAATCGCCCCAAGCGATCATCGATTCGGGTTTTGATTCGAAAGAGGTAAAGCAGATATGTCGGCTGGTCGATATTAACGAATACAAGAGGCGGCAGTCAGCAGTCGGTCCGCGGGTGACTGCGCGAGGCTTCGGCCGCGATCGGAGGTACCCGATAGCGAGCCGGTGGTCATTCTAAAAGAAGATATCCGTAATCACACCTGGTTTATCGATTTTGGGTGCGTCTTGTGCTGGTCGAAGGGTCGCCTGCGGACGACGACTCAAATCTTGACGTCTCAATTCGCTGAAATTAGCCAGTCGATCGGCAAGGTCCCGCGCACTTCCCAAAAAACCAAAGGTGAGTATGCTCGTAAGAGTCTCGCCCTCATCATAGAGAACTCCCGGGGCCAAACGTTGATCACCACGATCACCAGCAACATATTGCGGATAATTTTTAGATAGCACAAACAGCGCGTCCTGAGATTCTTGTGGTAACCCTAGCGCTTCATAGGCCAGATACATAACAATCAAAGCATCTATCACGGCGGGAGTTGAGGGGTAACCTTCAACCACCTGTCTCGCTCGATTTGCGGCTGCAAGATAGGCACCACGTCGGATATAGTAGCGTGACACGTTTACTTCATATTCAGCGAGCTGGTTGCGCACATAGATCAAGCGAAGGGTCGCATCAGCTATAAATTCGTTGTCTGGGTAACGTTCGAGCAATTGTGTGAAATCATTTATCGCGTCGCGAGCCCCACCAAGATCGCGTCCAGTCTCATCGCCCGGTAGATAACGGGATATTATCGAATTGTTTGATGCATAGGATGAGAGTCCCTTCATATATTGCGCATAGGCCGCCTGTGGATGATCTGGATTTAGCCGAATGAAGCGATCAGCTGTGAGGCGTGCAAGGTCGAATTTTGAGGATTTAAAATAAGCGTACACGAGGTTGAGTTGGGTACTGTCTGCAAATTGCCCAAACGGAAAGCGACGATCGAGTTCCTCGAGCACGGTGATTGTGTCTAGGTAACGACGACCATCCATATGCATCTGCGCCGCCTCCCATAACTGTGTTTCACTTTTGAGATTGGCGTCCGGATCAAAGACCGAACAGGCTGTTAACACAATAGAAATGAGCAGGAAGCTAAGAGTCCGGGTTATCATAAGATTCCTTTTTTTTATGAATCGACAAATGGCTGATCAGCAAAATACCAAGACCCATATTCAAGCACAGTTTGAAGTCCCTTTGGAGGAAACTGGATCGCGGATAGATCAAGTCTTGGCTCGCCTGATGCCAGATTACTCCCGAGCACGTCTAGCGCAATGGCTTATCAATGGCCAGATACTAGTCAACGGAGTAGCTTTAAAGCCAAAAAATAAAGTATTAGGTGGTGAAAATATAAGGGTTAACGCAGAGCTTGAGCCACAAGTTGACTGGTCAGCTGAAACAATTCCATTAGATGTAGTTTACGCCGATACAGATCTAATAATAGTTAACAAGCCAGCTGGGCTGGTAGTTCATCCGGGCCATGGGAATCCCTCGGGAACCCTCGTGAATGCCTTATTGGATGTATATCCAGAGCTTAAGAAAGTCCCGCGCGCCGGTATAGTACATCGATTAGACAAAGAGACCAGTGGTCTTTTGGCAGTTGCCCGGACACTTAAAACACAAGCGAACTTAGTGACGCAACTCAAAGACCGTTCGATGAGTCGTCATTACGGTGCGCTAGTCTATGGCCATCCCGAGAAAGAGGGGACGATCGATGCACCAATAGATCGGCACCGTTCACAGCGTACTAAGATGGCAGTTGTTCATTCGGGTAAACCTGCAGTAACTCACTACCGTGTGGCTGAAACAACAGCCCACTGTGCGTGGGTTGGGGTAAAGCTTGAATCAGGTCGGACACACCAAATTCGAGTACACATGGCTTATATTGGGCATCCGCTAGTTGGTGATCCGGTATATCGTCAGGGACGATCGGGTCTAGGCAGGGCAACTATCGACGCACGTTCATTGATCGATGGGTTTCCAAGGCAAGCTCTGCATGCGATGACGTTGGGTGTGATACATCCCACCTGCGGAAAGTGGGTCGAATTTGAGGCGCCGCTGCCGAGCGATCTTTCAAATTTATTGAACGATTTGAGAAGGATCGATGTCTGATCCTTGGTTTGAGGTTCACTTAGGGGCTTCAGTCCTTGCTCTTCAGACAACTTGCGAGCAGACCCCACTGCCCTATGGATCATTTAATTTGGGTTTACATGTTGGTGATGACGAGATTGCCGTCGTCGATAATCGACAACACCTTACTACGCGATTTGGCAGCGAGGTGTATTTCCCAGAGCAAGTCCATGGCATTAAAGTGGTTCGGGTGACTCAGGAATCAGAGATTGTAATGGCTGACGCTGTGGTCACAAATGTACTGAACCTGCCGATAGGAGTTTTAACAGCGGATTGCCTCCCTGTTCTGTTTGCGTCAGACCAATTGGTCGGGGTTGCTCATGCGGGGTGGCGAGGCCTGGCTTCTGGTGTTCTTGAGAACACCTTGGATCAATTTGCAAATCAAGGCCGGGTGCGAGCTTGGTTGGGCCCTTGTATTGGTCTTGAGGCGTTTGAGGTCGGACCTGAAGTTTTGGCAGCTTTTTTATCCAAAAATCCAGGCTGGACTGAGTACTTTAAGTACCTCGACCATTCGGATCGAGTATTTGCGGATCTTTCACGAATTGCATCGAATATCCTAGAAAATCGGGGTGTTGATATCATCGAACGGTTGGATACGTGTACTTACAACGATCAATCGCGTTGGTATTCTTTTCGTCGGTCGAGAGTGACAGGGCGGATGGCCAGCTGCATCATGCGCACTGGATAACCTGTGGATAACTTGTAATTTGTGAAGATCGTCTCCACAACAATAGCATTGTTGTAGACAAGGGATAATTTAATGCGAATGGATCGCTTAACGAATCGCCTGATGCAGGCACTGCAGGATGCACAGAGCCTTGCGTTAAATCTTGACCACAATGAGATGTCACCGTGGCACCTGCTAAGTGCACTCCTTATGCAAAATGGCGGTTCGGCTAGATCCTTAGTTCTCAACTCTGGCGGGAAATTTGATCGAGTGCGCTCTGAGGTTGATCGCGCATTGGACGGGCTCGCTCGATCAACTGATCATGATGGTGAGATCCGTATGAGCCAAGATTTAGCACGGCAGTTTAACTTGGCAGAAAAGCAGTCAATGGCCCAGAAGGACAAGTATTTGTCGTCAGAGACAATGCTTGCTGTGATGTCAAAAGATAAAGCTACGAGAGCTGCATTTCAGGCGGCTGGGGTTAATGAAGATCAATTTGACGATGCCGTTGAAAAGCTCCGTGGAGGCGAGTCGGTGCAAACCGAAAATGATGAAGAAAATCGCAATGCCCTGGATAAATATTGCCTCGATCTCACCACACGCGCGTCGGAAGGAAAATTAGACCCAGTTATTGGGCGTGATGAGGAAATTCGTCGGGCAGTTCAGGTTTTACAGCGTCGTACGAAAAATAACCCGGTATTGATTGGGGAGCCGGGCGTTGGGAAGACGGCGATCGTCGAAGGGCTTGCTGCGCGAATCGTGAATGGCGAAGTTCCAGAGGGTCTCAAAGGCAAACGTGTACTATCTCTTGACATTGGTGCCTTGATTGCAGGGGCCAAATTTCGGGGTGAGTTTGAGGAACGCTTGAAGGCGGTTTTGAAAGAGCTTACCGATCAAGAGGGTCAGGTCGTTCTGTTTATTGATGAAATCCATACCATGGTTGGGGCTGGTAAATCAGAGGGGGCCATGGACGCTGGAAACATGCTTAAACCCGCATTGGCGCGGGGTGAACTTCATTGCGTGGGTGCAACGACCCTCGATGAGTATAGGCAAAATATCGAAAAAGATGCGGCGCTCGAGCGACGGTTCCAGAAAGTGTTGGTTGGTGAACCGAATGAGGCCGATACCATCGCAATTCTACGTGGGTTAAAGGCTAAGTACGAGGTTCATCATGGGGTTGAGATTTCAGACTCAGCACTAATCGCCGCGTCCAAACTGTCTAACCGATATATAACTGACCGGCAACTACCAGATAAGGCGATCGACCTTATGGATGAAGCGGCAAGTCGAATTCGTTTGGAGATGGATTCAAAGCCTGAGGAACTGGATCGGCTGGATCGTCGGTTAATCCAACTAAAAATCGAACTCGAAGCGCTTAAAAAAGAAAAAGATAAAGCAAGCAGGGCGCGGTTAGTTGAGCTTGAGAGTACGATTGCTGAAGTCGAGAAAGAAGCCAACGCTCTCGAGGAAATCTGGGCTTCCGAGAAAGCGCTGACCCAAGGCGTCCAGAGTGTAAAGGAGGACTTCGATCGTGCTGAGATTGACCTCGAGCAGGCTCGTCGTGCAGGTGATTTAGCGCGAATGAGTGAAATTCAGTACGGTGTTATTCCGAGGCTTGAGAAGCAGATGAATGAAGCGCAGCAAGCCAATGAGTCGGGTGAGGGGAAGTTGGTCCGCTCGCGCGTTACTGAAGAAGAGATCGCCGAGGTTGTCAGTCGCTGGACTGGGGTTCCTGTTGCAAAGATGCTCGAAGGTGAGAAAGACAAGTTGCTGCATATGGAAGAGGCACTGCATATGCGGGTGGTCGGTCAGGATGCAGCTGTGACTGCCGTTGCAAACGCGGTACGTCGGGCGCGTTCCGGTCTTTCAGATCCGAGGCGTCCAAACGGGTCGTTCTTGTTTCTTGGTCCCACTGGTGTCGGGAAAACCGAGCTCTGTAAGAGTTTGGCTGAATTTTTGTTCGATTCGGAAGACGCGATGGTTCGGATTGACATGTCTGAATTCATGGAGAAGCACTCTGTGGCCAGACTCGTCGGAGCACCTCCGGGGTATGTTGGATACGAGCAGGGCGGATATTTGACTGAGGCCGTGCGTCGGCGCCCATATGCCCTAGTGCTGCTCGATGAGGTCGAAAAGGCACACCCAGATGTCTTTAATATATTATTACAGGTCCTTGACGATGGTCGCCTGACGGATGGTCAAGGTCGGACAGTTAACTTTTCAAATACGGTCATTGTGATGACATCAAATTTAGGCTCTGACCTGATCCAGAATATGCTGGGGGAGTCACATGAGGATATTCGTGACGCGGTCATGGGAGCGGCAGGAATTCATTTTCGGCCAGAATTTATTAATAGAATCGATGATGCGGTTGTATTTCACGCGTTGGGACGAGAACACATGCATGATATTTTGGATGTTCAATTGTCATATTTACGGTCGCGGCTTGAAGACATCGATTACGGTTTCGAGGTCTCTGATAAGGTTGCTGATAACTTGTGTGCGGCGGGTTATGATCAAGTATACGGGGCGCGTCCGTTGAAGCGGGCCATACAGACGCACATCGAAAATCCGCTCGCAGAACTGCTCTTAAAAGGCGAGTACGCCACAGGCACAACTATCAGGGCAGAGCTCGCTCCAAGTGGTGAAATAACCTTCCACAATTAAATTACACAGCCCGTCAGTTGACAGGCTGTTTATGAGTGTCACAATTCGCGGCTGTCTTAAACATTTTTAAAGAGGGTCGGGAGTGGAATTGCTTTCTGGCGGTGAGATGATCATGCGCGCGCTGAAAAAAGAGAGAGTCAAACTGATATTTGGCTATCCCGGCGGTGCGGTTTTACACATTTATGATGCGCTGTATCAGCAAGATTCGGTAGAGCACATTTTAGTTCGGCATGAGCAGGCCGCGGTGCATGCAGCAGATGGCTTTTCGCGGTCAACTGGCGAAGTAGGTGTCGCGCTTGTGACTTCAGGTCCCGGAGCGACTAATGCAATCACTGGCATCGCCACTGCGTATATGGACTCGATCCCGCTCGTTGTAATATCGGGAAACGTGCCAAGTCATCTAATTGGAAGTGATGCGTTCCAAGAGACTGATATGATCGGATGCTCTCGACCGATCGTGAAACACTCTTTTTTAGTACGCTCGATCGAAGAGATACCGAGCGTTATCAAAAAGGCTTTCCACATCGCCAAGTCAGGTCGTCCAGGCCCCGTAGTGGTTGACGTTCCAAAAGACATGACAGCCCCACAGGAAAAACGCCCATTTCAGTATCCAGAAACCATTAAATTACGTTCTTACACGCCTGCTTTGAAGGGCCATACTGGCCAAATTCGTAAAGCGTTGGATCTTTTATTGGAAGCGAAGAGGCCGGTCATCTATGCAGGTGGCGGGGTGGTCTTGGGTGACGCAGCAAAGGAGCTAACGGTACTCTCCAGACGCCTTGGATATCCAGTGACTAACACTCTTATGGGTCTCGGAGCATTTCCCGGATCCGACGACCAATTCATCGGTATGCTCGGAATGCATGGGTTTTATGAAGCAAATCAAGCAATGCATAAGGCGGATGTGATTTTTGCGGTTGGTGCGCGTTTTGATGACCGTGTGACAAACAATCCAAAAAAGTTCTGCCCAAACGCCCGTATTGTACACATCGATATTGACCCGGCATCTATTCAAAAAACAGTGCGTCATATCGAAGTGCCATTAGTCGGGCCGGTGAAGCCAGTCTTGGCAGATATGGTTGAGATGCTGAATCAAATGGATACCGAGCCTGATCAGGAAGCTTTGAAGTCATGGTGGGAAACCATAAATAGTTGGCGTGAAAAGCATGGACTCTGGACGGGTGATCGTTACACACGCCGCGACCAGATCATGCCACAGGATGTAATCCGGGTACTTTATGAAGTGACCAATGGTGAGGCCTTTATTTGTTCTGATGTTGGNCAGCATCAAATGTTTGCTGCGCAATATTACAAGTACGACAAACCCCGCCGATGGATTAANTCAGGTGGCCTTGGAACTATGGGCTTCGGGCTGCCCGCAGCTATGGGCGTGCAGCTTGCGCACCCCGAGAGTGNGGTTGCGGTCGTTACAGGCGAGGGATCAATCCAGATGTGCATCGAAGAATTATCGACCTGTACTCAGTACAACATGCCCGTGAAGATTATCAATCTGAACAATGCGGCACTGGGCATGGTTAAGCAGTGGCAGGATATGAATTATGGCGGTCGTCACGCCGCGTCGACGTACGCTGACTCTTTGCCGGATTTTGTCAAACTGGCAGAAGCTTACGGCCACGTTGGGATGAAGGTTACGGATCCGGCTAAATTAAAACCGAAAATGCAAGAATGTTTTGCAATGAAAGACCGAGTGGTTTTCATGGATATTTACGTGGATCCTGACGAGCATGTATATCCGATGCACATTCCAACTGGTTCTATGAAAGATATGGTGTTGAGTAAAACGGAGCGTACGAAGTGAGACACATAATTTCGGTTCTAATGGAAAATGAGCCCGGTGCGTTGTCTCGTGTTGTTGGTCTATTTTCACAGCGCGGTTTTAACATCGAGTCATTGACTGTTGCCCCAACAGAGGATTCGACATTATCGCGTCTGACCGTGACTACCATCGGCGAAGATGGAGTCATTGAGCAGATCACAAAGCAGCTCAATAAGCTCATCGATGTTGTTAAACTTGTTGATCTTACCGAGGGCGAGCATATCGAACGCGAGCTGATGCTGATCAAGATTAAAGCGACTGGTACCCAGCGCGCAGAAGTTAAGCGGACATGTGACGTCTTCCGCGGTCAAATTGTTGATGTTGCCCCTACCATGTACACAGTACAGCTGACCGGGGCGAGTGAAAAGCTTGACGCATTTATCCAGTCGATTGGTGCCTCGTCCATTTTGGAAGTTGTCCGAAGTGGCGTCAGTGGGGTCGCGCGCGGCGAACGTCTACTGTCTGTATAGCTAGTCAACATAACTAAAGGAAAATATTTCATGCAAATTTATTACGACAAAGATTGCGACCTGTCGATCATTCAGTCCCAGAAGGTGTCGGTGATTGGTTATGGTTCACAGGGTCACGCCCAGGCATGCAACCTAAAGGATTCAGGTGTAGATGTTACAGTTGGTCTTCGAGCTGGTTCATCCTCGGTCGCTAAAGCAGAGGCGCATGGTCTCAAAGTTCTTTCGGTTGCAGAAGCTGTAGCTCAAGCTGATTTGGTCATGATTTTGACGCCTGATGAGTTTCATGGCGATCTCTACAGGTCGGAGATTGAGCCAAATATCAAACAAGGAGCAACGCTAGCGTTTTCGCATGGTTTTTCAATTCACTACAACCAGGTGATTCCGAGAAGTGATCTTGATGTGATCATGATTGCACCTAAGGCGCCGGGACATACTGTTCGCAGTGAATATGCGCGAGGGGGCGGTGTGCCTGATCTTATAGCAATCCATCAGGATGCGTCAGGTAACGCCAAGAATGTGGCCATGGCTTATGCATCTGGTGTCGGAGGAGGTCGAACGGGTATCATCGAAACGACGTTCAAAGACGAAACCGAGACAGACTTGTTTGGTGAACAGGCTGTCCTCTGTGGCGGTTGTGTTGAGCTAGTCAAGGCTGGTTTCGAGACCCTGGTTGATGCCGGCTATGCTCCAGAAATGGCCTATTTTGAGTGTCTGCATGAGCTGAAACTGATTGTTGACCTGATGTATGAAGGTGGCATTGCAAACATGAACTATTCGATTTCAAATAACGCCGAGTTCGGCGAGTACGTCACTGGGCCTGAAGTTATTAATGAAGAGTCGAAATACGCAATGCGTGAGGCTTTGCGTCGTATACAAGATGGCGAATATGCGAAGATGTTCATTGCTGAAGGACAGGCTAACTACCCGTCGATGACCGCTCGCCGTCGCAATAATGCAGCACATCCGGTAGAGCAGGTTGGAGAGCAACTACGTGCCATGATGCCGTGGATTGCGGCCAACAAGCTAGTTGATAGAGATAAGAACTAGTTGGATGAGGGCCTTTGGGCCCGTTTTTTGTGATGGCCCAGTCGAAAGGTATTTACCTGCTCCCAAACATCCTTACTACGGCCGCGCTGCTAGCGGGGTTTTTCTCAATTATTACTGCGACTCGTGCCGTCTATCAGGGCGAAAGTCTTTTTGAAACGGCGGCGATTGCAATTCTGGTGTCGGGCCTTTTTGATGGGCTCGATGGTCGCGTAGCGCGATTAACAAATACCCAAAGCGAGTTTGGCGCACAATATGATTCATTAAGCGATGTGGTAGCTTTTGGCGTTGCGCCCGCTGTCTTGGTATTC
>PBZS01000038.1 GCA_002730235.1 Gammaproteobacteria bacterium | reverse complement strand
GCGACTGATACCCAGCTCCGAGGCGGCATAGGTGATTTTGCCTTTGTGCTTTTTCAATGCAAAGTGTATCATTTCGCGGTCAAGATCTTCACGAGCTTGTTTGAGGGTTTGCCCAGGAGCTATAAATCCTGAGCCGGATAGCTGCATGTCCTCAGCCGAAACGGCTTTGGCGTCGCACATTATAACCGCTCTTCGGATTCGATTCTGCAGTTCCCGCACATTGCCGGGCCATGGGTGTTGCTCTATGGCGGTTAAAGTCTTCTTGGCAAAGGTTAGTCCTTCTTTGTCGTTTTCGGTGGCGAAGCGTTGTAATAGAGCCGTTGCGAGGACGAGGAGATCCTCCTCTCTGTCTCGAAGCGACGGCAGATTTAGTTCGATCACGGCGAGTCGGAAATAGAAATCTTCGCGGAAGCTGCCGTCATTCATCCCTTTCTTCAAATCGGCGTTGGTTGCAGCTAGAATGCGGGAGTTGACTTGGATGGTTTCCCGACCTCCCAAGCGTTCGATGTACCCTTCCTGAAGAAATCGAAGGAGCTTAACTTGAACCGGGAGGGGCACTTCGCCGATTTCATCGAGAAAGAGGGTGCCGCCTTTGGATTGTTCGATCTTGTCGATTTGCTGGGCATGGGCCCCTGTGAAGGACCCTTTTTCATGACCGAAGAGTTCGCTTTCGAGCAGATTCTCGGGGATAGCGCTGCAATTGATGGCGACGAATGCCCCACCCCTTCGATTGCTTTGCTGATGGATCGCTCGTGCGGCAACTTCCTTGCCCGTTCCGCTTTCGCCTAGAATCATAACCGATGCGTCAGACGTCGCGACTTTTCGGATTGTATCGAAAACTTCTTGCATGGCCTGGCTGGAGCCGATCATGCCTTCGAATGTGTCAGCCTGGGTCTGCCGTTTCAATTCGAGGTACTCGCGTTCAAGCTCGGCAACGTGGAAGCAACGCTTTAGCAGAAGTTGCAGCTCGTCCATATCGATTGGCTTGGTGAGAAAGTCGTAAGCTCCAGTTCCGATGGCGTCCAGGGTATTGCTCCGATCCCCTTGTCCCGATGCAATGATCACCTTGACCTTAGGATCTAGCTCGAGAAGCTCCGACAGCGTCGCCAGTCCCTCTTCGGCTGAGTTGGGATGGGGGGGGAGCCCGAGGTCTAAGATCGCCACCAGCGGCTTGTGGACGCGAAATCGGTCCAGAGCGGATTCGCGGTCGGAGGCTTGGGTCACCTCGTAATCTTCGGAAAGACCCCACTTCATTTGAGTGAGAATTTCCTCGTCATCGTCAACTATTAGTAAAGTGGGATTCATGGGATGCAGCCTGCGACAAAATAGGAATTGAAGATCTCGGAGTTTTTCGCACTTCTTACAAGGTGTTAACGACCTAATTGGAGCTTGTTGAAGTTTTTAACCGCTAAGATCGCGAGGGGCCTTCGGCTAGTTTTAAGATTTCGATGCTTGTGTAAAGGTAATGGAAGAATTGAGGCGAATTGAGAATGGCTTTACCCCTTTGCGTCCTTGGACCTGCTATGCGGGTGGGCGGTTAATGTTTCTCAGTTATTGTGGAAGATTGTTCACGACTCATTTGAGGCTAAGCTTGAGCAATGTTGTATTGAAGTTGATTAAGCAGCCAAGATTACAAACGGATAGTTTAAGGTACGTGAGTAATTGAGCATAGTGGATGTCGTTTATCTTATCGACGACTTTCAATTCCAATATGATTCTGCCTTCGACCGAGAGATCGAGGCGATAACACTCGTCGATTCGGAGGCCTTTGTACTCGATAGGTTTTGACTTTTGCCGTTCAACTTTGATGCCTTTGAGCGTCAGATTGTGAAATAAACAGTGCTCGTAAGTCGATTAGAACAGACTCGGGCCGAGTTCGCGATGAATCTCAAATGACGAGGAAATTACGATCTTACACAATTCTTCAATATCCATAATCGTTTCCTCCCCTGGTTATCTATAATCCGCAGCAATGAGGTCTCTGGAAAATCCCTTTGCGTCCTTAGCGACCTTTGCGGTTAAACACTTTCATCCCAATCAATCTTCCTTCTCGATTGGCAGTAGCAATCTGAAGGTTGAACCTTTGCCCAACTCGCTCTCGACTTCGAATCGTCCGCCGTGGGCTTCGACGATCATTTTGCTCTGGAACATTCCAATTCCGAGACCGTGTTTCTTAGTTGTCTGAAAGGGTCGAAAAAGATCCTTGTTCACGAACTCCTGGCTCATGCCGCAGCCGTTATCGCTCACTTTCAGAATGGCATATTTTTCGTTCGTGCTCATGCTTACTTCGATACGGCCGCCGGCTTCCATGGCTTCGGAGGAATTGATAACGAGATTGAGCAACACGTTGCCGAGTTGCTCCTTGTCGATTTTGACGATGGCTCGAGATTCGAAACGCGTCACGAGCTCGGTATTTTCGGGAGCGTGCCAGATGTCGATAGCCTGTTCTGCAAAAGCGCCCATTTCCAGAGGCTTCAGGTCCACCTCAATTTCATTTCTCACAGTGCTGAGCCGACCTATGATGTCGTTGATCCGATCGCCTGTCCTAGTGATGCCGCGCAGAGCATCATCGCGAAATTCGGGATTGTCCCAGTGTATCGGAAGATTATTCACCATGATGTTCAACGTAGAAGCGGTATTCTTGAGATCGTGAACGAAAAAGGTGGCCATCGTTTGGAAGGCTTCCAACTCTCGGGTCTCGACAAGTTTTCCGGATAGCTGGAGATTGAGAAGACTCGAGGCCGCGTGCGTGCCAACGCTAATGAGAATGTCGAATTCAGGCTCAGTGAATGGAATCCCGCTCACACGGTCGCCGATTACGATGACACCTAAAATGGATTCTCGAGTCGTCATGGGAACACAGATACGATTTCCACCATGCGCGAATTTATTGGGATTCGAATCTCTCAGTTTTCTGGCCCAGTCCGCCTTGCTCTTATCTAGGTCAATGGGCCTGCGCGAATCGGAAAATTGAGATTTCAGAGCTACGATTTCTTCATTCGAAAGATTGAGAATGGGAGAGGCTTTATCGGGAATAACGGTAGATGCACCGAGCGTTAGTTTGGCTAGGTCGCCTCCGAAAAGCCAAAGATTTACGGAGTGAGAATCGAAGGTCTCAGCGATTAGTTTGGCGAGACCGCTGTAGAGATCTGGCTGTCGCACGTGGGAAGAACTTTCCTCGGTAAAGCGCATCCAAACCGTTCGGTAGTCGTGCATGGGCCTTTTGAAGTGGCGACTGACGAATTGTTTAATGTTCAATCGGAAATGATCTGATTGGAGAAGAGTGGCGAGCAGAACTAAGGCGATCAGAACGCCAAGCGCTTTGAGGGGGAAGCTGATGTCGCCTCCAATGAGGGTAACGATTTTAGCGAGGAGGCCTACGGCTAATAGATATATGCCGGCCAGCAAAACGGTAAGGGAATTGCTCAGAACTGCATGGGAGGGATAGAGCTCTACATCGAAGTGCCCTCGCCTACTTATAGCTCGAATGATCAGTAAGCTCGATACGATTAGGCCAATCGAGTTAATGGTATCTATATCGCTATGTGCGTTGGCGAAAAGCAAGGCTTGGCTGCTGGTGTAGAAGCGTACCAAAAATAGCGTCCCCAATCCGAGCAGCATGTATTTGACTTGCCAGCGCATTGCTCCGACTGCGGCTCGATAGGTCCGCTCCAAATTCATCATGCTCAAGACAGAGCCCAATATCATGAGGAAGTGACTGGCTTGCCCGGGCCAGCCTAAAAAAACGGCGATACGGCCGTCTCCTTGCAACTGGCGGAAAAGAATATAGCTATCGCTGTAGAATGTGGCGAGCAAGGCGGGGAGGGCGAATGCGGCGATTAACAGATATCGCCAGCTATGGAGGATTTTGCGGGTGCTTCCTCGGGCATAGGTCAGGCTGAAGAGAATCCAGGTACCTGGCAAAAAAGATAGAACGACCAATCGGATTTGCTGCCAGAAAAGAAAATGATCTGCTTGGGTCGNNGCTGNGCTGCTAAAGCCCGTGACTAAACTTTCGAAACCAAGGAGGGCTATGCTAATGCTAAAGGTCCAGCGAGCGAGGGAACGACGTTTGCCTATGAGCGTCAGGACAAGGTAAGCGACGCTAATCACCCCACAGATCCCAGCGGAAAGGTAGGCCATTGGGGCGATGAGATTCATTTTTTAAGGAGTGAAGATGAGGCCTGAGGGGTGGGTCTGGGGTCGGAAGGTCTGGATTGGCGATTAGTGATTCATCAACGATTAGCAATAGGGACTTCGCTGTTGGCGTTCAAGGATGGATTAATTGGTAGGGTTAGCCGTTCCGGGCAACAGCAGCGAATGATCCGACTTCCATGTTTGCTATAGGGACGCTCAACTCTATCCGGCGGTATATAAAATCCACAATCCATAATTTTCAAATACCCCGTGTCCTCGAGTGCACTTGCGGGTGGGCAGTTAAAAATCGTTTTTATTGACTGAGTGCTTTTTTCGCTTCGTCGGCTTTCTCACCTTCGAGGCCGAATTCCAAGGCTTTGGAGAAGGCGGCTTTGGCGTCGGTGTCATTATCGAGAGCCGCATGTGTCTTGCCCAGATGGTATTGAATTTCCGGATGCTGACTGATTTTGGCGACGCTTTCTTTGATCAGGGTCAAGGCGAGCTCGTAGTCGCCTTTCTTGAAACTGATCCAGCCCAAAGTATCCGCAATCATGGGATCCGTTGGGCTTAGATTACGGGCTTGCAAAGCTTGGTCGTAAGCCGAGTCGAGTTCATTGAAATGCTCGGCGTTGATGTAGGCGAGGTTATTGAGGGCACGACTGTTGTTCTTGTCTACTTCCAATATTTTCTCGTAATTGGATTTCGCGGAATTGAATTCTTGGCGTTGCTCGTAAAGACTGCCGATTCGCATGAGCCCTTCGATATCCTTCGCATTGAGATCGACCATCGCTTGTAATTTATATAGTGCCTCATCGTTTTTTCCGGTGATCGTATAGTGAATAGCGAGATAGAGGTAGGCATCGCGCAATGTGGGCTTTAATTCTATCGCCCGTTTCAATTCTATTTCACCAGCGGTATAGTCTTCTCCAGCGAGGAGAATTTTGCCTTTCAGCATATGTAGGTGGGCTTGCACCGTGGAATTCTGGAACATCGAGTCAATCCGAGAGACGGCCTCGTCAAAGCGGCTGCCCGCGATATCGATATCAGTTATACGCTGAAGCGATGGCAAGTAGTTCGGATTGCGATCAAGAGACCGAGCCAAGGCTGCTCTCGCTTCGTCTGTCTTGCCCATACGGAGTAGGACTTCTGCCTCGAGTTGAGGGAGAGCAGGGTTGGCCTCCAATTGGTTGCCTAGAGCGTTGTATAGGATTAAGGCATCTTCTAAATTTCCGGCTTCGAGATGGATTTGGGCAAGCAGCTTTCGAGCCTGAACATTTTGGGAGTTCTGGATCAAAATTTGTTTTAATGAAACTATGGCCGATTCAGGATCACCCTGACGAGCGTTAAGGGCTGCTTGCATCATAATGGCCTCTGTGTGATTGGGGTTAATTGCGATGCTTCGCGTTAGGTTGCCAGAAGCTTTAATGGGCTCGTTGTTGCTTAGGTGAGCGAGAGCCAGCCCGTAGGCAAGGGCATCCGATTCGGGGAAGCGTTCGAGGGCTCGTTCGAGTTCAAGAATGGCTTCATCGGTTTGATTTCGAGCCAATTTCAATCGACTGCTTAGGAGTATCGCTTCAGGGTTGTGGGGCGTTAAGCGAAGAATATGGTTCGTTAGTTTCGTAGCGTCATCGAATTTGGCGTCTGCGAATATCAATTTAGCTTTCAATAACAGGGCAGGCACAAAACGGGGTTCATTTTCAAGAATATCATCAATGAGTATGCCAGCGGCCTCTTTGTCGCCGATTCGAGCCTTGAATTGGGCGTAGATGAATTGCCTCGAAGGTTCGCCGTTAGAGAGATCGAATGATTTTTGATAGGAGGTATTTGCGGCATCGATTTCGTTACGGGCTAAATGTAGCATGGCAATAGCGGCGTGGGCTTCCCCTAAATTGGGATCCATCTTAACCGCTTCCTGAAAGCGTACTTCGGCCGCGTCGAAATTTGATTCGATGGCATCCAATAAGCCGAGAGCTAGGACTGCAGCGGCAGATGATTGGGTTGCATTTAATTGCTCGATTTTTGTTCTAGCTTCGCCCATCTTTTGAAGGTTAAGCCCGGCGGTTTGTAGGGTGAAAAGAGCAGTTTTGTTTGTTGGGTCCTTTTCTAATATAAAAGACGCTTCGTCCCAGGCATGTTGGGGCCTACCTACTTTTGTAAGCAGCGAGCATAGCTTGCTTCGATAGATTAGATTGTCGGGTTCAAGTGCTCGGGCTTGAGATAGGAAGGGGAAGGCTTTGGCTAGGCGGGCTTGGCGGTAGTAGATTAGACCAATGTTCCCGATCGCTTCAGTTATGCTGGAGTTGATTTGGAGGACGTTTTTGTATGCGATTTCGGCTGTATTGAAATCGCCCTTTTCGAAGCTCTCATTTCCGAGGATGAGGTGCTCGTCGAGCTGCGCCTGCTGCGAGCAGCCCGTTAAGAGACCAATAGGCGACAGCGCGAGAAGCAAGAAAATGGATAGTTGCTGAGTTTTCATGACTATTGAGAGATCGGATAGAAGATCGCTAAAATTAGTGATATGGTGAAAATGTTAAAAACTAACTGAAATTAACCGCAAAGTCAGAGAAGAACGCAAAACTGTTTTTAAATGCCGGGTCGATTGATAGAAGGGCCTCGTAATTATCAATCTTTAACGGCAGCCACAGGCTGCTTCTTCTCTTTTTTCCAAAGCCAATAAAGCAGAGCGAAGAATGGGATAAGCGAAAGACCGAAAAAGAAGGGACCGCCTTTGTGGTGGATCCAGTGGCCAATCATGTGTGGTCCAACATTTACGCAGAGGTAGCTGATTGTAAAGATCCGGAACCCGTTTCGAGCGATAGCGAGAGGTATGATGAAAAAGACTAGAAGCCACCGTTTCCACTTTGATTGGAGAAAAAGTTCGCCCGCAACAATGCTAGTGATCAAGAGGACTAGGCTGGACCGAATGCCGCTACATGAGGGAGCGACGTAAATTTCTATGGTGGAAAGCTCGAAGGTCAGTGGGTGGGGGCGGAAAATTGGAATGTTGGCAGACTTTACCATTTGGTGAGAGACCTCTGCGGAAGTGTATTGGAAAAAGGTGTTTACCCAATCTTGAATGACTAGAGGCATGGGGACGAGGAAGATCAAAAACCACAAAGAGAAAAGCTGCTTTTTCAGGGTATTCGGGCCGTTAAGAAATAGGGCCGCAGTTATGATCAACAGGACGTACGCGAGAGTGGTTAGAGCCAGAGCGTCTTCGGCTGCCTCGAAATTCCCCGTAGTCCAGGAACAGATCAATAAGGCTGCTGCGGCCAGGCCAGGAGCGATTGCGAGGGCTTTGCGTGGAGGGGAGGCAGCAGGCAGCGTGTCTTTCTTGATCCACGCGAAATAAACGCTGACGACCGGTATCAGAATGATATGCGAATGGAGTTCGATATTTAAAGCCAGTTGAACCAGTCCATAAAGCGACTTAGAGAACGCCAGCGAAAGCACAGCTACCGCGAAAACGAATCGCCGCGTTTGCGGCGAAAGCGATCGCCAATAGATTATTATAGATTGCGAATTGATAATTCTGAACAGGTTAAGTTATGAAGTTAGATCGGAGGATCGGAGTTTTTCTCAATCGCTAACTCAATATAATGGCATAAGGTTTCTTCGATTTAGGTCGTGTGGACAAATCCCGGATCGAGTCGAGAGCATTTCAAGGCGAAATTGCGAGTTTCGATCCGATTAAAATTGGAATTTCTAGCGGGAAGGATACGCGATTTCGGGCAAAAAGATACGATTTCGACGACATGGGCGAATTTTTCCAAGCGGCCTAAGTCTCTCGCTGATTAGCGATAAGTATTTTTCGACTAGCGATCAGCGATCAGTGATACCAAACTCGCACGGATACGCTCTAAGCTTTACTAACTTGTCCCGGTTTCGTCTCTATGCCCGCCATCGCATTCCGTGTATCAACGATTGAAAGGCACCAGTCGGCGACTTGCTGATAGTCGACTGCTCGGTGCTGCGTGGAAATGATCACGGTGTCGAAACTTTCAAGCTCGGCTTGATCCCAGGCGATCGACCTCTTTCCGGCCCACTCCGCGTGTTCGCGTGTCAGTGGAATGACGGGAATGTGCGGATCATAGTAGGCGACCTCTGCTCCCTTGGATTGGAGCTTCTTTAAGAGAATGTAACTTGGTGATTCGCGGTCGTCGTCGACATTCGGCTTGTAGGCGAGACCCAATATCAGAATTTTGCTTCCGTTGATCGACTTCTTTTGCTTGTTGAGCACATCCGAAACCTTTCCGATTACATAATTCGGCATTGCTGTATTGATCTCGCCCGCCAACTCGATGAAGCGTGTATTGTGCTCGTACTCGCGCGCCTTCCACGTTAGGTAGAAAGGGTCGATTGGGATGCAGTGACCGCCCAGGCCTGGTCCAGGATAGAAGGGCATGAATCCGAAGGGTTTTGTTTTAGCCGCGTTGATCACTTCCCAGATATCGATATCCATGGCTTCGAAAATGACTTTCAGTTCGTTTACCAGAGCAATGTTTACCGATCGGAAAATATTTTCCGTTAGCTTGGTTGCTTCCGCCGCTCGGCAAGTACCGACTGGGACGATCGTTTGGATTGCCTTGGAGTAGAGGGTTATGGCCTTTTCCTCACAGACACAAGTTAAGCCTCCGACGACCTTGGGAACAATTGCGACCTTGCTATCTGGATTGCCAGGATCCTCGCGCTCGGGAGAATAGGCTAGATAAAAATCCCTACCCGCCACAAGGCCGGACCCCTTTTCCAAAACCTCGCGTAATTCGGTATCGGTCGTGCCCGGATAAGTCGTTGATTCCAAAACAACCAGAGTCCCCGGCTGCAGGTTAGGAGCAATCGCCTCGGCCGAACTGAGCACATAGGAAATGTCCGGTTCGCGATTCTTATTAAGAGGCGTGGGCACGCAAATGATGGCAGCCTGGCACTCGCTTACTCGCGAGAAGTCGGTGGATGCTTCGAAGAGCCCGCTCTCGACGATTTCGCTTACTGCTTTCGAGCCGATGTGTTTGATATAGCTCTCACCTTGATTGAGGCAATCCGTTTTCTTCGGATCGATGTCTAAGCCTAGCACGTCGATCCCGGACTTGGAAAACTGGATTGACAGAGGGAGGCCGACGTAGCCTAGTCCGATAATTGCACTTTTCATAATGTCGTATTAACTGGATTTTTAGGGTTACCCAAAAGCTAACGCCGGAATGGGCAATAACTTAAATCAGGCTTCGATTCGGCATGATGAATCTGGGAAAAGACGCCGCGAGATTCTTTGCTAATTCAGCCGATGCCTTCAGCTTTCGACCTAGAACTTTCAGGCTCCGTTTAGGTCTAAATCCGCTCAGCAGCTTTCTACAAGCATTATTGGACTATCGATAATTTTAGCCTTAATTCGCGGAGTTAGCCTTCCCTTCGAAGATCCTCAGTTCGTCGACTATGGAGATCCGGACCTTTAACGGATCAAAATTTTATAGGCTCTAGACAATCATGGTATGATAAAACTCTTCACTAGTCGCTAATGGACAAAGGCTTATCGAAGCCCAAGATAAGAAAAATTCTGATGCACTTTTGCTATGATATAGAGGCGTCGAAAGCGTTACGCCTGACAGGCATAAGCCGTAGCACCGTGAACTGCTACTACAACGCTTTTCGAGAGCATATATTGTCATGGCAGTACGTTGAGGTGATGAGGCTCTCTGGAGAGATCGAGTTTGACGAGCCCTACTTCGGGGCCCGCCGAGTCCGCGGCAAAACGGGCCTTGGAGCGTGGGGCAAGACGCCGGTTTTCGGTCTACTCAAACGTGGCGGCAAGGTGTTCGTTACGGTACTGGCGTCGGCGATGCAGAGCCGCTTTAATGCCTATACTAGAGGGTAAAGTGCTTGAGGGCAGCACAATTTACTCGGACGGATGGAAGGCCTAAGACAGACTCATCCTTAACGGCTACGACCATTACAGAGCCTATCACAGCAAAAATGAGTCTGCCCGCGGAAAGAGCCACATAAACGCGATTGAGGCCTTCCGGTTCTTCGCGAAAAGAAGGCTCGCACAGTTCAACGGGATTAAGTAAGATAAGTCTACCTTCCACTTGGCTGAATGCCAGTTCTGGTACAACAATAAAAACAAAAACTCAATGGATGTATTGGTCAATAAATACGCGATGCTTGTCTAAAGCTTTTTATATCCGCTAGTCTCAAGCAGCTATTAATCGTAGGGCTTCGCCCTTAGGATATGCCTTGGAGACAATACGAGACATACTTTTTGCTTCTTAGCTTCAAGTGAAGTGATGTTCAATTTCATACAAATTGGGACTAGGTCTTTCAATTTAATTGATAACAATGGAATTACAGATTGGTTTTCAGTCATGTTGAGTGTGTCTCGGCCCGTAACGGGGTTTTTTTCTAGCGGTTTACGACGACTCCAAAGCGTTTAACAACCTCTGCTAGAGTTGTTGTCCGAATACCTTCACTCAACGTTGCCTCGTCCACAAGGAAAGCAATTTGCAAGGCTATTTATCAATAGCGGCATTGTCGCGACTTCCGCGGGCTGTTCGCCCGACTGAGGAAAAGCGAAGTGAAGGTGGATGTCCTGGAGCATTTGGTCGTCAGCGAGGCTCTTTTCCGAGACAAGAATGGCGGAGCTCTAAAAAGCGTCAAAGAGGAAGGCGGAGAGCCTGTAGCGTTCTTTGCCCTTGAGCTTTCCTTTATCTTGAATCGATCCCTTCTCTCGAACGACGCGTTCGAGAACGCTTTCCTTAATCTACTGCAAGAGCCTGTCGCTGGGCAACCAATACAAAACAAGCGGGCAGATCTGTAGCGAGTTGACTGTTCTTATCGGGAAAGACTATCCATCGAATATTTAGCTGCGACGATATAAAGAAACTCGAAGAATGGAAATAGCCTTAATTCCTCACCCTAATTTATCAACTATTAACTATACTGTCTCGAGTTTCAATAAGATTTGGGAAATTCCCTCGAAATACGCAGACAGACCTTCGTCGTGACCTGACTTGCAATTTTAACTTCAATTAGCTATCTTGCTAAACTCATAGCATTGTTTCTTGAAATATCGCTATAGACACCCTCAAGGTTTTCATTATCAGATCACAGCATAAAGGAATATTGTCTCTTAAATTCAGAGAAAATTAATCATTCGCTTCATCAACTCTAACAACAAAAATACAATTTTAATTAAATTCAGTTTAAAAATGTACCAAACAGAAATTAAAAACTACATTAAGAAAAAATTAGAGGGTCTTCCCTATATCAAAAGGCTAAAAGATCGCATTTCTGAACTTGAGGGAAATCCAAAGCATGCCTATGCGGCTGGACATTTCTACAGTCCAATTCCATCGATTGATGACATTTTGCAAAATGACGAACGAATATTTAAACCAGATAAAGCTCCACTGGAGGGAATCGACCTGAATGAAAAAAAGCAACTTACTCTACTTCATAAAATAAGTGCGTTTTACAAAGAATTCCCTTACCTCAGCGATACCCCAAACAACGCCAGGTACTCTCTCGATAATACCTATTACTATGATTCCGATGCTGTGTTTCTCTACCTGATAATGCGACACTTTAAGCCATCTAAAATCATTGAAATAGGCTCTGGATTTTCTTCTGCTCTCATGTTGGATACAAATGAATATTTTTTAAAAAACAAAACTCATTGCACTTTTATTGACCCCCATCCTGATCGATTGCTGTCTGTTCTGAACGGGAAGGATAGGGATCATCACTTGGTTATTCCAAAATGTGTCCAGAATGTGAAAATAGAAGTTTTTCAGCAGCTTCAAGAAGAGGACATTCTCTTCATAGACTCATCACATGTCTCTAAAATTAATAGCGATGTTAATTTTCTTCTCTTTGAAATTCTGCCCAAATTGAATAAAGGCGTTCTTATCCATATTCATGATGTTTTTTATCCATTTGTTTACCCAAAAAAATGGCTATTAGGTGGCCGTGCTTGGAACGAGGTTTTTATTCTGCGTGCTTTTCTGCAATACAATGATGCTTTTGAAATAATTCTCTTTAATACTTTCTTAGAAACTCACCATGCCGATTGGCTAAACAGCCATATGCCCCTATGTCTTAAGAAACGCCCAGCTCAATTCTCAGCTAGTGGAAGCATCTGGCTGCGGAAAATCTAGCAGTCAGGGGAGCATGCTTTGTCGGATCAAAAATTAAGGGGCTGTCCTAAGTAAAGAATATCACTAGGATGGTTTTATATTTTAGAGGAGTTTTGTTTACGTTCTCGTAAACAGGGCGAGTTGAGCAAGCTTTTGTGTCGCTGGATCGACTGCAAGGGCCGCTTCCGAGATCTGCGGGGTCCATTGCAATACTGCCGTGAGCTTCTCTCTTCGGCTTAGAGAGCTCATCGCCACCGAGCTCGACTCTGAAAGTCTTGCTGGCGATGGGCTCGCTACCACAGGCTGTATCCATTTTCCATTCCCAAGGCGTTAAGCCCAACCCAAACGTCCTCGCAACACAATCAAGACTACCCGAAATTCAGATTGAAATCTCGATCTTGGCTCCATAGTTTGCCTCAGATAAAATCGTAAAAGGTGAATCTTCTATCAACCATCGCATTTTAACAAATTGTGCGTCGTGTATAAAGCTAGCAGGTGGCAATTAAAAAGGTATGTTAAGTCCCATCATGCTACAAAAGACCTGACTGAGAATGAGCAAAAGTGAAAGGAACGATATGCGCACGGCAACGGAAATAGCCCGTGAGCATCTAACGTTAGCGAAGATACTTCGGACTCACATTTGGCCTGTTTTTAAGAAACGTCAGTGCAAAAGGCTCGGCGTCTTTCCTTATCCACTGAAAAATCCCTTTCTCCCGCTTCTCTATTCCGGTATGAGTGCGGAAATTGTTGCGCTTCCTAGTTTAAAGTGTGGGCTCCGGCTTGCCAATCTGGGGCACATCGACGCGCTGCATATCCAATTTGAAGATCAATTCACGCGTCGCACTCGGTTTGAGGCGAAAAAAACACCCGAAAAGGCTGCGGGGGATTTCATAGCGATGCTTGACGGGTACCTTACACGAGGAGGGCGCCTAGCGTGGACTCTGCACGACTCGGAAAGTCCATACCAAAGCGATTTTTCGCCCCATTTACACGATATCCGATCCTTTCTGGCGACGAATGCTCATGTTGTTCAAGTTTTCAATACGGCTGGAAAAGAGCATGCTATTTCGGTTTTAAAAACGCCCCCTGAACGCGTGGTGGTGATCGCACACCCCAGTTATTTTGGTGCTTACGGAAATGCGCCTGCATCGGTGCCTCCTCCCGACCTTCGCAGGTTCCTCTCCTTCGGAGGGATCCGGCCATTTAAAGGGATCGAGCAGTTCATGGATGCCTTAGGCCAGGCAGACATTGGGAGTACCTTTAAGAAGTTGGTAATTGCAGGTAGTTCCCCAGACGGGAAAAACCGCGACCTCGAAGCGCATTTTCCGAGCAATCGAACCGTTGACCTCAGATATGGCATGGTCAAAGATAAGGACGTTCCCACCTTTTTCGCGGACAGCGATTTCACGGTAGTAAACTATCGTCGCGTACTCACTTCCGGAGTTGCGGCTCTCTCAATGACGATGGGGAAACCTATTATTGGTGTTGATCGCGGAGGTCTGAAAGAAGCCATTCCAATCGAGAACCATTCTTTGCTATATGACCCAAATGATCCCAATGGGCTCATAAAGGTCATTGAGCGTGCTTGCGAGATGAGCCCCGCAGATCATTTGTTCCTACAAAAGAAATGTAGAGACTTTGCAAAGGATATTCACCCCCTTGCGCAATCACGTCATTTAGAAGAGGCATTTAAAACCCATGGGATATTATGAAATGCGACCTAATGAGCGTAGCTTAGGTTGTGTCAATAAACCTCTTCAGTGGTGCCAAGTTAAGGGTTATTAATTATTTAGTAGGCTGTTCGTTCTAAAAAGATTAAAACATGAACAAGCGTTTGAATTTCTATTTTTAAAGATGGATGCATAAGGGTTCGATTAAGAGGTGTTTACTCACTGTAAAGAAGTCTCGGACCAGTTAATAGGATTGCAAAGCGGCTTTACGCTTAGCGCATTTATACCCAATAATCGCGGCTTTTTTCCGAGAATCGCTGATTTTGACGACATCATGGATCGTGACGATTAAGTGAACTCCGACCGGATAGACTATCAGTGTAATTATTCAAAGTTTTAACCCGATTTATTTTTATGGCTTAAAAATATCAGCTACTGACATTGTGATTAATTAATGTTTAATGATATTAAGAAGAGTTTAAATAAAATAATACCCTGTTTTTTAATGATGAACTTGGGAAGTTTAAGAAGGATAAGATAAAAAAATACTTATACTTCAATTTTGTAGGCGCTAAACACTAGCCAAGTGCCCATTATTTTGACTCAGGCCAGTTTTTGAACCATCATCTTTTTCATAGTAACAGGAATATTGGCTCTGAAAAGCCCGATCGTTACTTCGTAGTCCGTCGACGGTCTCCGACTGTTTTGAAGCTAGGCAGAGGTCCACCCGACCAATCAATCTATGTGACAGGACCTTGAGTCCTTTAACGTCATCGGATCCTCGGAATAGTTCCCAATCGACCTTCCGTCGACTCTTGGCTCGGATACCCTTGGGAAAAAGGCTCGAGCATAGCCGCCGTCACCTCAGATCTTTCGTGTTCAGCCCAAGGCCTCATCGATGACCTTCAGTAGGGCCTTGGCCCTGTCCCGACGCTCTGTGGGCGACAGCAGACGAGCACCAGTCCAAGATTGGGCATGAGTATATGCCGCTTTTTTTCCGCATCATAGCTGCGAATCCCGCCGTTGCGGTTAGTTCGCCCGCTCTGTGATTCAATTAACGGAGCGCTTGGGGCTTTTTTACCGCTACGGTATCGCACGAATCCGCGAAGCTCTTTATGAGCTTTTTTCCCCAGTTCTCTCTCTTTTTCCGTTTCGAGAAGTAGTGGTAGCATACTCTCTAGNACGGAAGATCCTTGGGCTATATACTCTAGGCAATNCCGCCNCTAACNAGATAGAGGACAGCGTAGAGCACTCGCCGTTTCCCGTAGNNGGGCGGTCGACCGANCTNGGGGGACTCCAGTATCAGTAGTTCAATTACGCTCTATTCGGCGTCGNNAAGGGAGCATGGATATGNTTTTTTCATCGAGTNNCTGCAGTAGGGAGTATGTCCAGAAAAATTTCNANTAAAATNTAGAAAATCTTCCGTATNCANNANTTCTTGGACANTCTCGAAAATNCTGAGCCTGTCGATGGGCNTCGTTGCTGGATTTGGTATCGGACGATCTCACGCCTTCGTGCCGCTACAGCCACGCAGGCGGAGTTGGCTANTCCGAGTGATGGCNCCGTCGAACTCATAGGTTTAATTANCCTAAAACCATCTTAGNTCCANGCGAGTCCCTNGNGTAGCTGCGATGCAAGGNGGTGCGGAATCTTNTTAATTCAGAAAGAATCTCGACCTGTGTTTCCAACGAATCTTCAATTAGAATCATACANTCAGCCGTCNAGCCAGCTCGCCTTAGTACCGGTACCCAATACTGAACCCTGACTGGTCGCTTGAAAACCCAAACCCACTTGTATTTGTAGCGTTTTCGTTCTTTCGATAGAATGCGGAAACACTAAGTCTATTTATGAGTTGGGTACTCAAATTCACCGAAAACGAATCATATTTATCGGTTCGGCCAACGACGAAATTGTCGAGGAGTCCAAGGTAGTCGGATAATCGCTGCCCGTAGGAAGCCGTTAGGCTGAAGCGCCCGAGCAAACGTTGATTTAAACTCAAGGTGAGAGCTTCGGCTTCCCTGTTGAAATTGCTAAAGTAGGAAGCGTTGATTCTCCGGGAGAGATTAATGGCAATGGTCGTGTAGTCAAAAGCTTGGTACCGAAGCGAGGCACTGTAGGTCGGATTTTCTTCTTTTTTGAATCCTGCCGTATCGACTTTGCGGGAATCTATTCCGCCTTGCAGATTAGCGCTTAGTCTGACTGTTGGTTTAAACCCGAAGCGAACCAACGCCTGATGGTATTCTGTGTTCAAGCCTGGATCCATATCGGAATATCCCCAAGTGAGGCCGATAGAAGAGTTTACTTTCGAGCTTGCCTGGCGGCGTAGCCAACTGGATACGGAATGTTGTGTTACGTCGGAGTAGCGTCGAGTAGATCGCAGATCCTGACCCGCGCTGAGGTCGAGGTACCATGTGGAAGTAAGCTGGCGCGAAGCACTTAAAGTAGTGCCGAACGTTTCCTGATCGGTTTGGGCTGCCGTTTCGATTAGGGTCTGTCCGCCCTTACGAAAGCGTTGCGAGAAGCCCATTGACCAGTCCTGAAGAGCGAAGCCGGTATTGAAATTCAAGGAATGAGAGTCTCTATCCTCCAGAAAGGCATTCGAATAGTGTGTCCAAGAAGGGTTGTATGTAAGAGACCACAGGTCGCGATAATCGAAAGCGAATGAAGCCCCAATCGTTTCAATCACTGAATCTTGCCGATTCCCGGGACCAGCCAAGAATCCATCCGACTGAGTATAGCGGTAATTGAGGCTGGGGCGAAGGAGAACGGGGCCGAGTTGAAGGGGGGTCGATTCACGTAATTGGGGAGTTAGTGCGCTAAGCGATACATTGGAGGCTTCGCTGACATTGCGGGATTCGCGTGGCACCATAGGGGTGTAGGAATTCGAAGATTCTTGGGCATGGCCCTGAAATATTAAGAAGCTTAGCGAGAATGCGGTCGCTGATGAGCGGAGTATCATAATCATAGAACGTTTCATAGTAGATAGAGATCGGACTGTAATCAGAATGATTAAACCGTAAAGAAAGCGAATACCGCAACGGTTTTCTAGTCACGAGGGGGGGCGAAATTTTGTCGGAATTAAAACTGAGCTTTCTGAGCGTGGCGAAAGCATTGTTAAAATCAAAGAGAAGTGATATCGTGGTTGGATCGTTAGTCTTTGCCGCTTCATCTGCACGCCTTCCTCTTTCATTTGGAAGGAATTCCTCGTTGATCCTAGATTTCGCTGTTATCTGCAGCGATATGGCTCAACCTAATAGGCTGCAGCACCTTGATCGATCGTTGGATGCACCCGCTAGGTGCGTGTTGCATTCAAACATGGGGCGTCGCACCACCATTATATGTCATCTCATCTACGTTGAACTTCGGAACTTAGGTCGATAAAGCACTGGCAGGAAGATCTCTTAGGAGGTAGTTTCGGATTCTCCGCTTCCCTCAGAACCCTGATCTTC
Source organism: Gammaproteobacteria bacterium (assembly GCA_002730235.1). Taxonomy (GTDB): domain Bacteria; phylum Pseudomonadota; class Gammaproteobacteria; order Pseudomonadales; family Litorivicinaceae; genus HIMB30. The sequence continues at coordinate 4 of PBZS01000038.1, read as the reverse complement.
TGTC
>PBZS01000037.1 GCA_002730235.1 Gammaproteobacteria bacterium | reverse complement strand
GGACTCCAAATCCATTCCAACAACGAACTGGCCCTCGGGATCACCCAAAATACGCTCTCCATGCCGCGGTACAATTTGGTGATGGAAGCGAAAAACAATGTGGGGGTGGCGATTTCTACGCAGCCCACCTATGCGTGGGAGTTCCGGGATGCGACGGGGAGTGCGGTGGTAAATGATTGGGTGAGCGGGGTGGCGGCGACGCCGAGTGGGGCGACGAGTACGAGTGAGGGGATGACGTTTAATGGGACGAGTGATTATGTAGACTTGACGTCTTTTCAAACAGATGGCACACTGTCAATTGAGGTATATGTAAGATGGGAAGGATCAAGTGGGACCACCGCAAGAATATTTGACTGGGATAGTGCAAGATTGATACTTGGAATAGAAAGTGGGGACACACTTGGGTTTTACACCGGTGATTCAGGTAATCATACATATTCAACAACTGCCTTTTTTAGTTCAGCAGTGACAGTTCATATCGTAATTACTTACGATGGAACGGATACCAAAATGTATGTTAATAATGTGTTAGAGGGCACGAGCTCGGTCCAAACAATAAACACTACAACACGTGCCAATATGAGTCTTGGCAAAGATTTCAGCTCGGTCTCTAATCTTTGGAATGGCACCATATCCTACTTCCGCATCTGGAACGGCACCGCCCTGTCCGCCTCCGACGTCCAAACCCTCTACGCCAACCGCGAAAGCAAAGCGGAAGGATTTGATTTCAACGTCTGCGGCAAATCGGCGCTGACTGTGGCGCAAGGGGGGGCGGAGGTTGCGGGGGGGTTGAGTGTGGGGGGAGGGGCGACGATTGATGGCAACGTGGGGATCGGGACGACCTCGCCCCAGTCCTTACTTCATGTCAGACCACCTAACAACACCGCTGATCAGGAAAATTTATTACTTGATTTCAGGGGTGATTTTACCGGGGGCGGTGCGAATCACGGTCATCTTGGAATATATGCCACAGAAACACACACAAATGGAGTTGCCCCCGATTTGCGTTTTAAAGGGTCTGTTTATAATGGGTCTTCAAGTCCCACATTAAACGAAGTCATTTGTTTAAAACCTACTGGCTACGTGGGGATTGGGACGACCTCGCCCGGCTCTTTATTGCATGTTGTCGAGACAGGAACCGGAGCAGGAAGCGTAGCAAAGATACTAATAGAAAATGAAGTACTTGCTTTGCTTCAATTGAAACAGCCTATACCGGGAAATATCAAAGAATTTAACATTGAATTAGGAAGGACGGATGGGGATTTAACGTTTAGATCATTACGTGGAGAAAAAATGAGAATTACGGAGGATGGTTACGTGGGGATCGGGACGAGTCCGAGTTACCCGCTGCATGTGACTGGGACTGCTGCACCTGGTCCAGCTGGTTCAGGAGGATATTTAAGTACGTCCGGTCCCACTGTTAGCGGTCACGTTATAACGAGTGGTCCGGCGGCGAGTGGTGTAAGGGCGGCATCAATTTACTCTCAGGGTGCAATCATATCAGGAGCTGATGTATATGCATACAGTGACGAGCGTATCAAAAAGAACATCGTGGACCTCAGCGACAACGAAGCGCTTGAAACTCTCCGCCTCATTCAACCAAAGAAGTACGAATACGTGGACCAAATCTCCCGCACCAATAAGCCGGTATATGGGTACATCGCCCAACAAATTCAAGAGGTGCTCCCTTATGCGGTGGGTGAAGTATCGGACGCAGTGCCGAACATTTACAACCTCGCGGACATCAGCTCCGAAATCGTCTACACCGAAGCACCCGACATCAGTGCGGTGTCCATCGTTGGAATCAGCATCCTATACGTGGATGTATCTAACGTGAATACTTCCGCAGAAGTCAGCATGAATGTGGTCATGGTGGAACAAAGCGACATTAGTCAAAACGCGGTGTTCAGTGAAGCCGAGTTAGAGGACGGCACCAAGGTGCACAAACTCACGTTCAATGACGGATACAACACGGCCAGTCTCCATGAAAGCAGTAACATCTTACGGGTCATGGACGCCAGTAACCAAGAATACCACATCACCATCACGAACATAGAAACATCGTATCGCCTTGAAATAGAAGAAGATCTGAGTGGTCTCGTGAATGCCCAGGGCGAGCTGTTTGTGGCGGGGCAACGGGTGCCTCAAAACGTGTACAAACTGGTGTTTCCCGCCTTTGACACGGCGACTCTTGACGCGTCCAGCACCACCTTGAAGCTCGTGGATGCCAGTGATGTAACGCAATATGTGAGCATTGCCTCGGTACTGGATTCGTCCACCTTACAAATAGACGACGACTTACAATACATGGCCCTTGATAGCAGTAACCAGCTCTTCGTCTACGGACAAAAGGTCTCCAAGAGCTTAACAAGTCTCACCTTTGACGGGAGCTACAATGTGAGCAGTATCAGTGAAAACTTGATCTCCCTCAAAGTACTAGATACAAGCGGGCAACCCCATGATGTGAATGTCTATTCCAAGGAATCGGAATCCAATCGGCTTTTATTAGATGAAGACATCAGTGGCAAAATCAGTTATGGTGCGTCGGGCGAGTTGTTTGTGCAAGGCCAAAACATGAATACGATAAAACACATCTTGACCATCCAAAACTACGACACGGCCAATTTAGATGCGTCCAGTACGACCCTTTGCCTCTATGATATCAGCAATGTCAACCACGAAGTCTCCATTGTTTCTGTGATCGATGGTAGCAACATTGAGATCTCCAAAGACCCAACGAGCTTTGCGCATGAAGGACAAGTGTTTGTGTACGGTCAAAAGGTGGATGACTTCCACGCACTCAGTAAGGAATACATCAACGTGGTGACCTTATCGGCGGTACAAGAACTGGATCGCGCCTTGACGAAGGTCACACAAGAGAAGGATGAGCTCCAAACGAAGTATGACGCATTAGAAACGAAGTATGACGCGCTACAAACAGAAGTGACAGATCTAAAGGCACTCCTCACTACCAATGGAGTCATTTGATAAACTATATCCACTACGTAGTAAAAAGAATAGCATAAAATCCAATGCATAAGATAAAAACATCTATCTTATACATTTACATCAAAGCAAACGCACTATCTTGCATGAATTTGTGTGAGTGATCCATGGCAAAGTCCCGGGTTGCCGAGTCGCGCACTTGCACGTTTTCGTCCTTCTCCGTGGTCGTTCTGCTGAGGATTTGCGGTGACACCGTGCTGGTCGTGGTTTCATCGTCCTCGTCGTCGTCTTCCTCTTCCTCTTTTTCGCTACCAATGAGTTGCACAATGAGTTCGTTATTCACCATAAATCGGTACACGTAATCAAAGCTAAAGTACATGAGAAGCACCCCAATAAAGAAGCTAAGCACTTCTAAATTCATGCCCATCAGGGGCGTTTGCGAGGCAAGAATCAGGCGGCACAGCACCACCAACACAACGAGGTACAGCAGTTTCAGGAGAAGTTTGGCGATTTCCATTTATAAAGTATTTGTATATTATATTTCTCGTGATTTCGTCAAATCATCTTCCATCAACGCTTTACCTACTTCTAGAAATGTAAAAGTCATGAACGGATTGGTTGGCGGTTCATCGCACATGTCTCGCTGGGGCCAGTGGGAGAGCCACTCCAAAAAGGCAAGGCGTTTCTCTAGCAAGGTGAGGAGCATAGAACCCGCGTGCAGGCTGGGGAAAGGCACCCATTTATAGAGCAATGCCATTGATGATATATAGTGTACAAAGACTTACTGAAAGATGTTAGAACTATACGACCAAAAGTAGATGCCCACGAAGCACTTTGAAAACAGATCCAGCACATTATAGCCCGTGTTCTTGAGCGATTCCTTCATGAGGTAAAAGATGCCGTAAAACGCCCATAAAATGAAAAACACCGCAAAGAGCAGTTGGTTGTTCGCATTGTTTCCGTTCTTGGTTTTCATCAAATACTTATAGTAGAGGAAGCCATACATGAGGCCAAAGAATCCAAAGCCCACCATATTCGCAAGGGGCTTTTGAATCACTTCGTGCTCCCCTAAATAACCCGTGCCGAGCATGCCATAATTGAGTGCTAAAATGACCACGTAGTCCATGAAACGGATGCCGTTCTTCGCCCCCGAGTTATACTGAAATGCCAGCACCAACACGAGGAGCATGATGGGGGTCGTGATCATCCAATCGACGTAGCGAGTGTCGTTGATTTCGTGTTGCAGTTTTTCAAGCATCTTGGATTTGTCTTTATTGTCTTTATTGTCTTTATTGCCTTCGTCTTCATCTCTACCATCCACGATTTCACGTTTCACGGGCTCCAACATAGAAACAAATTTCCCGTAAAAGTAGGCCGCCACGATGCTGATGCATGTTTCTAAATTTAAAATGTGGCGCATGGGCGCAATGGGCGTGCGGAGCGCCTCAATGAACGTGATCGTTCCGGTGGTGACCAAAAAGGCACAGGTGATGTAAAAGCTATAATAGGTGTACATATCCATAATCAGGTCTAGTTGTTTCTGTATATTGTGGAGAAAAGAACTTAAACTAACGTTCATTGTATTATGTACATGCCCCGCATTGACTATCAACCCAAGCTGGATTTTCACCAGGTCCTCATCACGCCTAAACGCTCCAATCTCAANTCGCGCAGTGAGGTGGATCTCATCCGGNCGTTCACGTTCAAAAACGGCCAAACCTGGTCGGGGATTCCCGTCATTTGCGCCAACATGTCGTCCACGGGCACNTTTGAGGTCTACGATGAGCTGTCTAAACACAAGATGATCACCGCCTTTCACAAGTTTTATGATTACAGCGACTATGCGAAGCACATCCAGAAGTGCGAAGCACGCCACACCCCCTTGGATCCCGACTACTTCATGGTGTCCACTGGCATCAGCGACGCGGATTTTGAGAAACTCGTGAATCTATGCGGACTCATTCCCGTCAAGTGGATATGCATTGACATTGCGAACGGCTACATCCCCAATTTGCTCACCTTTTGCAAGAAAGTCCGCGCCTCTTTTCCGGACAAGATCATTGTGGCGGGGAATGTTGCTACACCGGAAATGGTGAATACCCTGTGTCTAGAAGGCGACGTGGATGTGGTCAAGTGCGGGATTGGCCCGGGGAGTGCGTGCACGACGCGACTGAAAACGGGGGTCGGGATGCCCCAATTGTCGTGCATCATGGACTGCGGAGATGCGGCCCACGGCGTGAACAAATACATCATCGGCGATGGCGGGATCACGTGCCCCGGCGATTTGAGCAAGGCCCTGTGCGGTGGTGCGGATTTCGTGATGATGGGCGGTGTGTTTGCGGGCCACGACGAGAACCCCGGGGAAATCGTGGAAAAGGTGATTCAATGCCCCGGCGCACCAAACATGATAAAAAAATACAAGCTCTTTTACGGCATGAGCTCCACGCATGCGATGGTGAAATATTACGGAAAGAAGAATGACTACCGCGCGAGCGAAGGCAAGGTGGTGGAAATACCCTACAAGGGCGCCTTGAAAGAAACCCTAGAAGATTACCTCGGCGGTGTGCGGTCCACATGCACGTATATTGGCGCCAAATGCCTGAAACACATGCCGAAGTGCACGACGTTTGTCGTCGTATCGCAACAACTGAATAATGTATTTAAGTAGAAATATATAATAGATACTACTTGATAGAGTAGAGTAGCATATACATCATGGCGTCTATGTTATCAAAATGCCAGTTACGAATACAACGTGACATGGATATGGTGCGTGGGTACTACCCCGTGCACGAAGAATCTCCATTTGAATACCACGTATTTGAGGACCACCATCACTTGAAAATAGTGATTCCCACCAATTATCCCTTTCATTGTATCATGTTGAATGTGGTGAACAAAGTCACACACGAAGAAAGCAGTTACGTGGAAGTATACAAACGACTTATTGGCTACTATTATCACCACCTTCGCGGGGACTTGCCGTCGCCGGGGCATTGTATTTGCTGTAACCATATTGGGATAAACTGGAGCCCCCATAACCGCATGATCAACGTGATCAAAGAACTGGTTCGTTACCACGAATGGTGGAAAGCATTGCGGACCTATTATTACGCCAAGGAGTTATTGACGCATAACAATGATTTAAATAACAATATAAATAATGATACTATACAGTATATATTAACCTTTCTGAATGTGGACATATGTTTCTGAACGTGCCAATCCTTATTTGCGGTTTGTGCGTGAAATCTATGACCTACACGACAAGCACATTCGCTCGTATTGGGCGGATTTGAAAACCACCTTTCAAAATAATCCGCTTATATATGTAAATGGCGCAAACCCGACGAAAGACGAGGATCCATCGGTTCACGCGGAAAGTGAAGAATGAGCAACCCAAACGGGTTTTCAGGAGCCTCATGCCTTTGATTCGGAAGTTGAAAAAGCAGGGCTCCAAGTATCGCAGTTGCAACAATTATGTGAGGAGCAAAACACGGAAATCTATCAAGAAGATCAAGTCTACTCAAGACAAGAAGAGTAAAGACAAAAATTGAATTAAAATAATGAAACAGATCATACTAGTATCACCATGACCAACTTTGTTTCATTTCATTTTCATCAATTAAATGAACTACATCCCAGCAATACATTGCGGAGTCTTTTGACGCAATTCCCCGAAGATATAGCGCGCCAGATTCTTTCCTTCTTGGTCCCCATGGAGACAATACAAAAAAGAGAGATCAAACTACTCTATAAGACCTATGATTCGCACATGTCGTTCACCATGCCCTATTACGACTTTTGCTTCCAATTTGTTCGGGTGCTGTGGTTGAAGTATACGATCTCTCGACAATCAAGGGATATTTTACCCAACACCAAACACGACGCCACTTTATTTAAGAAAACATACATTCGGTATCCAAATACCACAAAAGGCAGTATTGAGCAAGACAAGCTTGTGTGGAGTCTTTTGCTTGTGGAGGTATTGGCCGATTTCATGGGGGAAAAAATCTATTATTGTGTCCCGTGGCAAATTTCGTCGTATTTGAACACCAAGTATTTGAATGTATTTAGAAATATGTGTGAATAATATAGGAAGAAAGAGATGTCCACATTGAACAAAATAGATACTTTCTTAAATGAAAACCGCATCCCAATCGTGACAAATTGTCATTGTAGTCCGGTGTATATCTTCAACTCAAAAATCACTGAAATGCTTCAAGATATACGTCAGCTAAATTATAATGTAGAGGATCTTATTGATTTTGTAAATGATGAATACAACAATTCATTTATTGCAATACCATGCTTCAACGAATGGTTAAGGTCATCAAATGGAAGACAATACATGAAAGATTTAAACTCTATCTTCAAAACCACCCCATGTGATCCGGATAAAATAGATTTGTTGAGTATATTTGAAAATGAGATTCCGATATACAACCAAAATTCACATAATCTTCATGAGAGAGTGGCTACATTAGACTTTGACCGTGACATAATACATGCTATTAGGGAAACATCAAAATCAAATATGAATGCCATGTCACATAAAGAATTATCCAACATGTATAATTCAAAGATAAGGGAATATACGCCCTATATACGACTCGGCGCACCTGTCGGAGGCGGGCCGAAAAAACCACACCCCAAACTCAAAGGGAAGTCGCGAAGCATCAAGACAAAACCGCCAAAAAAGAAGCGATCCACCCGGAAAAGGAAGATGTGGAAAGAAGGAGACATCAAGGGGCACCTCACCAAAACCCAAAAGATCAAGTCCATCTTGAAAAAGATCAACGCCCTCCATGAGTATAACATTCACCAAGAGGTCGGCCTGTATTTGCCCCCCAGTAACCAGCGCCACAGTGGCCGGTGTTGGCTCTTTTCCTTCTTAAACAGCCTGCGTTTATCGTGCATCGTCAAATACAAGTTACCCCCCACGTTTTCCTTCAGCGCGGCGTACATGCTTTTCTGGGATAAATACGAAAAGTCCAAATACTTTTTAGATCGCGTGTCGTCGCAGTCCCATTTGCCCATGGAAAACGTGGACAATCATTTTTTGTTTCGCTCCATGATAAGCGATGGGGGCACGTGGAATATGCTCCAAAACATTGTGACCACCTACGGTGTTGTGCCCTACGATTCCATGAAAGAGTCTCACCACACCACCAACACGAATGAAATGAACGACATTCTCATCAAGTTTCTCCAAACATCGGCCAAAAAGATTCGCGCAAGTCCGCCTGCGAAGCACACCCAACTCATCAATGATCACATGAAAAAGGTCTACTCGCTTTTGACCAAATGTGTCGGTGTGCCCCCGAAGAAGGTGCCTTCTTTGAAAAAGAACAATACATGCACTCCACTAGAGCTTTACCAAAACGAAATCTCCCCCCTTCCAAGCAATGATGTCATGAAAAAGGTGGTCATGATCCACGTACCCAACTTGAAAGAGAACCAGTATTATGTGATTGACGAGCTGAATAACAAGACAAACGGATACGTTCTCTACTACTATAATGTGAGTTTGAAAGTATTTAAATCCTCGGTGTTGAGCCAAATCAAGGCGTGTAGTCCGGTGTGGTTTGGGTGCGATTTTGATAAGTTCAATCACAAGGGCGAATCCCTCTTGAATGACCAGGCCTTTTCCTTTGACACCTTTCCTTTGAAAAAGAAGGAATTGATCTTACCAAAGTCAAACGCCATTTCAATGTACCAAACAAATGTCAATCACGCCATGTTGTTCACCGGATATTATTACAAGAACTCGCATCAAAAGCCCTATTATTGGACCATAGAAAACTCGCATGGAGACAAAATGAAGAACGTGTCCTATCATTCCAACCACGGCTTTATCACCATGTCGGATTCGTGGTTTGACCAATATGTGGTCATGGCGGTCGTTGATGAGACCCATTTTCAAGGAGTCATCAACGCAAAGGATAAAAACAATGCGATTGTATTGCCTAAATGGAGCAATTTGGGGGAGCTCTTATTCCAGTGAAATGTTATGTAAGATGTAGATGATTTCTCTTGTTGCTTTGGTTTCGGTGGTTTCATCGCCTTTGTGGAGGTGGGAGCAGTCTAGGTGTTTATATCCATTGGCTTCTTTCCAATCTTGGATTCCTTTCAAATAATTATTTGCTGTTGTATTATCTAACGAAATTCCCTTCATTCGTTTTTCATGCATTGCACAGTATAAGATTTTGTACTTTTCCTTGGAGGAAAAAGGAAGTAATTTCACCTTCCCCTCGAACTCTTTGAGGGGTCCAACGTCAACATCATTTAAACCGGGTAGTTTTTGTTTGATGTGATTCAGCATATCTTTTTTGTCTCGTCCATCCATCAATGTGTGCATGTCTTTTTTAAATTCCATCACTATACTTGCCATAATTGATGAATCCGCCATCACTATAGTATATGTATCTATTTATATTTATGTGGATTCCTTTGCTACATTAAATGTGGGATCTTGGTTGACATAATTATGCAATTCAACAAGATTCCCTAAAAGATTCACCCTTGTGGCCA
>PBZS01000036.1 GCA_002730235.1 Gammaproteobacteria bacterium | reverse complement strand
GGAATGGTTCAAGACGCAGGAATCTGCAACTGTGGTTGTTGACTATGCACACACACCAGACGCCTTGGAAAAAGCATTAATTGCCTGCCGTAGTCACTGTACCGGTGAGGTTTGGTCTGTCTTTGGATGCGGGGGGGAGAGAGATCCGGGTAAACGTCCCCTGATGGGCCATATTGCCTCTGAATTATCAGATCATGTAGTGCTCACCTCTGATAATCCAAGATTTGAGTCACCGCTTCAGATTATTGGAGAAATAAGATCCGGAATGACAAAGAACCCGATTCTCGAAGAGGCTGATCGAGCAAAAGCGATCCAATTCGCAGTTAAGACCGCCGCCCCTGAAGATTATGTATTACTGGCCGGTAAAGGACATGAGAGCGAACAACTCATCGGCCATCTGACGGAGCCATTGTCCGACCGTCTTGAAGTCACTCGTCTTCTAGGATGCAAAGGCCAGGGAGCTCAACATGCTTCCTAGGGAGTTGGGGGATCTGGCTCGGCAACTCAACGTGTCGGTTAAGAGCTCAGTACCGATCTCTGGATTTACCATCGACAGTCGGAAAGCTGTTGCTGGTGATCTCTTTGTAGCCTTGGTCGCTGATCGCGACGGCCATGATTATATCAAAAATGCCGCAAGGAACGGAGCGGCTGCTGCACTCGTTTCAAAACCTACTAACTTGATACCTTCAATCTGTGTTGAAGATACAGAGCGAGCGTTAGGTGATCTTGCGCATTCGATCCGAGCGACTTATCAAGGCGATGTTTTTGCGCTGACCGGTAGTCAGGGTAAAACGAGTACTCGAGGTTTTCTGGTTTCGATTCTAAGACAGATGTCAATACGTTTTGGCTATCACGACATTCTCGCCACCGAAGGTAACCTAAATAATCATTTGGGTGTGCCAATAACAATGGCTCGTCTAAGACCACATCATCCATTTGCGTTATTCGAACTTGGTGCGTCTGCGGTTGGAGAGATTGCATATCTTACCGCCATGGTAAGACCAATAATCTCAGCACTCTTGAATGCCCGTGTTGCGCACCTTGAGGGCTTTGGATCGATAGATGGTGTAATTCAAGGAAAAGGTGAAATCATTGATCATACCGATCCTGGTGGAACAGTCGTTCTAAACAGTGATGACCCGGCTTTTGCTCGCTGGTCACAACGAGCCGGGGACCGGAAAGTAATAAGCATCGGACGATACGAGGCCGATGTGCGTTGGATACCTCGATCACCGCAACGGGTATCTCTTCAATTTGACAGTCGACAGATTACTGCTGACCTTCCAACACTCGGGTACCACTTCATGGAAAATGCTGCTGCTGCTGCTGCTATGGCCTTCGTTGCAGGGGCAACAGATGATGAAATCCAATTTGGCCTTGAGACCGCGGTGATTGAACCTGGTCGTATGACACTAAGACGACTTGGTCATTGCCTGTTGGTTGATGACACTTATAACGCAAGTCCTCATTCAACTCGCGCTGCAATTGATTGGCTTTCCACACAGCGCGGTATAAAAATTTTGGTGATGGGAGTCCTCAGTGAGCTCGGTGATTCTGCTCAATCTGAGATGAAACAACTCGGAACCTACGCAAAAGAAAAGGGAATTGATCGATTGATCGCTATGGGGCTAGCGGATCCAATCGCCGATGGATTTGGTCAGGATGCTATTTGTGTGAAATCGCATGATGAGGTCAGTGATTATCTATGGGGAGCCATTTCGAGTGTCGATGTCGTTCTCGTTAAAGGTTCGCGGTCAGCGCAGATGGATCGTGTGATTAGTGCGCTAATACTGAAGCAGGAGAGCCATTAACGGTGTTACTTGTATTAGCTGATTACCTTAGCAGTCTTGACCCTAGTTTTGCTGTTTTCCAGTACCTTACGTTACGTTCAATTCTCGGTGTATTGACTGCATTACTCACCGCTTTACTAGTAGGTCCGTGGGTAATTCGCTCTCTGGAAAATCGTCAGATTGGACAGTCTGTAAGGCTTGATGGTCCGCAATCGCATTTCTCAAAAGAGGGTACACCGACGATGGGTGGTGTACTTATTCTAGTTTGTATCACGACATCGACACTGTTGTGGGGTGATTTGAAAAACGTGTATGTCTGGATCGCTTTATTGGTAATGCTCGGATTCGGAGTGATCGGATGGATTGACGATTGGAGAAAAGTCGTTCTGAGAGACTCTAGAGGGCTTTCTGCGAAATCTAAATATTTGAGCCAGTCACTTGTCGGAATTGTCGCGGCACTCGTATTGTATCAAATCGCTAACACACCAGAGGAAACTACGCTCCTCGTTCCATTCTTTAAAGATCTTTTGATTCCGCTGGGATTCGGCTACGTCATTTTGACCTACTTTGTCATCGTAGGCACGTCTAATGCAGTGAATCTTACGGATGGGCTCGACGGCTTAGCTATTTTACCTACTGTTTTAGTCGCAAGTGCTCTGGGTATTTTTGCCTACCTAACGGGGAATGCCATTTTCGCTCAGTATCTCTTTATTCCCTACATACCAGGAACCGGTGAGTTGGTTGTTTTTTTGGGTGCCATGGTGGGTTCTGGTCTTGGATTCCTTTGGTTTAACACCTATCCGGCACAAGTATTTATGGGCGATGTGGGCGCTCTCTCTCTAGGAGCTGCTTTGGGAACCGTTGCGGTTATGGTGCGTCAGGAACTAGTACTATTCATCATGGGGGGGATTTTTGTACTTGAAACGGTGTCTGTAATGATGCAGGTAGCGAGCATGAGGCTCACTGGCAAGCGTCTTTTCCGTATGGCGCCAATCCATCATCATTTCGAATTGAAGGGATGGCCTGAACCACGGGTTATCGTTCGTTTTTGGATTATCTCGGTGATGCTCGTTCTTGTCGGTCTGGCGACTCTGAAGTTGAGGTGATTAATGGCTTTGATCGCGACAACTAAACGCCTCATTCTTGGAGCTGGGCCGACCGGCCAAGCCGTTGCGCGCCACTTTCAAGATTTGGGGATTCGGTTCGAGGTAGCAGACACGCGCACCTCGAAAGCACTGAAATCTGAATTTCATAACAAATTTCCGGGAGTAAAAACGTACTTCGGACCTCTGAAGACAAAGTACTTAGATCAGTTCGAAGAGATTGTGGTGAGTCCCGGGGTGCCGCCTACGAGCGAAGGGATCAGCAATACCCATTCACAATTGATCAGTGACATACAGGTATTTCGCCGGGCCTGGCCCGAGGGTCAGCCACTGGTCGCTATCACTGGATCAAATGCAAAATCAACCGTGACATCCTTAGTATCTGAGATCTTAAAGGCTGATGGCAGGGATGTCTTAGTCGGCGGTAATTTAGGTCCGCAAGCCCTAGATTTGTTGCCACAGCGTAGGGATCAATCGATCGCAGTCCTCGAATTGTCCAGCTTTCAATTAGAACGGACACTTGGATTGAAAGCAACTGTGGCAACCTGTCTGAATTTGTCCCCGGACCATCTTGACTGGCACGGATCAATGATCGCTTACCACCGTGCCAAGCATCGAGTTTTTGAGGGTGTGGGTGCGATAGTAGTGAATGCAGAGGATCCACTTTCGCAACCACTAGTTCCTGATCAGACACCTACTATCCATTTTACGTTACAAAATTCTGACTTTCATCAATTTGGTCTGATGCTAATTGATGATGCGGAATGGATTTCATTGGGTGCTGATCCTTGGATGCCGGTTGATGCTCTTCCGATGCCTGGCAGGCATATGATTCAAAATACAATGGCAGCTTTTGCGATATGTCATCTATTAGGTGTTAACAAGGGGATCGCAGTCAAGGTAATACAAGCATTTCGAGGTCTGCCGCATCGGATGATTGAAATCCCAGGTTTTCGAGGTATCCGATTTATCAACGATTCCAAGGGGACGAATACAGGTGCATCAGAGACCGCAGTGCGAAGTGTCTGCACAAATGGGCGGCTGTTCCTGCTTGCAGGAGGCGACAGTAAGGGTGCTGAGCTCGGTTCATGGGCTAAGGTCGTCAAAGCTTATTGCTGTCATGTTTTTGTATATGGCAAGGACCGTGAGCGATTTGCAGCGATTCTTGGCGCTCACGCAACCGTTGTTGAGACGCTCGATCAAGCATTTGAGGATGCTGTTTCTCATGCTGCTGACGGTGACATTGTTCTCTTAAGTCCTGCCTGCGCGAGCTTTGACCAATTCCCTAGCTATAAAGCACGTGGTCACCACTTTAGGTGTCTTGTGGAGATGTATCGTGAAGCTTGAGATTCGTCGGTCGGATTTTATACCTTTAGGTATTCCTGATATGCATTTTATTTTGGCCGCCTGCGCTCTTGCGTGCCTTGGGTTTCTATTGGTCGCATCGAGCTCCGTCGAGGTAGCTTCAGATCGATTTGGTCAGCCTTTTAGCTTCGCGATGAAACACGCATTTTTCTTACTAATTGCATCGATTGCGGGTGTGATCGCATATTTGATTCCAACTCGATGGTGGTACAACTACGCAACGCATTTTCTACTTTTTTCGATGGCACTTCTTGCGATTATTTTGATCCCTGGCGTAGGTCTTACAGTAAAGGGTGCGACTCGCTGGGTCAGTCTTGGGTTATTCAATCTTCAACCATCTGAAATTGTTAAGTTTACTATGATGCTATTCCTAGCATCCTATCTGGTCCGGCGACTTGAAGAGGTACGTCAAAAATTCAGCGGCTTCGTAAAGCCTATGGCTGTGGTTGGTCTAATAGCGATTCTTTTGTTGATGGAACCGGACTACGGTACGTTGTTGGTTTTGAGTTGCGCCGTGATGGGCGTTCTCTTGCTAGCTGGGGCACCGTTTACACAGTATGTAGTATTCGGTTCGGCGCTATTTCTCGGGCTCGCAATACTTGCCGTGCTTGAGCCTTATCGTATTGAGCGGATTGAAACAATTTTTAATCCTTGGACCGATCGTTTTGGAGCGGGCTACCAACTAACGCAGGCGCTTTTAGCATTCGGCCGTGGAGGCCTGTTTGGTATGGGCCTCGGTAATTCTGTCCAAAAGTTGTTTTATCTTCCAGAGGCCCACACCGATTTCGTCTTCGCTATCCTCGCCGAAGAGCTTGGTCTTATCGGTGCTTTGATTACGGTAGGAGTTATGACTTTTATCGTATGGAGGGGTTTGTCGATCGGCCGGCGTGCAGAACTTGGTGCTAGGCCGTTTGCCGCTTATCTCGTGTATGGGCTTGTACTTCTTATTGCCCTCCAAATACTAGTCAATTTGGCAGTCAATATCGGACTAGCTCCCACGACGGGCTTGACTCTTCCGCTTCTGAGTTATGGTGGTAGTTCGTTAGTTATGACCGCCGTAAGTCTTGGTGTTATAGCGCGTGTCAGCGCAGATAATCTCCCTGGAGCGCACTCATGAAGAAACCAATTTGTGTAATGGCCGGTGGAACTGGCGGTCATATTTTTCCAGGGTTAGCGGTTGCAGAAGAATTGGTCAGCCGTGGTGAGACGGTTCATTGGATTGGTTCACGATATGGTCTTGAAGAACGGCTGGTCCAAGAAAAAGGAATACCCATACATTTCCTTTCTGTTCGGGGCCTTCGAGGTAAGAAGGGTGTAGACCGCATCATAGGCCCTATTCGTCTTGCGGTTTCGATCCTTCAAGCAATCATTTTGATTTTACGTATTCGGCCATCTGTTTGTGTGGGTTTCGGTGGATACTCTGCGGGGCCTGGTGGAATTGCCGCCCGGATTATGAAAGTTCCTATAGTGGTCCATGAACAAAATGCGGTCATTGGAATGACAAATCGTTACCTCGCTAAATTCTCGACACGGGTTCTGACAGCCTTCCCAGACGTGTTAGAGGGTGCTGAGTGTGTCGGAAATCCGATTAGAACAGCTATCGATACAGTCGGACGTCAGCGCATCGCAGACGGTTGCCAGCCTATTGAGACAACACGTGTACTTGTCCTCGGTGGATCCCAGGGTGCGAAGACACTGAATGAACGACTTCCAAAAAAATTAAGGGAAGTAGCTACTCACTTCGGAATCGAAATCACCCACCAAACAGGTCTTACAGCGCAAAATAAAGTAGATGAGCAATATCAGGCCTTGGATCTTGAGGCGACGGTCGTGGCATTTATTAGTCGAATGGACGACGCATATAGCGATGCAGATATCGTGGTCTGTCGAGCAGGTGCACTCACAGTGTCAGAGCTTGCAAGTGCAGCAATGCCCTCGGTGCTGATTCCTTTTCCTAATGCAGTCGATGATCACCAAACAAAAAATGGGGAGCATTTACAGAAGGCTGGCGCGGCCGTCGTTGTTCAGGAGCAAGACCTTGATATTTTCGTAGCCAAGCTCTCAGATATCTTAAGAGCTCCCGAAAAACTAACTCAAATGGCGCGTGCGGCAAGATCTATCGCAAAACCAGAAGCGACCAAAAAAGTTGCTGATTGCGTTTTGGAGGTAGCTCGTGGTTAACCGGATGGGACAAATTCAACGAATGCATTTTGTCGGTATTGGTGGTGTCGGAATGAGCGGTATCGCGGAAGTGCTGCTTAATCAAGGATATCTGATATCTGGATCCGATTTACTAGAAGGAACTGCCACCGCACGTCTTAAACGTTTAGGAGCTGAGATTCATATCGGCCACCGAGCAACTAATATTGAGGGGGCCGAGGTTATCGTAGTTTCGAGTGCTATAGATCCTGAAAATCCTGAGGTATCGAGTGCATTAGAAGCACGTGTTCCAGTAATTCCAAGAGCACAAATGCTCGCCGAACTGATGCGATTCAAATTCGGTATCGCCGTCTCGGGTACCCATGGGAAAACAACAACCACGTCTCTAGCGGCTTCTGTACTTGCTGAGGGAGGACTAGATCCGACATATATTGTTGGAGGTAAGCTAAATCAGGTCGGTACCAACGCTAGTCTCGGTCAGGGCGAATATATGGTCGCGGAAGCAGATGAGAGTGACGCATCTTTTCTGGTTTTGAAGCCGATGATCGCTATCGTTACGAATATCGATACTGATCATATGTCGACTTATGGTGGCGATTTTGAGAGTTTGAAACAGGCTTTTGTCCATTTTCTACAGAATCTTCCGTTTTATGGGATTGTAATTGCTAATACCGATGATCCTGTATTGACTGAAATCCTACCTAATGTAGGACGGACTTTTCTCACGTATGGCATTGAGTCCGAGGCGGATTACTGCGCGATGGATATTGCCAACAATGGACTACAAACCCACTTTAATGTGCGCCGTCCAGAGGCTGAGAGTCTAAAGATTACCCTCCCCATGCCGGGCCAACACAATGTGTTGAATGCTCTGGCAGTAATAGCGCTTGCAGATCATTTGGGCGTTAACGATGACTCGCTCGTAGCTGCACTCAGTAATTTCCAAGGAGTTGACCGTCGTTTCCAGTTAGCCGGATTTGTCTACAAGAAGGAGCGACAAATCCCTGTGATTGATGATTACGGACATCATCCAAAAGAGCTTCAAGTTACCTTTGACGCCTTGCGTGCTGCATACCCTAATCGGCGGCTTGTGAGTGTCTTTCAGCCGCATCGCTACACGCGTACTCAAGAATTGTTTGATGAATTTGTCACTGTGCTGAACCGCGCTGACGAGTTGGTTCTGATGCCTGTATATGGAGCTGGAGAGGCTCCGATCGTGGGTGCTGGAGCCAAAGATCTGGCACAGAGTATTCGCCGACTTGGGCTCTGTTGTCCTTACGTAGAGGGCGAATTTGAACAGGTGATTGAGCGAGTCGACGCGCTTATTGGGCCTAACGATGTAGTATTAATCCAAGGCGCAGGCTCCATTGGACGATTATCATCCGAGCTAATCACCACATTGGGAGGGAGCCAATGAGCTGGTCAAGCGAGCGAGTTGCACTTCTATTTGGTGGATTAGGTTCCGAGGCTTCTGTTTCCCGCGATGCAAGGGCTTCAGTGGCTGATGCGATGCAGCAGCTCGGTATTAATCCTATAGAAATCGATATAAAAGACGGACTAGTTGAATCATTGATTGCTAGCCGACCAACTTGTGTTTTTAACTTGGTTCATGGGCGCCCCGGAGAGGATGGTGTGCTGCAAGGGCTTTTGTGTGCTCTCGGAATCCGCTTCACAGGCTCGGGTGTTGCTGCGTCAGCCTTGGCTTTTGATAAACCAAGAACTAAGCAAGTGTGGGAATCGTTGGGTCTACCAACCGCACCTATGGTGGTTGTAAACGATTTAGAGCAGTCTGATATCTGCCTAAAACGCTTAGGTCCAGAACTCTTTGTGAAGCCAGCCCATGAAGGATCATCGATTGGCGCCCATGTGGTTCGCGGAAGCGATCAGTTAAAGATCGCGTTGGAGGATGCGCTAAAATACGACACCCGCGTATTGGTCGAACCCTTATTACCAGGCCCTGAAGTTACAGTCGGCGTCGTCCGCGGTCTCGCGCTGCCGGTAATCGGGATTCGGCCAACTACTGATTTTTACGACTACAAGGCTAAGTATCAATCCAACGATACTGAGTATCAAATTCCATCTGGTCTGAGTCCAGAATTTGAAACCGAGGCGCAAAAACTGGCACTTGAGGCGTTTGACGCACTTGGCTGCAGGACTTGGGGCCGTGTTGATTTCATGATGGATGAAACTGGCCATTTGTTGTTGGTCGAGTGCAATACCGTCCCTGGAATGGGAAGCCATTCATTGGTTCCCAAAGCGGCGAGTGCGTCAGGGATGGATATGCCAATGCTGATTGAACAAATACTTCTTGACGCAGAGGTTTCGCTATGACGATTAGCCAAATTATAAGTCGGACATTCATGCACTGGAAAGTATTAATAATTCTGATTGGCCTTGGTGTCACAGGATCCATCGCTGCAAGCGGTCTGAGTCATCTTTTAAAAGACAGCCAGATCAGACAGGTTCGATTGTTAGGCGACCTACGTTATCTGGATGCTGAAAACTTAACTAAAGATCTGAGTATTAAGTTTGATGGTAGTTATCTTAATACGACTCTCACCGAAGTGATTTCTGAAGTTGAATTGCATCCTTGGATTTCGAGCGCTTCTGCTCGCCGTGTTTGGCCAGATACCCTGTTAATTGAAATTGTTGAGCAACGACCGGTTGCTATCTACAACGATACCCAATATCTGGGCTTATCTGGCGATTTATTTGAGCCGCCGGTACTAGTTGANGAGCCGTTACCGCGTTTATATGGCGCTTTATCTGAGACCANGCAGGTCTATAGCCATTACGGCGTATTTTCGAATCGTTTGGCTGACTTCGCGAAAGTTACATCTGTATCNCGTGGCGATGATCTTGGATGGAAGATCGTATTGGATCAAGGCTTTACTTTGCAGCTCGGGCGTCGCGATATTCTTGGACGACTGGCGCGAGCCAGAGATATCTTGATAAGAATTGATAAGGATCTATTAAGACATTTGCGGAAAGTCGATGCCCGTTACGATAACGGTATTGCTTTGGCTTGGGAATCTGAAAAGTGAGTCATTTACTCGCAGTAGATATCGGATCTAGCCAAATTAAAGCGGTGGTCGCTGAGATTTCGGACGCCAGTCAAATAGTTATTCGCGGACTCGGTCGCGCACGTTCGGGTGGCCTCAAGCAAGGCGTAGTTATTGAGATTGACTCAGTGGTAGAGGCGCTCATGCGGGCTGTTTCTGTAGCTAACGAGATGGCCGGCACTAAATTAACTGATCCCTTGGTATCTGTCGGTGGTTCGCATCTGATCGGTCAAGATGTGTCAGCAACTGTGGTGCTAAATCAGTGTGAGGTAACCGATGCTCTGGTTACTCAAGCAATGGAGCAAGTACAAATTCAAGCTCGGATACCAGAACGTGAAATATTAAGTGTAATTCCGCGCTCATATACACTCGACGCACAAACAGGCCTTCTCTCACCACAGGGAATGAGTGGGAATCGGTTGTTAGCACATGTTCACGTGATTACTGGTGCCTCTTATGTAATCCAGAATCTTAAGAAATGTTTGAAGCTAGCTGGTCTTGAGGCTGCAGTGCTAGTGCCGTCAGCATTAGCGGAAAGTCAGTTGGTATTGCCAGACGAGCGAGAATTGGGAGTTTGCATCGCCGATATCGGCATGGGTACCACTGACATCATGGTCATTTCTGACGGCACACCTGCCTGGATGCAGGTTATACCGATGGGCGGAGCGCTTCTAACACATGATTTGGCTATTGCTCTAAAAACACCACTTGCGGACGCCGAACATTTAAAAGTTCAGTATGCATATGCCCACACAACATTCGCTCCACCAGATCAGACCGCTCGGGTTAAAAAGATTGCAGATCGACCTGCAGAGGACATTCGTCTTCAACAACTAACAGCATTTATCCAACCGCGTATCGAAGAGATTGCCGAGATCCTCGGTGAGCGTCTTCGTCTATCTGGGCGATTTGAAGAGGCGTCGACAGGAATTGTGTTGTGTGGGGGTACTGCTGCATTACCGGGTATCTCGCAAGTTTTTGAAAGTGTGTTGCAGTATCCGTGCCGGGTACTGAAGCGGGCTCATCAAGATGGACTCGATGGGCTATTACAAGATCCATCCAATACGGTTGTTGCAGGTCTTCTAGCGTACGGACGCGACCAAGAAGTTCGGCCGCAGCCTCATTGGCTTGGCGCGCAAGGAAGTATGTTTAATAGGGTTCGACAGTGGATCCAGGGAAATTTCTAACTGAGAGGTAACAACAATGTTCGAGATCGTAGATCAAATCGAATCAAGCGCCGTTATAAAAGTAATCGGCGTTGGTGGCGGTGGCGGTAATGCTGTTCACTATATGTTGGAACATGCCGTTGAGGGTGTTGAATTCATTGTGGCGAATACAGATTCTCAAGCGATGCGCACGATTCCGGCGGACCGGATGTTACAGCTAGGTGGTGACATCACGAAGGGTTTGGGCGCGGGCGCCAATCCAGATGTCGGCAGGAATGCTGCAATCGAGGATCGCGATGCCATCGTTGAAGTCTTAACTGGGACTGATATGGTCTTTATCACGGCCGGTATGGGAGGTGGGACTGGGACAGGGGCAGCACCTGTGGTGGCAGAGATTGCGCGTGAAATGGGGATTCTGACCGTTGCGATTGTTACGCGCCCATTTGGTTTTGAGGGGCGTCGCCGAACGCACGTGGCTGATCAAGGAATCACGGCTCTCGTGAAGCATGTCGATTCACTGATCGTCGTACCGAATGAAAAACTACTCCCAGTGCTTGGTAAAAATGCGTCTCTAGTGGCGGCTTTTGCAGAAGCCAACAACGTCTTACATGGCGCTGTTCGCGGTATAGCAGACTTAATCATCCGTCCGGGAATGATAAATGTTGACTTTGCCGACGTTAGAACTGTGATGAGTGAAATGGGTAAGGCGATGATGGGTACCGGAACCGCAACTGGTGAGGAGCGTGCCGTGAAGGCAGCCGAGATGGCTATAAGCTCTCGACTCCTTGAGGACATCGATCTGTCTGGCGCGCGAGGGATTCTAGTTAACATCACCTCGGGTCCTGACTTTACCCTTGGTGAGTGGGATCAGGTCGGTCATGTGGTTGAACAGATCAGTGATGAAAATGCGAACGTTGTTATCGGTACCGTAATTGATCCGGAAATGAGTGACCAAATCTGTGTGACTGTTGTCGCGACTGGACTTGGCGATGAAGCGGAGCTGAGAGCAGTTGTCGATAATAACCATCTCGAAACTGGATCGCGTAAGGTATTCAGCCCCACCGGTGCCGGGGCGCCACAGATTTTGAGGGCGCAGGCGATAGGAAATACGGCGTTGGATCAGGATCTTACAGAGGAATCCCAAAATTCAAAGGATATGGAGCGGATTCTGAACATTCCTGCATTTCTTCGTCGACAAGCGGACTAATTAGAAAAAAACACTTTTCGTCCTTTCTGATTTGAGGATTTGGAGGAGAAAAGCCTGTTAAACTGGAAGACTCATCGGAGGAGAGTCACATTGATAGCACAGCGAACACTGAAGAATGTCGTGCGTGCCACTGGGGTGGGTTTGCACTCAGGTGATACGGTGTACCTCACATTGAGGCCTGCACCAGAAAATCATGGTATTCAATTCAAACGAATAGATTTGGATCCTCCTGTATTGATACGGGCTAATGCAGACAGTGTCTCTCAGACAACCCTCTCAACCTGTCTGTCCTCGCCTGATGGTGTCCGAGTGTCTACTGTTGAACATTTGCTTTCTGCATTGTCCGGAATGGGCGTTGATAATATATTAGTTGAGTGCAACGCACCTGAACTTCCGATTATGGATGGGAGTGCCTCACCTTTCGTATTCCTCATTCAATCGGCTGGGATGCGCGAGCAAACGGCGCTGCGAGAGTATATTCGTATAACATCTATTGTTGAGGTTGAGCATGAGGGAAAACTTGCTCGCCTTGAGCCTTTTAATGGTTTTCGCATCTCTTTTTCGATTGACTACGATCATCCTGTGGTCGATCAGGGCGAATGCAAAACGGTCGTTGACATCGACGAGGCATCCTTTATTCGCGAGGTTAGTCGCGCCCGAACCTTCGGGTTTATGCGAGATCTGGACTACTTGAAAGCTAACAACCTCGCGCGAGGTGGATCGATGGCGAATGCGATCGTTGTTGGCGAAGATCGTATTTTGAACGATGATGGTCTTCGTCAAAATGATGAATTCGTGAAACATAAAGTATTGGATGCGCTGGGTGATTTGTATCTCGCCGGACGGCCTATTATCGGTCATTACTCTGGAAATCGGAGCGGTCATGCACTTAACAATAAGCTGTTAAGACGATTATTTTCAGACCCAAGTAATTGTGAAGTGGTTACGTTTGATCGGGCGGAAGATTGTCCGATACCCGTGCAGCCAGTCGCTGAAACTGGCGTTTGAGTTCCCTATCGGTTAACGAAGCTGAAAATTCTTGAATGAAAGAAGCAGCCCTCACACTCAATCTATTACCCCTTTTTGTGTTTTGTAATGCCTCAGATTTGACTGGCTTTACGCGACATTGGACGCGTCTGATTCCACGAAATAACGGATCATCCTGAAGTGCTTCGATCAAGGCATACTCTTCAAAGCGTAACTTGGCAGCCAAGGATGCTGTTGAGACATACATGGTAAGAAGGCCTGAGTTCAGATCTCCAGCTTTGACCTCGTGTTTGAGATCTTTAGGTAATAGATTTTCGATGATTTGGGCTCGTTTGGTGTGTATTGATACCTCAAATTGAAGCGTCTGGAGATGACTTCCTGGTCGATTAAGCAAAGTTCTCAGGCTTTTTAGCTGTCCGGGATCACGCAATTCGCTACAATACCATCGTTATAAGGTAAGACATCATAGGATACCCATGTTAGGGACATTTGTCCGGCAGATCTTTGGCTCGAAGAATGACCGGGAAGTTAAGCGGATGTTGAGGGCCGTTGCCGCAATCAATCAGCAAGAGGCTTCCCTCCAATCACTCAGTGACGATGCGCTAGCTGCGAAGCGTGGCGATTTTTGTAACCGAATAATGAGCGGTGAGACGCTGAATCAAATTCTCCCTGATGCATTTGCTGTCTGTAGAGAAGTCAGTAAACGCCAGCTTGGTCTCAGACATTTTGATGTGCAGATGGTTGGTGGAATGACTCTATACGAGGGCCGCATAGCAGAAATGCGAACGGGCGAAGGTAAGACGCTGGTAGCAACATTGCCGGCTTATTTAAATGCGATAGGTGGGAAACGGGTTCATGTAGTGACCGTGAACGAATATCTCGCAAACCGTGATGCCAATTGGATGCGGCCTCTTTATGAAGGACTTGGACTTACAGTGGGAGTCATCGCTTCTGGTCAAAATGCAGAGGATAAAAAAGTAGCCTACGGGGCTGACATCACCTATGGCACCAATAATGAGTTTGGATTCGATTATTTGCGAGACAATATGGCCTTTTCACCAGAAGGCCGAGTGCAGCGAGAGTTGTCTTTCGCGATCGTCGATGAAGTGGATTCGATACTGATTGACGAGGCGAGAACACCACTCATAATCTCTGGTCCAGCAGACGACCATTCCGAGCGATACAAATCTATTAACTCGGTCATTCCCAAACTCACTGAAGCAAAAATGGCCGAGGACGGAGAATCATTTGATGTCGAGGGTCACTACCTGCTAGATGAGAAAAATCGATCTGTTGAGCTAACGGAGTTGGGACATGAGTTGATCGAGGCAGAGCTCGCGGATATGGGCTTATTGGAAACGGGAGACAGCCTTTACAATCCAGCTAATTTGGCCTTGTTTCATCATGTCAATGCAGGACTCAGGGCGCACAAGCTATTTCAATGTAACGTGCACTACATTATCCAAGATGGGCAGGTTGTAATCGTTGATGAACATACCGGCCGGACCATGTCAGGCCGTCGTTGGTCCGAGGGTCTTCATCAGGCCGTGGAGGCCAAAGAGGGCGTTGAGATTCAGGCCGAAAGTCAGACTCTTGCTTCAACCACATTTCAGAATTATTTCCGTTTGTACGATCGTCTGTCTGGTATGACAGGGACAGCTGACACAGAGGCTTTCGAATTTAGACAGATCTACGGCTTAGATGTTGTCGTTATCCCGACCAACGTGCCTGTGAAGCGAACCGACGGCAACGACTTGGTTTACATGACTATGGAAGAGAAGTTTGAGGCGATTGTTAGTGATGTTATCGCTGAGCGCGATAAAGGCCGTCCGGTGTTGGTTGGTACAGCCTCGGTCGAAGCTTCAGAAGTGTTGTCTGATTTTCTTGACAAAGAAGGGATTCAACACAACGTATTGAACGCAAAGCAACACGAACGCGAAGCGCACATTATCGCAGAGGCTGGTCGCCCAGGAGGCGTAACCATAGCCACCAACATGGCCGGACGCGGGACTGATATTGTACTGGGTGGTAATTGGCAGGCTGAGATTGCCGAGCTTGAGACGCCAACTGACACGCAGATTGGTGCTGTTAAAGCGGATTGGCAAATACGTCATGATGCAGTGCTCGAGGCCGGCGGTCTTCATATTGTTGGTTCTGAACGTCACGAGTCGCGACGAATAGATAATCAGCTACGTGGTCGTTCAGGCCGTCAGGGTGATCCGGGCTCGTCTCGTTTCTTCCTGTCCCTCGAGGATGATTTGATGCGTATTTTCGCATCTCCGCGGATGCGATCGATTATGCAGGGTTTGGGCATGCAACGAGGTGAAGCTATCGAACATAAGATGGTGACTAATGCCATTGAGAAAGCCCAGAAGAAAGTTGAAGGCCGAAACTTCGATATCAGAAAACAATTACTTGATTATGACGATGTTGCAAATGATCAGCGGACACAGGTCTACGCACAACGTAATGAGTTGATGGATGCGGATGATTTATCTGATCTCTTCATTGCAATTCGTAGAGATGTTTTCACTTCCGTAGTTGCGACACATATTCCACCACAAAGCCTAATCGAGCAGTGGGATATTCCTGGTCTCACCGAGGAATTTGCGGCGCAATTTGGTCTAGAAATGCCGATTTTAGGGTGGCTTGAGGATGATGAGTCGCTCTATGAGGAAACTCTGCTCGAGAAAATTATTGATGAAGCATGTCTCCGTCACGATGAAAAAACTGGCGTGATTGGGGAAGAAACTATGCGTCGTTTCGAGAAGCAGGTTTTATTACAAGTCCTGGATCACACGTGGAAAGAGCATTTGGCTGCGATGGATTATCTGCGCCAGGGCATACATTTGCGCGGCTACGCACAAAAGAATCCAAAGCAGGAATATAAACGCGAAGCCTTTGAACTATTCACGTCAATGCTTGATCAAATCAAAAGAGAATCAGTCCGTGTATTGACAGCAGTTCAAGTACCAAGCAAGGAAGAGATCGAGGCGCAAGAAGAGGCGCGTCGTCGGCAAGCAGTTGAACAGCTCGCCAGAGCGGAGGCGACGCATGAAAATGCCACTGGTGCCGAGGGGGTAATGGAGCCGGCTGAGTCGGTGCGACCAATGCCAGCAGTGAGTCAAAAGGTGGGACGTAATGAACCGTGTCCGTGTGGTAGTGGCAAGAAATATAAGCAGTGTTGTGGCCGCATTGGCTAACCCGCCACCATATGCTCTGTTGTAAAGGGTGAGAACTGCATGAAATCGTTAGTAGGTGGGTTATCGATCAGAGGGGTGCGGTTAGGCACCACCAGCGCACCCGTCTATGAAAATAGGGACCGTGACGATCTCCTTCTGATGGACTTCGACGAGGGTGCCGTCGGCGCGGCTGTCACCACCACCAACCGATTATGCGCTGCACCTGTGCATGTGTTGAGAGCGAATTTAGCAACGACCACGTCGGTTCGCCTTTGGCTACTGAATGCAGGGAATGCGAATGCGGGAACAGGAGAATTTGGCATGGATTCTTGCCATCAGACTGTCCATGCGGTGGCCACATTAGCTTGTGTAAGTACAGATGCAGTCTGGCCATTTTCAACCGGAGTCATCGGTGAACCACTTCCTGTTCAATCCATTTGTGATGCGCTTCCTAGGGCGATGAGCGCCTCTGACGGATCTTCAGTCGCGTGGGAACGAGCATCACGCGCAATTATGACCACCGATACGCACCCAAAATTGAGGCATATCCAATGCGAAATAAGTGGGCAGACGGTCTCTTTAACTGGCATGGCGAAGGGGTCGGGGATGATCCACCCTAATATGGCTACCATGTTCGGTTTAATTGCGTCAGATGTTGTTATGACAGCGGGCTGTTTACATGTTCTTTTAACGCGCACTGTGAACCATAGCTTCAATTGTGTGACCGTTGATGGCGACACATCGACGAATGATGTCTGCGCAATCGTCGCCACAAAAAAAGCAGGACATGCATTAATTGAGAATCCTGACAGTCAAGAGGCGCAGATTTTTGCCTCGGCGCTGTCGGCTCTGGCTGATGATTTAGCTGAGATGCTTGCACGAGACGGAGAGGGTGCCACGAAGTTCGTTTGTGTGATTTGTGAGGCTGCAACAAATAACGTGGATGCGCATGCAATCGCTAATACAGTCGCTTCATCACCTCTGGTGAAGACAGCACTCGCGGCGTCGGATCCAAACTGGGGACGTATTTTGGCTGCGGTCGGTCGCGCCCCTGTTCCTCAGTTAGAAATCGAGCAGGTGAATATTTGGATCAACAGTATCCAGATCGTACAAAATGGTAGCCGGCATCCTGAATACACGGAAGAAGCTGGACGGGTTGCAATGGAGCCAATCGATATTGCGATTCGTATTTCCATGGGAATGGGTACTGGATACTGTCGTGTCCTGACTTGCGATCTCACTAACGAGTATGTGCGGATCAATGCTGAGTACCGGACCTGAGACCCAAGTCGCCTGCGCACTGATTTGGCGCAATGAGCAGATTCTTCTTTCCAAGCGTCTTAAAAGCAGTCACGTGGGTGGTCTTTGGGAGTTTCCTGGAGGTAAATTTGAGCAGGGTGAGGGGCCGAAGGAGTGTCTTAGTCGGGAGCTAAAGGAAGAGCTCGGTATAACTCAACATGACGCAAGCTTTATGTTCCAGGTTCCCTGGAGTTATGGAGAAAAATCGGTTCGGCTGTGGGTCTATGAGGTGTCTAGGTTCGACGGTGAACCTCGAGGACTTGAGGGTCAACATATCTCGTGGTTCCCTTCAGAGTTCCTGACGAAGCTCCAGTTTCCGAGAGCGAATGACGCCATTGTTCGCGCGGTCGGTCTCCCAAGGATCATTGAAATTTACGATGCTAAGCTTGCTTGTGAACCGACGAGTTGGGTGGCACAGTTGCGTGCTAGAACTGTCATCTATCTCCGCGGCCTCACCCCGGGGCAAGATCTTGAGCGAGCCATAGACTTGGCGATTGGAAACAAACACCGAGTAATATTAACACTCGATCAACTAAGTTGCTTCCAAGAGGGGTGCGGAGTTCACTTGAGAAAACGTGATCGTATCCAAGACGCGCTTGGGCATCTTAATACGCTTAGCCAGCCGTGGCCCCTCACGTCAGGTATCCGAGATGAATTTGATATTGAACGTCAAAGTGACTGGCCTTCAGATGCAGTATTTATCTCACCGGTTCGCCAAACACCTAGTCATCCTGGTATGCCCTCTCTTGGATGGAACCGTTTTTCCGAGCTCGCGTGCGATCTCGGGGTACCTGCTTATGCGTTGGGCGGGATGACAAAGTCAGATATCGCAGTGGTGCAAAGACACTGGGGTTTCGGGGTGGCTGGAATAAGCGGATTTCAGTAAGCATCAACTTCTGGATCGTTATAATCTGGCGGAATAGCTTGACCTGATATTCGACGTTCCTCATCGGCCCATTCGCCCAGATCAATCAAGCGGCAACGTTCCGAACAAAATGGACGAAAAGGATTACCCGTATGATAACAATTTGCTTTTTTACATGTTGGGCAAGAAACAATCCGTCCTTTATCGTTAGTCATGGCTGAGCTTCTCATGCAGGATGTGGATTTGTTGAAATAGCGATCTAAAATCGCCAGAATTATCGACCACGAGGGTCGCGTGCTCGAGCCGCGCATGACGAGGCAACTGAGCGGTAATTATTTTCTGAAAAGCGTCCTTGGCGCACGAATCCCGCCGGGCCCCGCGCTCTAGCTGAATCGACTCTGGAGTATCAATAACTATGACGCCGTCAAGTGTCACATGCTGGTTGGTCTCGATTAATAGAGGAGAACATAAAATCCGGTACGGTGATTTTGAGCTTTTTTTTATCCACTTATCTAAAGCGTCTCGAACGAGAGGGTGCACTATAGATTCTACTGTTTGTTTAAGCGATGGAAATTGATACATGTCCTCACGCAGTAGCCGTCGGTCTAGAGCACCATCATAAAAGTACTGTTCTCCTATTGCTTCTTCCAAAATCCGAGCTCCCTCTGTGCCTCGCTCGATAACTAAACGAGCGAGCTCGTCGGCATCGATCGTATCGACGCCATGCTTATCGAATATCTGCAGAGCAACCGTTTTGCCGCTGGCAATACCACCGGTCAGTCCATATATAGGCATTACTAAAAAGATCCCCTTTGATACAGGATGACTTGAAGGTTTAAACAACACAAGGATGAGGTTGATTACTCAAAGGAGAAAACTGGTTTACTAATGGCACAAGCTTCTACGCCATTGAGCTCTTAAAGTTATTTATGGGTTACCGCTTGTAAATTACTGCTAAACCCGCATCGACTTTCTATGAGTAAAGCGACGGTTCTCTATAATGATGAATGCCCGATATGTTCGTTTGAAATCGAGCACTACAGGAGGTTGTGCTCAAAGCGCGACATAAACATAGAGTTTGAGAAAATTTCACTGGGCGGTAAGGTATTGCAGGCGTCACGTCTGACCACTGAAGATGCAAAGAAACGGCTCCATTTGTTGACTGCGGATGGCAAGCTATTGGTTGGTGTGGAGGCGTTCCTAGCGCTTTGGACTGAGATGCCAGGATATCGTGTCCTTGGTCGGTTAATCTCTACGCCTGGAATTTATCATCTGGCCTCTCTGCTTTATGACCGCGCCCTAGCGCCTGCTCTATTTTGGTGGGACAGCTACCGTCGTAAGAGCTAGCGAAGAGACAAGCAATTAATTTGAATAGATGATTAGACTTGTCAACATTAACACGGGATTCAGGTTCAATGAGGCTTATACGGATAGGTTTTCACGTGCTATCAGGGCTCTGGATGCTGTACCGTGTAAAAAAGCCAGATGATTTAGCAACAAGACAAGCTGGTATCATGTCGTGGTGCGCTCGTATGCTTTCTATACTCGGAGTCGAAAGGAAGCTTGTCACTAATTTACCCACTAAACCGAGCTTGATTGTGGCCAACCATCTTTCTTGGTTGGATATTCTTGTGCTCGGGTCATTAATTCCTGTTCGATTTCTCTCGAAGGATGAAGTCCGTCGTTTGCCGATTATTGGGAGGCTCGCGGCCGGAGCCCGGACACTATTCATTAAACGGGGCGACCGAAGTTCGGCTGAAAAGGCGATAACGGAGATCGAGAAGGTCCTGAGATCCGAAGAATTTGTTGTTATCTTTCCTGAAGGGACCTCTACCCACGGTCCTATGCCTTCACGTTTTAAAGGTAGGCTGATTGACGCAGCCCGCAGGGCGGGTGTTGCCGTCTGTCCAGTAGCTATTTATTACAGTGGGCCAGGAAAAGAATTCGCACCCTATGCTGGTAACGATGAGCTCGGACCCCACATGAGAAAGTTAGTCACCGCCCCACCAATCTCCGCGCGTGTTTCTGTTGGTGAACTCATCTCTCCAGATCAAATGACGTTACTTATCGCGAGGGCGGCTCAGTCAAGCATAGAAAAGATGCTACGCCATCTCATGATCAAGTAATTTTGCGCACAACCACTTGTCCGACCGGTAATCCCTTTGCGGTTCTAACCACCGGCCTGCTTACCGCAAGGGGTAATCGATTGATAAGATTTTCTTCACCTATAGTTCGGAGCAATTCAATTACTAGCGCTTCTTGCCCCCGGAGTGATCCGTCCTCGCATTTAATTGCGAATCCGATTTTGCGATCCGGGATGGCGCCGAGGTAGACCCCTTCTGCCCCCATTTTAACCTGCAACCGTCCCTGTCCAGCTATGAGTAGTTGTGAGTCTAGCCTTTCAGACCCTGCCACCATGAACGGAGCACTAGCCTGTGCGTATCGAAGTCGAGTGGCTGCATGATTTAATTTGGTGGAAAAATGTCCAGCGCCCAGCTTTGCGAATCCCAATGCCATAACATCGAGCGGGAGTAAGTAAGTTGGGACAGAACACCCATCAGTCGCATAGTCGAGTGAGTTAGCATCTACACCAAAAATTGTCGTCATATGTTGCCGAATTTTGGCTTGCAAAGGATGTTTGTAATCCGTGTATCCATTGGTTGACCAGCCTTTTTGCTTACATACGGCGAGCATAGCCACATGTTTTCCCGAACAGCAATGGTGCAGCTGGGTTGCCGGGATATGGTCATGACTGAGTTGTAATCTGACTGGCTCGGTAAATGGCAGGGATACGCCGCATTCGAGATCTTCTGTTATGAGTCCTAGCTGTCCAAGCCACGCATTTACTAAAGTGATATGCTCAGGCTCACCATTGTGCGATGCGCAGGCGATCGCTAGGTGGTCATCCCTGAGCCCTAGTTCGTCGGCGGCTCCACTCAGCACAAGCTCAAGTGCTTGTATCCACTTGGCAGCGGATCGTGGAAAAGTCTCTCTCTTTTTTTCGCCAAAAGTCACAAGTTCAGTGCCATCAGCGTCAACGACGACTCCATGACCAACGGACGAGCTCTCAACGCACTGGCCGCGTGTGATTTCAATGATCCAAGGATTCATGCAGTTACCATTTTTAGTTTAGGGGCAAGATTTACTCACAAAGGTCGGTTTGCGCAGGCGGCTTTGCCGACTGAAGTTTGGTCTTAGAAATTCTATTTGATCTGCGCGAATACGGTGTGAGTTTATCAGGGCCAAATATTCTGCGTGATTAGGAGTGTATGGGAGTGCTAATAATTCCATATTAGTTTC
>PBZS01000035.1 GCA_002730235.1 Gammaproteobacteria bacterium | reverse complement strand
GATCTGAGCCAAGAGCATGACATCGCGGCCCAAATGCCCGAAGTCGTTTTCCGGATGAAAAAGCAGGCGAACGCGATCTATGAAAGCGTTATGGCCGACGGTCCAGAATGGATCGCCGCGCAGGAAACAACTCGGACGGCTCCTCCCAAACCTGGCAAAAAGCACAATGATCTCCTCGCCCGCATCGACAAGAACCCTCTTCCGAAGGGTTACCAAGGCAGCAGCCATCAACAATACGTCGAGAGCGTGATGAGCAAACTCAAATCCGATCAACGCGCCCGTGTTAGCGAGCTCTGGAGAGAAAAGCGCAGTCGCGATCCCAACATGCCCAACGCCGGTGCGTCCTATGTCAAAATCCTCGCCCACGTCACCGAGGATGCAGGAGACAATTAACAAAGACGGAACAAATATCATGAAACCTATCCTCACATATTTATTCGTCCTGCTTCTGTCTTGCCCCATTTTTCCTATAACCAAACAGCCCAACGTGGTGGTCCTACTGGCGGATGATTTGGGATCACAGGATCTCGGCTGTTATGGCGGGCCGGTCAAGACGCCGGTGCTCGATGAATTGGCGGCGAAGGGGGTTCGGTTCACCGACTTTCATGCTGGGGCGGCAGTCTGTTCGCCATCGCGGGCGACGCTCCTTACCGGGAGGCAGAATCTCCGCACCGGCATTTACGGTGTCTTACAGGATCACATGCACGACATGCATCTGCTGGAGAGTGAAGTAACTATCGCCGAAGTGTTGCAGCAGGCCGGATACGGAACTGCTCATTTTGGCAAATGGCACCTCGGCATGACCTCCGGCAAACGGAAAAAGCCTTCCCTCCAGGATCACGGTTTTGACTACTGGTTTGGCTTGTCCAATGGAGCAAATCCCAGTCACAGGAATCCCACAAACTTTATGCGTAACGGCAAGCGGGTAGGGCCGATGGAGGGTTACTCCTGCCAGATCATCGTGAGTGATGCGATCAACTGGCTGGAAACCAAGGAAAATCCCGAAGAGCCGTTCTTTATGAACATCTGGTTTAACGAGCCTCATGCCACACTCGCGGCACCCGATGAGATCACGTCGATCTATGGAGACCCCGAGGATGAAGCCGCCATTTACTCGGCCACGGTCGACAATACCGATCGCGCGATTGGCCGCCTCGTTGCAAAGCTCAAGGAAACAGGCAAACTATACAACACGTTGATCATCTATTCCTCCGACCACGGGAGCTACCGGGCCGATCGCAATGGCGGATTAACCGGCAACAAGGGGTCAAATTTCCAAGGCGGTTTGCGTTCGCCCGGCATTTTCTTCTGGCCCGATGGCGTTCGCGGCGGCCGGATTGAAAGCACGCCATCGGGAGCGGTTGATCTGTTGCCTACCATCTGCGGCTTAGCTGGAATTGATAAACCCAAGGGCGTGCACCTCGATGGCTCCGACCTGTCACCTTTACTGATTGAGAGAGGAACGTTTACGCGCTCTCAACCCATGTTCTGGCTTGCCCCCTCATCACGCCATCTAGCCACCCTACGGGAAGGCAATTACACGCTGATGGGCTACCGTAGTTACAAATTGCCTGAAAATCAGGTCAGGAAAAACGAATTGACGCAGGAGATGGCCAGGTTGGCGGGTATCGATCCGTCGACGCCCGAACTGGGTTCCCGCGTCAGCAACACAACCTTCACCAGCCCCGAATACAAGCGCTTGAAGAACGAGTTCGTTCGTTTAAGAACCTTCCAGGAAGCGTGGATCCCAGTGATCAAGGCAGGCGATTTTAGTCGTTTCACTCTGTATGACTTAAGCACTGATCCAATGCAAAAGAAGGACATTGCAAAACAGCGGCCCAAAGTCACGGCACGGCTGAAGCAGAAGTTACTGACACTTTACGAGGATGTCTTGGCAGATGCTCCGGATTGGTATCCCACAAAGAATATGTGACTCTTTTAGACGAAGAACGGCGGCACACCTTTTTTGAAGATCATAAAATGGATCACCAACAAAAGAACGTGAAACTTTCGACACGAACCAAGTCGACCCGATATCGAATCAGGATTCTACCGTAGGTCAAATCAGACCCGTTAAATTTCCTACCTGCAAATTTAGCCGAGCCGTACCGTACCTTTTAAATATATTCTGGAGATTACGGGTTGTTTGAAATAATTTTCACTAACCACTGAGGAAGAGAAGCTTGGAACAATTTAATACGCATCCAAATACCTATTACATAAGATTAATGGACAACTTAAACAAAGCTCAAAACAAGAGATTGCAGTCATCAAACCCTCAACGAGTCAGCAACTTGCCAATGACAGACTTCCACTTTCCCAATGTAGTCTCCAATGCAGCTGAAACCTAAATCGTCCAATTCAATGGTGACTGCATCATTTTCAGCGGAAGAGATTGAGCCTAGGGTAGATATTTGCAGGAGCAAGAATGTGGGTGGTTTTGCACAAAGTTGAAATCTGTTCGATGATCTTTTTTTCTGCGGGAAGCGTGTTTTGTTTTTGGCTTCTGCTAGATGCTTGAGTATACATAGGTATCAAACAATCCTCGACAAAACTGTCTGGACATCTAGTTTAGAGCCCAGGATCTCATCTCATTAAAAACAAATGAAAAAGCTCTTGAAGACTTACTTTATATTCGTCCTTGTAATATTTACAGCAGGACTTTATCTACATTTCAACGAGGATCCGAATTGGGCCTTTGTTAACGAAAATGGGTCTTGGGTTTTAAAGAAGGATAGCGAGACTTTCTTTATTAGAGGTGCAGTAATGCATCACAAAATCAGTCGTCCTGAGTTGTTTGAAAAAATTGGGGGCAACGCTGTTAGAGTCCAAGCAGATTTAGAGCTCATAAGCGAGGCATACGACAATGGCCTTTACTCGTTCGTCAACTTGCCAATTATGTATCAGCGTGATGGTATGGATTGGAGTTGCGAGAGTCAGGTTGAAGCACAGGAAAAGAAAATAATCGAGGTTGTAAAAAAACTTAAGGGTCACCCTGGTGTTATGATGTGGTCGCTGGGTAATGAACACGGAATCATTCCATCCAATGATTACAAATATGACTCAAATACTTGGAAAAGTTTAGATAGAATATCTCGAAGTGTGAAGTCGATTGATCCAAGTCACCCGATAGGATTCTGCGTGGGGGGCAGCGATTCGGAAAAGCTTTCGGAAATCGCGGAGGACTGTGGAAACTTGGACTTTATTGGAATCAACACTTACGGCGGCCTAAAAGAAGCACTTTCGGAAGCGAAGAGTGTATGGAAAAAACCAATAGTTTGTACCGAATGGGGAATCNAAGGCTGGTGGGGGCAGGGATGGCAAGCACACTGGCTAGTGANTGAGGAGACAACGAGCTTTGAAAAAAGTAAGCTGATTNAGGAAAGATGTCGTGAATTGGAAGATGGGAAAGACTTGTGTGTAGGAGGCTTCGCGTTTTATTGGGGAGATAGGGCTGAACAAAGTACTACATGGTGGGGTTTACTCCACGATAACCTTTCAACAGACTCTGTTGGATCGCTTGCTAGTGTTTGGAATGGTGTTTATGCTGATAGATCACCGCTAAAATTAGATAGACCGGTAATCAAAGATCTCAATGGGATTCCCTTAAAAGAGGGAGAGCTATATGCTACGACTTGGGACGCGTCTGAAGATTTCCGTGCAAGGGAGCGACCTACTTTAGATTTGGAGGAAGGTCGC
The DNA here is from genome assembly GCA_002730235.1 of Gammaproteobacteria bacterium. GTDB lineage: Bacteria > Pseudomonadota > Gammaproteobacteria > Pseudomonadales > Litorivicinaceae > HIMB30. The sequence continues at coordinate 3,350 of PBZS01000035.1, read as the reverse complement.
GTTTACGAGGCTTCTGTTTTTCTAGACGGTGTAGATCATGAAACGATTCTTAATTGGGAGATTCGCGAGGGTACTGGGGTGATGGTTTATTCGAATAGTAAGGATGAAATAAGACTACTAGAGGATCTTATCCTAACTCAAGAAGGATCCCGCATTACTTTCAAAGCTCCTAAAGATACCGGGGTATATAGGCTGTATGTTTTTGCTAAAAAGGGTGATGATCATATAGCCTATGCGAACGAGGTATTCACTGCCGGAAGGTTAGATCATGAAGATAGGGAGCGCTTATCAGAGCCCTACGAGACGAATCCACCGGTTCTGTTGCCTTGTGATTGAGATCGAGAAGGTCTAATAGTGCTTCAAGTTATCCAACATTCAAGCTGGGACAGGCCTCAAGGTTGTCTTTAGCTTTTTCTCCTTCTGTCGTTCCCAGTATCTTTTACCAAAAAATCCTTTCAACTCAAAAAATCAACCTTTACCCTGCCCTCCAAATCAAATAGGAACAATTAAAGTTCCTATCTACAATGAAAAAATACTAATTAACTACGCTAAAAATATATGGTGTGAATCTCAGCGAATGTGCAGCAAGACCGAGATTAGTATTGGTAGTTTTGATGAGGCACGTAAGCATAGCCTAGAAGATATATCTACGTATTTTTAAAGACAAAACAAACATATAATAAAAAACCAAAGAGGTTCTGGATACTGGCTATGGAAGCCTTTCATTATATATAAGAACTTAATTAAATTAGATACTAATAATGTTTTATTCTATTCGGATTTCGGATCTAGTTTTATTGGATCATTAAACGATTACATGTTAGATGTATGTCGAGACGACGAAAAGGGAATCATCTTACTTAAAGATAAACCTCTTCAATTTTTATATACTAAGATCGTTTGCTTTCACATTCAGGTATTCGTTCTGTTGCCAATTTTTTGAGTACCTAAAAAGCATCGATAGAGATGATTTTAAATGCAGTAAGCAAAGTTCAATTTAATAGAGATGCTCTACCTTATAATGAAAATACGAAAAAGTTTTTTTATCCCGCTTCGCAATTTAGACACCAGTTTTTTCGGTAATTTAAAGTAGTGATTCATTGCAATGTGAAATGGCATATATCGTCCGAATTGAGCTCTCGAAGCGACTTTAATAAGATAGTATATACCTGATAGTTTCATCTTAAATATTAGGCGACGATAGGATGGGACGCCGCCGCTTATTGATTTGAATGAAACATCACGTCCAAGTTGTGCCAGGTGGGAAAAAGTGCTTCCCTCGGTGCCTATAATTCTGTCGGTTTTTCTTAAAAGCATTAGTGAGACTAATGCATCTTGTATTGCGTCTGGTGAATTTCTATCGAGACTTCGGATTTCTGGGATTATGATTTTAGCACCGTATCGTTTCTGGAATTTTGGAATAATTCCTTCGGGTTGAACGTCTGTGTTTCCGTGGATTACAGCTCCATCGTCAGTGCAAAGCAATACGCCTGCACCAGATATTTGCTCGATGGCGGCGTCAAGCTCCTGCATAACTTCTTCAGTGTTGCCTGCTACTTCTGGTCTAGCGTGCAGAAAATCTCCGCGCCTAATATGGACTCCGATCATATTGGGAAGAAAAAGATCGTCGATGAATCTTTGAATACGAGATTGTAAAACCGGGATAGGGTCGAGTTCATCTAACAATTCCAGACAGCGAACCCAGTGAGGTTCGTGCTTTTTGAATTTATTTGGGTTTATTAACCAATCGACGTGATTGATCATAAGGTGATCAATGTCAGATTCAAGAGGGTCTGGCATGCTTTCGAGCCATCCGTTGACTTGAGGAAATTTGGGGCAATCTAAGACACTTGCTGATATAACATGTAATTTATTGGCGAATAAATCATCGTAACGAGCAGCGCATGCCTTGTTGAGAGGCCAATACATCGTGTAATGACGTCCTGTTAATTCGGAGACCAATTTCCCCGACAATAGAACTTTAATTCGATTGGCAAGTCCTCCTTCGCAATAGACTGTTAACGTTTGCATATTTAGTCGATTATAGTTTATTTTTGAAGCATCTCTTTTTCAAATTGGCTGAGTTGGTTGATAGGAGATTCAATTGTTCCGATTTTATTCGGAGGGGTCGAACAATTTCATCCAGTTAGTTGGATGCACTTAGGCTTTTGAAGGGAAAAAAGTTTAGGGGACTGGGTCTAACTAAAAAATACATTTTCGCGGTGGAACTTCAGAGAATTGATCTGGAGTGAATGGATGGGGGAGGGCGAGTTCTGGATGCGGAAAGAAAGTCTGGTGGTTTTAATATTTGATCTCTACGACGTGCCAATTTTGCTGGCTCGTCGGATCGTTTCTTTGTGCAAATCAAATTCGCACATCAAAATAATTTTGCACAGATTTTGCACACAATTATGATTAATATTACATAAACTCATAATAAAGAATAGGATAAGAGTAATTAAATTTCAGGTTCGAATCCTGTTCCTACCACCACCTTTCAGAAGTAAAATTGCTACACAAAAATTTCTTTAAGTAACAGATTATCAGCAATTAAAGAATTTAAAGACACAGTAATTTTGCTCAAAAGATGAAATATTGTGTAGCACTTTATTTGATGCAGGCTTAAAGCAGACACAAAAAAACCGCCTGGAAAGACGGTGTTTTTCAAACCAAAACGTACTAACTTTAGCATGTACGTTTTTTTGCTCTTTTAACCGTTGTGACTCTTGGGGGCATCTCTGAAAGAGCCTTTAAGATGCCGTCTTTAACGGGTTGTGCTTTGGGGATAGCCTAAACCCACACATCGTAGGGCGTATTATCTCCGATAAAGTCATGGTCGGGCTGCATACGAAAACTTTCAACAAGAGCTTCCATGAGCTTTGTAGCCAAAGATTGCTGATCGACCGATTTAAAGTACTCCTTTGCCTGTGCTGACAATGCCGGGCAGTACTCTGTGACTAACCGCTCAAGGCAGTCGGGTTCTGGCGCGTTGTTGACTCTTCGGCCTCCCTCAATGTGCTCCTTAAGGAGGGTCGTAACCATCCTGCTCAAATTTCCACCAAAATCTCCACTCCAAGAAACGGAGTCCAACGGCTCGTTTTGCCACTTTCCGGGGCTAAATGACGTCACCAATCTCCTGTTAGAATCAAACACTCCTTTACGGTTTGCTTCAGGCTGGTGCACCTCTATCTTTCGATGAAATTAAGTCTGAGGCATCAAGCTAGCTTACGCTGTTAATTTATCCAAAAGGTATGGGAAACCATAACCAAGACACTCAAGCACGGTGGTATCACCACTATGAAAGACCAGCTTTACCCTGCCGCCACACATTATCTACGGAGCTAAGGATG
>PBZS01000034.1 GCA_002730235.1 Gammaproteobacteria bacterium | reverse complement strand
ATCATGAGGCGAGAGATTTTAGGAAACTTCAAACAACTACCCGTATCTGGAGAATATGTGCATCGACGAGTCTATGACGTAACCAAGAAATATGGGAAAGATAATTTCTTTATAATCAATACAGTTGGAAGTAAATACATCCAAAAATTATTCAATATAAAAATCTTCTTGGATAGATGGGCGACAAAGATAGGATTCTTACCTACGAATTTTTCAGATAAGTTTATGCAGAAAATAAGCTGGTTTCTCCCAAATCAAATTCCATCAAGGTTGGAAAAATATCGTGAGGATTATGAACACCACTGGATTTTGGAAATGTCTGACGAGGGTATTGATGAAGCGAGGGATTATTTGATTTCTTTTTTCAAAAATCACGACGGGGCCTTCATAGAATGCTCAGAAAAAGAGGGTGATAGAGCTATGCTCTTGAGATTCCTTGCGGCTGGTGCGATTTCGAGGTACCACATTTGTGAAGAGGAAAAATTAGGGGCGATGATATCCATAGATGTCGCGCTTAGGAGGAACGAGTGGGAATGGTTTAAGAATTCGATTGATGATAATAGTTCAGTTGTTGATAAGTTTTGTTATGGGCATTTCTTTTGTCATGTTTTGCATCAAAATTATATTCTCGCAAAGGGTGTCGATGCTCGTGCTGTAAAAAAAGTCATCCTTGATGAGTTAATTGCTCGAGGAGCTGAATATCCAGCTGAGCACAATGTAGGGCATGAGTATAGAGCGGGAGATACATTGCATAGGCATTATTTAGATTTAGACCCAACCAACACCTTTAACCCTGGCATTGGTCAGACTAGTAAAAACAAAAATTGGGGATGATCTTTACATACCTGCGAACCATCAAAATGAATACCGAGTAATGTTTTCTCGAGATAAAAGGATATTTCGATCCTCTTGGGTGTTGACTAGAAAGTCAGTTTTTCGGCTCATTAGTGCTATTTCTCCCAAAAAAATAATGCTCATTAACTCATCTGATTTTTACCGCTTTAAAACTACTTTCCCAATTGCTTTACCCGACTCAAGGTAGGCATGGGCATCGGCGACGTCCTCAATCTCGAACTGTTGCTGGTCTATCAGTGGCCGAAGTTCACCTGTTTCAGCTAGTTCACTCAATTTTTCTAGTCTCGGCTTGATGCTATGACGGTTGAGTGGATTTGCAATCTGTCCGACTAGGAAAACCACATGAAGTGTAAGGCCTCTTGCGTGCATTGGTGTAAGGTCATGGGTTGAACGCGATGCAATATTGACGACGGTGCCGCCATAGCGGGCCGCCTGAAAGGAAGCGTCCAAGTTATCCCCACCGACAGTGTCGAAGACGACATCGTAGCCTTTACCTTCAGTATGCTTTTTGACGTAATCATCTACTGAAAGACCTCGGTAAAAGATCGTCTCGTCTACCCCGAGTTTCTCCGCGGAGCGCGCTTTTTGCTCATTACTTACGGTGGAATGAACGGTGGCGCCGAGGTGTTTAGCGATTTGGATGCCAACATGACCAACCCCACCCCCGCCCGCATGCACTAGAACACGATCACCCGCTTGGACTTGTGCCCGATCTGCAAGCGCAAACCAAGCTGTCAATGAAACCAGTGGAAGTGCTGCCGCCTCAATAAATGAGAGATTTTTGGGCTTTTTTGTGATCAGTTGTGCATCTGTCAGCATTCTTTCAGAAAGTGCTCCAGATGGTAGACCATTAAAACCGCCTGCGCATCCCCAGACTTCATCGCCAACCTGAAGATGGCTGATACCTTGCCCGACCTCGCTTACAATTCCGGCCACGTCGCCGTGCAGCACGGCGGGAAATGGAGGGGTCGCTAGCGGGACCATGCCCGAACGGATCTTGATGTCGATTGGATTAACGCTTGACGCTTTCACATCAATAACGACCTGCCCCTCGTTAGCTTTAGGTTCAGGCATGTTATGCTCCGAAAATACTTCCGGGCCACCGAAGCCCGAGATGGTCATTACTTTCATTGGTTTTTCATCCAGTTTTGTTTTCATGAGGTGTTAAGCTTCGACTATGGCAATCGAATCACTTGAGATCAATCTTCAGACACAAAATTGTCGAGTTTTCAAGACCGATGGTTATTACGATTACCCCTGCTCAACCGCTCTGAATGGGCCGGGAGAGCGAGAGGGTTCTGGTTGTACGCCTCGTGGTGGGCACCGGATTCGTGCGATCATTGGTCGCGGTCAGCCAGAGAACACGATTTTTGTTGGTCGACGATCAACAGGGAAGTTATGGACTCATGATTTGCTTGATAAATATCCAGACCATGACTGGATTCTTGGACGCATATTGTGGCTTTGCGGCAACGAGAGCGGCTTTAATCGTGGTGGGCAGGTAGATAGCCAGCGGCGATATATCTACTTACATGGTACGCCGCTAGTTGAGCCAATGGGTGTGCCTATGTCTCATGGATGTATTCGGTTGCACCCCGCTGATGTTTGTGAACTGGCTGATCAGATGACGCCAGGTACTTTAGTTTCGATTTTGGAATCCTGACATGCTTGAGCTTTTCATTGAATCTGTTTTGTCCTTCCTTAAGGGTCCACTGACTCAAATTGGAATGTCGCCGATCGCAGTACTCCGCGGCGTCGAACTGTTTGTCATCGTTTTGCTGACTGTTTTTGGCGCTTATTTCATGCGTCGATTTGTCGGTAGCTTAAAACTGCGAGCTGAGAAAACTGTATCGAAGTGGGACGATACTTTTTTTTCCGCACTCCAGGGTCCCGCACGGACATTAGTTTGGGTTGTGGGTCTTACCTTTGCGTTCGAACGCGCATCAATCGGTTTGGATATTGAAACTGTCTTTAGCCCAATTCGTTCGGCATTGGTGATTGCAACCCTGACCTGGGGATTGGTTCGTTTTATCGATCGTGTACAGCAACGGATGATTCTTGATCCTCAGATCGATGTTTTGGATCTGACGACGTTAGAAGCCATTGGGCGGCTGATTCGAATCACTGCACTAATAACCGGTGGCCTGATTATTCTTCAGACATTAGGATTCTCGGTATCAGGAGTATTAGCTTTTGGTGGCTTAGGCGGCATCGCTGTTGGCTTTGCCGCCAAAGATTTATTAGCCAATTTTTTTGGTGGTCTGATGATTTTTCTTGATCGCCCTTTTGGTGTCGGCGATTGGATCCGTTCACCCGATCGCGATATCGAAGGGACTGTTGAATCCCTGGGTTGGAGGCTCACCACTATCCGGACTTTTGACAAGCGTCCCCTCTATGTTCCGAATGCAACCTTTTCATCTATCGCCGTAGAGAATCCTTCACGAATGTCACATCGTCGTATCTACGAGATTATCGGTGTGCGTTATGACGATGCTGAACAAATCCGTCGTATTGGCGAACAGGTGAAATCGATGCTTGAGCAACACCCCGACATTGACAGTACACAGACCCTCATGGTGAATTTCAATCAGTTCGGACCGAGCTCTCTCGATTTCTTTATCTACTGTTTTACCAAGACCACGGTCTGGACCGAATATCACAAAGTGAAAGAGGACGTGCTATTGAAGACTTATGCCCTAATCACCGAGCTTGGGGCAGAGGTGGCGTTTCCAACTCAGACGCTACATTTGCAGGTTGAGCCTGAGGTTCTGCCAGCTCGATCGGTTCAGCAGCAATGATAACGCCGAACGCCGGATGATCCAGATAATGAATGTCTTTCGACGATATCTTTCTGAACTCTCGTAGGACATACACTTCGTCAATAAGTGTTCCGTCGGGTGCTTGTCGAATACCGGTACGTGTCACCCTCAAATCGGTATCGACCTCAATGAATCGGTCAATTGACCATCGTAAGTAACCCTTGAGACTGAAACCATCTTCACCCATGCCAGATATCCGGAACCAAGGGTTTAGTAGCTGCTTTTTAGTCAATGGATGAATCCAGCGCTCATGAAAGAGAACTTGCCCCTTGAGTTGTGTCTGGATGCGAAGAGCAGAGTTTCTGAGTATACGACTCGATTCAGGAAGCGGTTTTAGGTTGTTAAAGCCTGAGTCTAGGGCAAATTGTAAGTCGAAGTTTTGCGGTTCTTCAGGTTCAGTCACCGGGAAAATCTCAGTTATGGACTGCACTGGCTCTGGGCGTGAAAATACCAATACCTCAAGAGCATAGGGTCTTATGTCGGCATAGGCGAAAGATGTCGTGAGGGTCGTGATTAAAAAACTGAAGATCCAGCTCTTCATTTGTTCGCGGGCCTTTTTAACGCATCGAGTACTTCGTAAATAAAACCAAACCGCGCGTCTGCTCCGATTGTTTCTCGAACAATTTTCAATCCGGTAGCACCATCAAGTTTGTATTCATCCGTTAGGGACTGTACCAGACGAATAAGCACCATGGGATCGACTTTTGTCTTTTCTCGAAATTCGATTCGGCCAGACTGCGGACCAAGGGTGATTTGTTGAATGCCAAGAGAATCTGCAACTAAACGGATTTTCGCCTGCTCGAATAGATTTTTTACCTGTGGCGGAAGAAGGCCAAAGCGGTCAATCATTTCTATCTCGATTTCCGAGAGTAGCTCATCCGATGCTGCCGAACTGATTCGTTTATATAGCTGAAGCCGTAACGGCACATCATTGAGATAGTCGTTTGGAATCAGAGCGGGAATCTTCAAATCTATCTCGGCGTGTGCTGATTCTGTTTGGTCAAAATCAGGTGTGCGTCCCTCTCGGATTGCCGTCACTGCCTCGTCTAGCATTTCCATGTAAAGAGAAAAGCCAATAGTTTGCATATTGCCTGACTGATCTTCACCCAAAAGTTCTCCTGCGCCGCGAATCTCAAGATCGTGCGTTGCTAATTGGAATCCAGCACCCAAGTCACTGGCCGCTTCAATCGCTTCTAAACGCTTCATGGCATCAGCGGTCATAGAGCGCGGATCTGGCGTTAAGAGATAGGCATATGCCTGATGATGCGACCGACCAACTCGTCCCCTTAATTGATGCAATTGGGCCAAACCGAACTGATCAGCCCGTTCAATTAAGATTGTATTCGCAGATGGGATATCGATACCTGTTTCGATAATGGTCGAGCACACTAAGACGTTGTATTTTTTGTGATAAAAATCTGTCATCACATCTTCAAGATCACGTTCTCGCATTTGGCCATGGGCCACAACAACTCGAGCTTCCGGCAGGAGCTTCCGGATATCGTCAGCCGAACGCTCGATACTTTTGACCGCATTATGCAGGTAATATACCTGACCACCTCGGAGCAGTTCGCGAAGGATCGCTTCTTTCACAAGCGCGTGATCCTTTTGTTTGATAAACGTCTTGATAGATAGACGACGTGCCGGCGGTGTTGCGATGACCGACAGATCTCGAATTCCAGCCATCGATAAATTTAATGTCCGGGGAATCGGTGTTGCCGTAAGCGTCAGGATATCTACATTAGACCGATATTTTTTTAATCGCTCTTTCTGTGCCACTCCAAAACGGTGCTCCTCGTCGATGATCAGAAGACCAAGATTTGGTAGTTTTAGGTGACTCGATAAAAGTTTGTGGGTACCGACGATAATATCTATCCGGCCATTGTTTGCACGCTCTATTATAGCTTTGGTTTCTGTTGCGGATTTGAATCGGCTCAAGACTTCAACGGTTACAGGCCAGTCGGCAAAACGGTCTCTGAATGATTCAAAGTGTTGCTGAGCGAGAAGTGTTGTCGGTACTAAGACACACACCTGCGTTCCACTACAAACCGAAGCAAACGCAGCCCTCATTGCAACCTCCGTCTTACCAAATCCGACATCCCCACAAATAAGGCGATCCATCGGTCTAGGAGCTCTAAGATCGGTGAGAACTGCATCGATTGAGGTTTCTTGATCAGGCGTTAGTTCAAACGGAAATCCATCAGCGAAACGGTCGTGTTGGGTCTCATCGATTTGATGTGCATAGCCTTCTTTAGCCGCACGTCTGGCGTAGATATCTAAGAGATCAGCTGCCTTGTCTCGAACCTCTTCAGCCGCTTTCCTCTTGGCTTTTTTCCAGCGATCAGTTCCAAGTTTGTGGGCTGAAACTAAATCTGGGTCACCACCTGCGTATCGGCTCAACACCCCGAGATTGGTGACTGGAATATAGAGCTTTGTACCGCCTTGGTACTCAATGACTACAAATTCATTTATGTCGCCACCGAGAGTGATAGTCTCGAGACCTTTATAGTACCCAACACCATGGTCGATATGGACAATTGGATCGCCCTCTGAGATCTCAGAAAGGTCGCGTACAATAAGATCGGTTGCGATTTCATGCTGTTTTCGTCGGCGTCTTTGCGGTACACGACGTCCGAATAGTTGGCTTTCCGGAACAATGGCAAATTCATCGATGACAAGACCTTGATCGAGAAGACCAAGTGTAACAACACAGTTTTGCGTTTCTGGTAAAAAATCACTGACCCGACGGATTGGTTCTGGACGAATGCCATGTCTGGCTAAAAGCTCCAAAAGCGCTTCACGTCGGCCGGCTGACTCAGCTACGAAGCAAATAGCCTTTCCGCTTTTGATAAATGCTCTGATTTTCGAGGCCGGATCGTCTGATTTGACGTTAAAAGCGACATCTGGGAGTGGATGAATCCGAGGGTGCTTCGAATCAGCATCTTTGATCTCAATCGAGTCAAAGGCCTTCAAGCCAGCGAATAACTCTTCAGTACGAAAGAAAAGTTTCTGTGGCTCAAGAATTGGTCTTATACGATCGTGACGTAGGTTTTCATAACGGGTCGATACATCATTCCAAAATTTCTCAAGTGCACCATGAAGCAGGCCCACACGGATGGTCTGCGTGTCTGCTGGCAAATAGTCAAACAACGATGCCATCTTGTTGAAGAAGAGTGGGGCGTAATACTCGATTCCTGGAGGTGCGAGTCCTGATGATACGTCCTGATAGATTGAGCTCTCCCTCGGGTTTCCCTCGAAGGTCTCGTGCCAGTTTTGTCTGAAAGCGGCGATGCCGGCCTCTGTTAGGGGGATTTCCCGTGCTGGTAAGAGGGTGACTGAATCGACTCTGGTGATGGTTCGTTGGGTGTCTGGATCGAAGGCTCGCAGACTTTCGATCTCTGTATCGAAGAGTTCAACACGCAGCGGTTGGTTAGAACCCATTGGAAATACGTCAAGAATCGCTCCACGTACCGCAAATTCACCATGCTCTCTGACGGTGTCTACAGTATGGTATCCACTTGCCTCAAGACGTCGACGTTCGGTGTGTATATCAAATTGATCGCCAACTTTGAGAACAAATCGCTGGCCGTCTAAATGCTCTCTAGGTGGAAGTCGGTGTGCGAGTGTTTGCACTGGTAATATTAAAAGACCACGGCGAAGATCATCTAATTGGCTTAACGCTTTTAGCCTTTCGGATGTAATATCTTCGTGTGGGGAAAAGCTATCATAGGGTAAGGTTTCCCAATCGGGTAAGTGTACGATCGGAATATCAGCAGGACCATCCGCTTCACCCTCGTCATCGAGGTGATGCTCCTGACTCAAATAAAAATGTAGATTGTTTACTAATTGCTGGGCATCCTGTGATTTCTCAACAAGCACCAAAACCAGTGAACTCGAGCAGGAGGCGATTTCGGCGATTGCCAGTGAAATCGCACTTTTGGGAAGATTTGAGAGCGTTTTATTTGAACTACCGGTCTCAGGTAATAAGTCGATCAATGGCGGTTCTATTCTTAGCATGTGATGTCGTGGCTTTGTCTGAAACGAGAGTATAAGCGACAATTAATGATTTCGCTTTAGGGAACTTTCAATGACCGTATTTGTAGCCGACGAGGGACTGCTTGGACTGAGAGAGTTAGTCCCAAGTAATTTTGAGCTCCGTTGGTATTCCGGTCGTGATATTTCGAGATCCCTATTAGAAGGAGCAGACGCGCTTCTTGTTCGGTCAACCGCGAGGGTCCCAGCGCACCATTTACCTGATTCAATCCACTTCATTGGAACCGCAACAATTGGAACCGATCACCTGCCCCTGAATAGGCTCGCGGAACGTAATATTGCAGTCGCATCTGCGCCTGGCTGCAATGCCTTTGCAGTTACGGACTATGTGCTCACCCATCTCATTACTTGGGCAAAATCAAGAGGCCGCAGGATTGACGAACTGACACTAGGTGTGATCGGCGTCGGTGCTGTGGGCACGTTATTGAATCAGCGTGCGCGTGAGCTAGGAGTTCGAGTACTACTTTCAGATCAACCCCGATTTGATTCAAATAATATGTCAGACCACATTCCTTTAAAAGATCTAGCTCGTCAATCTGACGTAATCTCATTACATGTTCCGCTGATAACTAAGGGGGCTTATACCACTGAACGGCTGCTGAACGCTGACGTGCTATCGCTGTTGAAGCGACAAGCACTATTGATCAATGCCTCTAGGGGCCAGGTATTACACGAACATGATCTGCTAGAGCAAACCCACTTTGATTTGGCGTTGGATGTATTTCCTAATGAGCCGGTGATTAGTGATGCACTGATTAGCCGGTCGTGGCGAATAAGTCCCCATATCGCGGGTCATTCAGCTGAAGGGAAATATCGAGGAACAAAACAGATTCTGATGGAGGCAGCATCTATGTTCGGGTTTGGACTCAATGTGATTGATGACGAGGCATTTTTAGAGTCGGTCGCTAGTGCACGTCCTATATGCGATACCCTCGGAGAGGCTCTATTGAAAGTATGCCCAATGGCTGAAATAAATAGAGCGCTCCAAGAGTCGATGTTTCGCGCGTCTGAGATGGAAAAGCCTGGGCTATTTGATGAGGTCCGGAAATCGTATCCTTTACGTAGAGAGTCGGAGATCTACCCTCTTTGAAGAGCAATGTTAATCAGACAGGGCCCGCCAGCTTGATAGATCCGTGGACCCAGATGATCTTTGGAGTAAAGCAAATCGCCATTCGCCCTCTATATTCCTCAGCACGGCTGTAGCCACATACGTATCAGAATTATCTTGCCCTTGAAAGGTGAAGCTACCCCTCATGGTAAAGACCGCGATGGCTATATTTCCATGGAAGTTCAATCGCTCCAACGCAATTAACTCGGAATCATGTATAGTTAAATCACCGCTTTGGAACATAGCTGAGAAACCTTCGGCATCTAGCGGATTTCCACTCGGTCTTATGAAGATAAAGTCTTCAGTCCCGTGATCTGAAAAGAAATCATCAGTCCGTTCAGTCGATGCAAATGTCTGTAAAAGCGATCTTATCTCCGTCTCACTCATGGCCTCTCCTTAGCTTTTTTCCTTAGAAATCTTTAGACCATCATGGTGAGCTTAAGTTCCCATAACCGATATGCGACCGAAAGCTTTTGTGATGAGGAATGTAATCGGATTTCGCGGCCCCTGTGGGTCGCCACGGAGTGCGATAATCTGCCTCACGCCCATACTCCAATAATCAGCTACAATCGCGACGATTTCATTTTGTGGTGCGCCGACGCAGGTAAGGTGGGGAAAGTGCCTGGGAGTTGTTTTAGTCAGGATATCCCTGATCGCCTGATAGGTGTGTCGTCGAGTCGATCCATCGGCACCAAAGGCGACGGAGACAAACTCGAGGCTGAGAAGCTTCAACCGATTTACTGTTTGCTCGAGACTACCTCCGGCTTCTGGAGTTTTCGGTGGAAAAAATTCAAAGGATAGGCGTGGTGTGCCCATCAGCGTTCTTTACTTTTTTCAGAAACCATCAAACTAATATCTAAGACGTCGCCCGCAAGAACGTTGGTGGTTACGATTTTTAATCGGGCGTCTTCAAGCCAAGATCGAATGTCGGGCAGCGCGATACTGACCGCAGGTGGTGTTTTAGCATTAGCGGCTTCTGTAAAAGCAACTAATAGAAGTCTCCCGCTGGGTTTAAGCACCCGAGTGGCCTCTTTGATCAGTGCATCCGGGTTGGAGGCAAAATAGAGCACCTGATCTATCGTTACAGTATCGAAATGTCGCGCTGGGAAACGCATTTGATACATATCCTCCTGGCGTACAGTTAGGTGCGGAAGGTCTGCCTCGGCTAAAGCGTTCCTAGCGACCATGACCATTTTTTTTGACAGGTCTACCCCGACACCGCTATCCGCTAGGGGCCCAACGATCTTCAGCATCCGGCCGGTTCCGGTTGCGATATCAAGCAGATGACCAACAGCCCTGCCAACTAAGGCGTCTCGTACGGCGTCGCTGAACCGTAACTCATCGCCATGGAATTCATGCAAGCGTAGCCAGTCCGGGACCTCTGTTTCGGTAAATTCTTCAGACAATTTTGCTCTTGCATCACGCAATTCGTTCAGCCGTGATTGGTCGAAATTCATCAAATCATCATCGGTGGGTAAGTGTTGCAAGAGGCCTGAAACTAGCTGCTGGCAAAGACTATTTTGTGCGATCCGATAGAAAACCCAGTGTTGTTCACGGAAGCTTTCTAAAACTCCAGCGTCCTGGAGGAGTTTTAAATGACGTGATACTCGCGGTTGCGATTGACCGACAATTCGCATCAGTTCTGATACAGTCAGCTCACCTTGAGAGCACAAACGCACTAATCTAAACCGCGTCGGTTCAGAAATTGCTTTTAATGCGTCAATATAAGCGTCATAAGATTTCCACATATGATGCAGCATAATATAAAGATATCTTTATGTTCAATGGAGAATTGATGTCAGAGCCAACACTTCGGTTTTATACTGTCCCGCTGGGTAAAGCGGACGGGTTCTTGGGTGTTGCGGTAATGGACCGCCCAAAAGTCTTAAATGCGCTGGATCACGGCATGATTCGAGAGTTACTGGTGATTATTGAAGCAGTAGAGAGCGATCCCGCTATCAGAGGGCTTTGGATTGAATCATCTGCTGAGAAAGCATTCTGCGCGGGCGGTGACGTACGTGATGTCACCAAGAACGGGCAGGCTGGTGGGCTGACTGATTTGAAGAACTCTGCCGACTATCTGGCGGATGAGTATTTATTGGATATATGGCTCCACCGCAGCATCAAGCCGATCTTTGCTTGGGGTGATGGTTACATCATGGGTGGAGGCATGGGAGTATTTCAGGGCGCTGACGTCCGCTTTGTGACCGAGCATTCCAATCTGGCCATGCCGGAAGTACGCATTGGATTTGTGCCAGATTGCGGAGGTAGTTGGTTTTTGAATAGGGTTCCGAACGGGCTTGGAATATGTCTCGCGATGAGTGGCACAGCCGTCGGCGCCGCAGATAGCTGTTGGTTGAATTTAGCGGACTGGTTATTACCGCGTGCTGAAAAAACTGAATTGTTCGACGCAATACTCGGACTGGATTATTCCTCAAAGGAAGCTGCGTTATCAGAAATCGGGACACTTTTGCATCATGGAACGTCGGAATCCTCGCGAATGGGACCATGGGAGGAAAACGGAGCCCGCTTGGGGAATAGTGTCAGACATCAGCCGCCCATCATAGTTTGGCATATGATGGAGCTATGGCGTCACCAGACCCCCGAACTATTTGATGGGCTCGAGCAGGCGAGTCCAGGGGCTGCCATGGTTGCTGGTTATCAACAGCAGCGCGCCAAATATCAGAACCTCACCCAAGTGGTGCTTCAAGAGCACGATCTCGCCATGCGTTTATTGTCTGACGGTGAGTGGTGTGAGGGCGTGCGAGCGCTTCTCGTTGATAAGGACAAGAACCCCCAATGGCGTTTTAAGGTCGTTGACGAGGTCACACCGGATTGGATTCAGGCGATGTTAGCCCCCATTGAAAGAACAAAAGAGCATCCGTTAGCGGAAAAATTGTCTGACAAGGGTTTGCTTCACGACCACTATAAATAGAGGGATTTCAGATGAACGTGTCATTCTTAGGATTGGGTGTAATGGGCTACCCCATGGCCGGCTACCTCGCAAGAGCCGGCCATCAAGTCACTGTTTACAACCGGAGCGTTTCAAAAGCCGAGAAATGGACAAATGAGTTCGGCGGGACGTTAGCGGCCACACCAAAAGAGTCAGCCATTGGTCAAGAGATTGTTTTTGCTTGTGTTGGTAATGATGACGATTTGCGCAGCGTTACGTTGGGAGAGACCGGTGCGTTCATGGGAATGAGCGAGGGTGCGCTATTCGTCGACCACACTACTGCTAGCGCTGATGTGGCACGTGAGCTATGCAGTACCGCGAAAGCACTCAATGTGGGCTTCATGGATGCACCGGTCTCTGGTGGACAACAGGGTGCAGAGAACGGTGCCTTGACAGTGATGGTTGGAGGGAGCCAAGAACATTTCGACCGCGCTTCTCCCATCATCGATACATATGCGCGGGCTTGTACCTTGATGGGTGAGGTTGGTGCCGGTCAGTTGACCAAGATGGTGAACCAAATCTGCATCGCTGGTTTGGTTGAGGCATTGTCTGAAGGTCTCTCATTTGCTCGAGCATCGGGTCTTGATGCGCACAAGGTCATCGACGTAATCAGCAAGGGAGCGGCGCAGTCGTGGCAAATGGAAAATCGATACGAAACGATGCTTGCCGACAAATTTGAGCACGGATTTGCTGTCGACTGGATGCGAAAAGACTTGTCAATATGCCTAGCTGAGGCTCGTAAAAATGGTTCAGCAATACCAATCACCGCTGCCGTCGATCAACTCTACGGCGAGGTACAGTCGATGGGGGGCGGGCGTTGGGATACCTCGAGCTTGTTTGCACGCCTGGAGGCAATGCGTCGGCATGGTGGCGGCTAATCCATACGATACTCTTATCGCTAGCCTGGCCAACCGAGAGCACTCACGAGTCGAGCTTGATCGAAAACTACAAAATCGCTACCCGGCCTTGTCTCGGACCGAGCGTGAAGTTCTGCTCGATCGTCTGATTGAATTGAATCTTCAGTCAGACAGACGTTTTGCCGAGATGCTGATCCGGTCGCGTCTGCAGCGGGGTCAGGGCCGTCGCCGAATCGAAAAAGAACTTGGTTCACATCTAATTGACGGGCGCAATGTGGCGCAGTACTTTGACGAGGCTGATCAGAGTGAATCGGACCGTTGTTGTGCTGCTCTTGAGAAATGGATCCGCGGTAAAAAAAATCCAACACGTGATAAAGCCCTGAGATTTTTAGCTACCCGAGGCTTTAATTTTTCCGATGCAACAGAAGCAGTCAAAGCCATTTTCCGCTAGCATTGGGTTCCGTTTGATTTTCAGATAATCGAAAAACCATGAAAAGTGCTGAAATCCGTTCGCAGTTCCTCGAATACTTCAAGGACAATGGCCACACTGTTGTGCCGTCGAGTCCGTTGATTCCGGGGAACGATCCAACTCTTTTATTCACCAACGCGGGGATGGTGCAGTTCAAAGATGTGTTCACTGGTGAGGACGTCAGGCCCTACAACCGCGCAACCACATCGCAGCGTTGTGTGCGAGCCGGTGGTAAACATAATGATCTTGAGAACGTCGGGTATACCGCAAGACACCACACATTTTTCGAAATGCTCGGTAATTTTAGTTTTGGCGATTATTTCAAAGAGGACGCGATTCGTCTCGCTTGGGGTTTTTTGACCGAGTGTCTGGGGCTCCCCGAGGAACGTCTGTGGGTGACGGTGCACTATTCAGATCAGGAAGCTGAGGATATCTGGATCCAGAAAATCGGTATCGATCCGGACCGACTCTCTCGTTTGGGCGATAAGGACAATTTCTGGTCGATGGGCGACACTGGTCCTTGTGGCCCATGCAGCGAAATTTTTTACGATCACGGGCCGAATGTGCCTGGCGGACCGCCTGGATCGAAGGATGACGACCTAGATCGTTACATTGAGATCTGGAACTTGGTATTCATGCAATTTGAGCAGGCTGCAGACGGGAACCGTTCACCTCTACCAAAACCATCCGTAGACACAGGGATGGGGCTTGAGCGAATCTCCGCTGTCATGCAGGGCGCTCATTCAAACTACGAAATCGATCTATTTCAGAAGCTGTTGGGGGCCGCGGCTGACGTCACATATACCGATGACCTCGAAGCTAAATCATTACGTGTCATAGCGGATCATATCCGGAGCTGTTCGTTCTTGATTTGCGACGGGATCATGCCATCGAATGAAGGCCGTGGCTACGTATTACGCCGGATCATACGCCGTGCGATTCGGCACGGACATAAGCTTGGTTGTGACCATTTATTCTTTCACAAAATCGTGCACACTTTAGTAGCCGAAATGGGCGAAGCGTATACAGAGCTTAGAGATAATGAGGACCGCATCATCGCGGCCCTCAAACAGGAGGAAGTGCAGTTTGCGGAGACGCTCGATGCAGGCATGAAAGTGCTTGAGGATGCTATTACCTCGCTGAAAGATAAAATACTTCCAGGTGAATTGATCTTCCGGTTATATGATACACACGGATTTCCAGTGGATCTCACCAATGATATTGCTCGAGAGCGCAGTCTTGAGTTGGATATTGATGGGTTTGAAAAGGCGATGGCCGAGCAACGAGAAAAGTCGCGTCAAGCGTCAAGCTTTGCGGTCGAGGGCCAGATTCGATTTGAGTTAAAAGATTCTACAGAGTTCCTCGGCTACACACATTTGGATGCTAGTGCAGTTGTCGTGGCATTGGCGAAAGAAGGTAAACAGGTTAAGTCCCTTCGCGCAGGTGAGTCGGGCGTCGTTGTTCTGAACCAAACCCCGTTTTACGCAGAGAGCGGTGGGCAGCGTGGGGACTCGGGTTTGCTGACGTCGTCCGGTGCATCCTTTGAGGTGATGGAGACAAAAAAGTATGGTACGCACTTCGGTCACGAGGGCGCGCTAGGTGAGGGTGAATTAACGGTTGGTGATACTGTCAATGCTCGAGTTGAAGGCCCAAGGCGTCAGGCGACCGCTTTGAATCATTCAGCTACACATTTGTTACATGCAGCGCTCCGCTCAGTCCTTGGTAAACATGTGACGCAGAAAGGATCGTTAGTTACCCACGAGCGGACACGTTTTGATTTTTCGAACCCGCAGCCGGTCAAAGCGGATGAAATTATTGCAATTGAGGCGATGGTCAATTATGAGATTCGTCAGAACGAGGAAGTTGTTACCCGCGTTATGCCCATTGAAGAGGCCAGAGCAGCTGGGGCGATGGCGCTGTTTGGCGAGAAATACGACGATGAGGTACGTGTCTTGTCGATGGGAGATTTCTCTGTCGAACTGTGTGGCGGTACTCACGTTAGGAGGACGGGTGACATCGGTCTTTTTAAGATCATCGCCGAAAGTGGGATCGCTTCTGGGGTACGCCGAATTGAAGCTGTAACAGGTGACGGTGCTCTAGACCATGTGCTTGCGCTCGAGACGACTTTAGGTCAGGCCACCGCTCTTTTAAAGACGGGTACTGGTTCACTTCTTTCTAAAATTGAACAGATGGCTGATCGCGTGAAAGTATCAGAGCGTGAAGTCGATGCGCTCAAGATGAAACTCGCGACAGCGGCTGGAGGGGATTTATTAGATGACGTTGTTGAAGTTGCCGGGGTGCAATGTTTGGTAGCGAGCCTGGATGGGCAAGATCCAAAAACACTTCGAGATACGATGGATCGCTTAAAACATCGTCTGATTCAAGGTGTCGTCGTCCTCGCTACCGTACGGGACGATAAAGTGAATCTAATTGCAGGAGTCACAGATAATCTCACTGATCGCGTCAAAGCCGGCGATTTAATTGGATTTATTGCAACACAGGTCGGTGGTCGTGGCGGGGGACGTGCCGATATGGCACAGGCAGGAGGAACCGAGCCAGCATCCTTACCACGGGCACTAAATTCAGTCCCCGAATGGCTTGAAGAGCAATTGAGTTAGGAAGTTCGATGACTTTAATCGTTCAAAAATACGGTGGAACTAGTGTGGGAACCGTAGAGCGCATCCAGGGAGTGGCTCGAAAAGTACGAGGTTTCAGAGAGAAAGGTCACGACATTATTGTTGTAGTCTCCGCAATGAGTGGTGAAACGAATCGTCTGATCGGTATGGCCAATGAGATCAGCGATCGACCTGTCCCAAGAGAGATAGATGTACTCGTATCAACCGGCGAACAGGTCACGATTGCGCTGCTAGCCATGTCATTGATGGAGATGGGGTGCCCCGCTAAGAGCTATACCGGTGGGCAAGTTAAAATCCACACAAATAGTGTGCATACCAAGGCTCGTATTCAAGCAATTGATAGCGAAAATATGCGTGCCGATCTCAAAGCAGGGCGTGTTGTCATAGTTGCTGGCTTTCAGGGAACGGATGACCAGAACAACATTACGACTCTCGGTCGCGGGGGCTCGGATACAACGGCAGTGGCATTGGCCGCGGCTATGGACGCGGAGGAGTGCCAGATTTACACAGATGTAGATGGTGTCTATACCACCGATCCGCGTATTGTCGAGTCTGCACGGCGGTTAACCAAAATTACCTTTGAAGAGATGCTTGAAATGGCGTCTTTGGGCTCGAGGGTCCTACAGATTCGGGCGGTCGAATTTGCCGGTAAATACAACGTTCCGCTTCGCGTGCTGTCCACATTTGAAGATGGTCCCGGTACATTGATCACCACTGAGGAGGTAGAGTCCATGGAACAACCCGTTATATCAGGTATTGCGTTTAACCGTGACGAAGCAAAATTGACATTGCTTGGTGTGCCAGATGTTCCCGGCGTTGCTGCAAAAATTTTGGCTCCGGTTGGTGCAAAAAATATTGAAGTCGACATGATCGTCCAGAACGTCGGGGCGGACCAGACGACCGACTTTACCTTCACGGTTCACCGCAGTGACGTTGATATGGCTCACGAGGTACTCGAGGTTGTAGCTACTGAACTTGGAGCTAGGGTGATCCGTAAAGATGCCAGAATTTGTAAGGTCTCAGTTGTGGGTGTCGGCATGCGCTCACATGCAGGCGTTGCGAGCCAGATGTTTGAGACACTTGCTGCTGAGGGCATCAACATCCAGATGATATCCACATCGGAAATTAAGATCTCCGTTGTTATGGACGAAAAATATCTAGAGCTCGCTGTTCGTGCATTACATCAAACTTTTGATTTGGCGCTAGAGGATGCCGATTAGTACACCCGAAGCATTTCGCGGTATTGACCGTCTCTATGGCGGTACCGCTTATCAAACGCTCTCTCAAAGAACAGCTTATGTTGTTGGTATCGGTGGTGTCGGCTCATGGGTTGTTGAAGGCCTTGCACGCTCCGGGGTGGGTGAAATTCGAATGGCCGATCTTGACGATCTGTGTATTACGAATACAAACCGCCAAGTTCACGCGCTGACCTCTACGATTGGTCAATCGAAGGTGGAAGTAATGGGTGCCCGGTGTCTTGAAATCAATCCAAGCATAGCGATTCGCTGTGATCATGCTTTTGTGACCGATAAGACAGTTGAAGACCTGATTGAGGGTGACTTAGATCTAGTGATTGATTGCGGTGATAACCACATAGCAAAGGCCGCGTTAATCGCTCATTGTAGACGTCTCAAGGTACCGGTCTTGACGCTTGGAGCGGCTGGTGGCCGGATCGATCCGGGTAAAGTTAAGGTCCGGGATCTTGCAAAAACAGACGGAGATGCTTTGTTGGCAGCGGTCAGGCAAACGCTGAGGAATCGGCATAAGTTTTCTCGAACCCCAGGAAAACGATTTTCAGTAAATGCAGTCTACTCGGATGAGCAAACACGATACTTGCAGGCTAATGGATCAGTTGGCCAACAAAAGCCTGACTCAGAGTCGAATCGATTGGATTGCGTCGGGAGTCTTGGTGCAGCGACCCACGTGACCGCGGTCTTCGCATTTCATGCGACAGCGAAGGCGATCAAGATGCTGCTCAGTTGATAACCTCAAACGTAATCGAAGGCCAGTAGCTTATCCAATCGTAGTTTGGGTCATCATCAGGACGGATTACAACCCCACTGATCAGGTATCTATCGGCTGTTGGCAGATCGAGCCGTACCTGCCCATTCGCATCGGAGTAAGCCTCAGATATAACCACTCGATCATTGTATCGAAAAGCTTTGATTAGGACATTTTCAAGTGGATTCTGGCCCTCGAATAGTGTAATCACTCGCTGCCCCGATCCGAGTCGGTTCCATGAACCTCCCAACACAAATTCAAAAGGCATCTCGCTGGAGAGAGAATCCGAGACCGGTTGGTTGCCAGTTTTTATTAGACTCTTCGCACACCTGACGTATCGTTCGGTCACAGGTACTGTATTTGGGATATCGGGATATTGATTGATTTGACGATCTAGTCCGTCCAGCTCGATGTAGTTTGCCCACCTCTTGTCATGTTCCCCGAACCGAATCGAGTAGGGCGTGGTGAGATGGATAATCTGATTGAGACCTCCAGCCATGGTAATTCGGGCTGCCGGTCTCGAGTCTCCTAACAGACCATCGATGGTCTTTGATTTGTCAGTGAGGTGGACAAATCGTTCGACCTCGCCAGGTAATAGTGGTTGTGCACTGCCACGAAATGTCTCTCCGACCTTAAGAGTCAGAGCCACAGTCTCGTCTGGGTTTCCATAATGTTTTGACGCCTCAATCCAAAACTCATGCGCAGCAATTTGGCTACTTGACATCAGAAGTCCTGCAGAGAGTGCTAGGCTACGAGCTGGTATCATTATTACCCCCTATAAATTGAGACGAGTCGCGATGAAAATTATGTTGATTAGTCTACTGTTCGTGATTTCTAGCACCGTTGCAAGCGCTCACGAGATGCGCCCGTCGGTTGCATCCTTATCGACAGACTCCCAAGGTATCTTAACGCTTGAGTTGGTCATCAATATGGAGGCATGGCTTGCGAATATTGATCCATCTTTATCTGACACCGACGACTCACCAAATGCGGAGCATTACAATCAGCTACGAGCGCTCAATGCAAGTGCGCTGATTGAGGTAATAAGAAAAGGTGACCGGGACATCACGCAAGCTATCGAGATTTTGGCTGGTGAAGGCAGGACCGAGATGTCGCTAACGGTGATCGAGGTCCTGCCAGTTGACGATATTGATTTACCGAGGGACAGTCGATTGATCTTCGTGGGAGGGCTACCCAACGGTGCCAGTAGTGTCATCTATCGAGTTCACGAGACGCTCCCGAATACCGCCGTGCGTCTGTTTCTCAAAAATGCAGATCCGTTAGTCCAGTTTGTCAAAAGTGGTCAAACGTCAGATGCTTTGTTACTGGATCAAGCTATGGAACGCTCCGTGGGAGCGCTTGTGGTCGAGTATTTAGGACTGGGTTTTACACATATCATACCCAAAGGATTCGACCACATTATTTTTATTTTAGGTTTGACGTTAATTTCGAAACGTTTCGTCGATTTAGTTATTCAGGTGACAGCCTTCACGGTGGCGCATTCGGTCACGCTGGCACTTGGGCTCTACGGAGTGCTGAGGCTTCCAGGGTCAATTGTCGAGCCATTGATTGCTGCTTCTATCGTCTACATTGCCGTGGAAAATATATGGCACCAACGGGTGAACAATTGGCGTACCTTGGTTGTTTTTTTCTTCGGTTTGTTACACGGATTAGGGTTTGCTGGCGTCTTGACCGAACTTGGGCTGCCCGAACGTGATTTTCTGATTGGCCTTTTGGCATTTAATGGAGGGGTAGAAATTGGACAACTAGCGATAATCTTAGTTGCTTATTTCTCGGTAGGTATCTGGGTTATACGTTTTCCGTGGTACCGAGAGCGAGTAGCTGTGCCGATTTCGGTGATGATTGGTTTGGTCGGGGCCTATTGGTTTGTTGAGAGAGTGACTGGTTAATGTCCGCTGACATGAAGATGAGTACTCAGTATGATCCGGGTGATAGCGATTGGAGCTTTGGTTGATGGGTTACTCGGCGTTTTTAAAATTGTGACAGGCACCATTAGTTAAAGCCACGCTCTGGTAGCAGATGGTGTGCATTCACCTTTAGAACTTGGTGCTGATCTGCTGGTAACCTTGGCAGCGAAGTGGGGCCATGAGCAGCCTTATGTTGACCATACTCATGGTCACGACCAGATTGAGTCGCTTGCGACACTGATCCTAGGGAGTATTTTGTTGAGTAGCTGGCGGGATCCTAAACGACAGCATCCAATGATTCCTCGATCACTGTCCATTTGGATAAATCAGCCTTCATCGGGACAGTCGCCCCGATCGTCTAAAAAAAAGTGATGTATCACTTTACCTCGCCTTACACTAAGAAGCTAAATTCGAAATTGACGCTAGCTAACTCTTGGCATTCCCCTGCCGACTCCTTAACCTCAATCCTCACACTAATAGGATTGATCGGAGTTAGTTTTGACAAGGTACGACTGGCCGCACTTGCTGCTCTTATTGTCGCTTTATTCGTAGCTAAAATCGCGCTGACATTCCTATGGGAGGCGTCGCAGGTATTACTTGATACTGCGTTACCTTTGGAGCAGAGGGATGCCATCCGGCCGGGGGGGTACCTGATATTCCCAGCCTCCGTGGTGTGCATCAAATTTGAATACGTTCAACAGGAAGAAATACGCTAGTGGACTTGCATCTGCAGGTCGATCCCCGAGTGTCGGTGTCTAAAGGTCACGAGATTGGTTGCTGGGTCGCTCCTTTTATTAGGGTGGAATTGGACTAAATCATCGATATCGCCTTCCGCATTGATCTCGAAAATGCTGCGGACGGTGATCAGGAGGGGCTTTCATCACTTAAATCACTTGGAGAAATGGTAACCGAGAAAAAAACGAGAGACTGGATTGGTTTGTGCGAGATGCAGGTGTTCTGGCTAAATAACTCGGGGAGGAAAGATAAACGATGACGTAGTTACGTTAAGTGATATAACGTTTGCCGAGCTTAAGTCAGCGAAAACCAGATCGTGGTTAGGGGATGTCTCGATCCTGAGCTAAAACTAGTGTCGAAAAATTTATCATTAGGGTTTTTAATAGACGACGATCGCCTTCTCTTTCGGAGGGCGTAGTGTCGATAGGAAATGAGTGGATAGATTGTGCGGGAGTGGATCAGAGCGTTTGTTGGCGTGTTCTTTGCTTTTCTGGGCGTCCAGTCGGAGGCCGATAGGAGATATGATTTTGAGAAAGGTCGGTTTAGTGTATTTGCTGTGGCCGGCCTAATTTTAACTTTTGTGTTTTTGTCGATCGTTTACGGGCTTGTCCAACTGGCCTTGATTTATGTACAATAGAGCCCTCATTTAGGACCTAGAGAGCAAGGATTGCTCGACGCGGAAAAGCAAGTTTTTTGGAGTAGGTTCAGAATGCCGCCCTTAAAAAATTATAAATCTCATAAGAATTACTTTTTAGGTGTCGTAGACCGCCGTTTTTACAAATGTTAGGAGGGACGCGAATGACCAAAGCTATCACTTTGGCTATATCGCTCATTGCTATTCCTGCTTCGGCAGACTGGCAGATAAATATGAATGAAGGCGTGACAGCCCTATCTCGCGAAATCTTCGATCTGCACATGTTGATTTTTTGGATTTGTGTTGTGATCGGTGTTGCTGTGTTCGGCGTAATGTTTTACTCGATATTTAAGTTTCGGAAATCAAAGGGTGCCGTATCGGAGCACTGGCATGAGAATACCACAGTTGAGGTTGTGTGGACCGTTATCCCTTCGATCATACTTATCGCTATGGCAATTCCGGCAACCGCGACCCTTATGGACATGTATGACACATCAGAAGCCGATGTGGAGATTCAAGTTACTGGTTATCAGTGGAAGTGGCGGTATCAATATCTGGATGAAGACATCGACTTTTTTTCGAATCTTGCAACATCTCGCGAGGAAATCACCAACGAGGCTGCTAAAAACCCAAACTATCTTCTAGAAGTCGATAACCCACTTGTGATACCAGTAAACAAAAAGGTGCGGTTTCTGATCACCTCGAACGACGTGATCCACTCATGGTGGGTCCCAAACTTTGCGGTCAAGAAAGATGCGATTCCGGGTTTCGTTAATGAGTCGTGGGTAAAGGTTGAAGAACCCGGTGTATACCGCGGTCAGTGCACCGAGTTGTGCGGAAAAGAACATGGTTTTATGCCGGTCGTTGTCGAGGTTAAGGCCGAAGCCGACTATGAGCAGTGGGTCGCTGACCAGAAAGCGATGAAACTTGCGATGGCCGGTGAGGCTTCAAAAGAGTTTTCAATGGATGAATTGATTGCACAAGGTGAGGGCGTCTACAACATGTCCTGTGCAGGATGTCACCAGCCGAATGGCCAAGGGATCCCGGGCGCATTCCCGGCTATCACGGGGAGTACCATTGCCACGGGCGAGATGGATAAGCACATCGACATTATTGTGAATGGTAAGTCAGGAACGGCAATGCAGGCATTCAAAGAACAGTTATCTGCGGTCGATATTGCGGCTGTCGTGACCTATCAACGAAACGCGTTTGGTAACTCAATGGGTGATTTTATCCAACCGAGCGCTATCCAAAAATAAAGGGGTATCATTATGGCTACAGTTGACGTAGATCTACCGCACGTAAAGGACGAAGATCCACATCACCATGGCCCTGCGAAGGGTTTAGGGCGCTGGTTGTATACAACGAATCATAAGGACATCGGCTCGATGTATCTTATCTTCAGTTTGTGTATGTTCATGATTGGCGGAACCATGGCATTGATTATTCGCGCTGAGTTATTTCAGCCGGGGTTACAGTTGGTTGAGCCGAATTTCTTCAACCAGATGACTACTATGCATGGGCTCATTATGGTGTTTGGCGCAGTCATGCCAGCGTTTGTGGGGTTGGCTAACTGGATGATTCCGATGCAGGTTGGCGCGCCAGATATGGCGTTGCCGCGGATGAATAACTGGAGTTTTTGGATTCTTCCGTTCGCATTTCTAATTTTATTGTCGTCATTATTTATGCCGGGTGGTGCGCCCAACTTTGGCTGGACATTCTACGCGCCACTGTCGACAACTTATGCGCCTGAATCCGTCACATTCTTTATTTTTGGCGTGCACATTATGGGCGCCTCATCGATCATGGGCGCGATTAATATTATCGCAACTATTTTGAACATGCGTGCTCCTGGCATGACGTTACTGAAGATGCCACTGTTCGTATGGACCTGGCTAATCACCGCTTTTCTGTTGATTGCTGTGATGCCTGTGCTAGCTGGCGTGGTTACCATGATGTTGATGGATATCCACTTCGGAACATCTTTTTTCAACGCAGCCGGCGGTGGTGATCCAGTTTTGTTCCAGCACGTTTTTTGGTTCTTCGGACACCCCGAA
Organism: Gammaproteobacteria bacterium; assembly: GCA_002730235.1. Taxonomy (GTDB): domain Bacteria; phylum Pseudomonadota; class Gammaproteobacteria; order Pseudomonadales; family Litorivicinaceae; genus HIMB30. The sequence goes on along the minus strand of PBZS01000034.1, from coordinate 5,765 downwards.
GTTTATATTATGATCTTGCCAGCATTTGGTATTATCAGTGAGATAATCCCAACCTTTGCACGCAAACGGCTGTTCGGCTACGCCTCGATGGTATACGCAGTTGCATCGATCGCATTGTTATCATTTGTGGTGTGGGCTCACCACATGTTTACTGTCGGTATGCCACTCGTTGGCGAGGTGTTCTTCATGTTCGCTACAATGCTGATCGCGGTTCCCACGGGGGTCAAAGTATTTAACTGGGTCGCGACCATGTTTCGGGGTTCGTTGTCGTTCGAGACTCCTATGCTGTTCGCGCTGGCCTTCGTTGTCTTGTTCACTATCGGTGGTTTTTCAGGGTTAATGCTTGCTATCGCTCCTGCCGACTTCCAGTACCATGATACCTATTTCGTTGTAGCGCACTTCCATTATGTATTGGTGCCCGGTGCGATCTTCTCTATCATGGCGGCGACCTATTACTGGCTGCCTAAGTGGACAGGTCATCAGCTGAACGAGACGATGGGTAAGTTACATTTTTGGTTGTCATTCGTGGGCGTGAATATTACGTTTTTCCCGATGCATTTTGTTGGTTTGGCGGGTATGCCGCGTCGTATACCGGACTATGCTTTGCAGTTCGCTGACTTCAATAGCATGGCAAGTGTGGGTGCCTTCATATTCGGGTTCTCGCAGTTGGTATTTATCTATAACGTGATCCAAAACGTTCGGGTTGGCGAAAAGGCAACTGCGTAGGTGTGGGAGGGAGCTCAAGGTCTGGAGTGGACACTCCCGTCTCCGGCCCCGTATCACACATTCTCGACTCCCCCGGAGGTAAAGTAAGTTATGGCAGTGCAGAACGAGAAGCAGACTAAGCGTCTCGCAGTCCGGCTGGCAACAGCCGCTCTAGTGATGTTTGGTTTTGGTTTTGCATTGGTTCCGTTATACGACGTATTTTGCGATATCACTGGTTTGAACGGAAAGAATTTCAACCAAGGACCGGCACAAATCGTCGCAGTAGACGATTCTCGGACGGTGAAGGTTCAGTTCATTACCGTGAACCCAGCGGACATGCCTTGGAGCTTTGAACCGACAGAGCGGTCGATCCGGGTGTTTCTAGGGGAAGACAGGCAAACAGCATTTTACGCAAAAAACCCGACTGCCAACTGGATGGTAGCGCAAGCAGTTCCCTCGGTGACTCCTTCGGAAGCTGCGCCTTATTTGCATAAGGTGAACTGTTTTTGTTTTGAGCGTCAACCTCTTGAGGCAGGAGCTGATACGGAAATGCCTTTACTTTTTGTGGTTGATCCAGAGCTGCCAGAGTATATTTCGACAATTACATTATCATATGCGCTCTATGATTTGACTGGTGAACAGAAGGTAACGCAGGTGAAACCCAGCAAGGATAAAGGACGGGTGAGCTTATGAGTGGTTCGACTTATTACGTTCCAGAACAAAGTAAATGGCCGATATTGGCATCAGTTGCGCTTGGACTTTTAGCCTATGGGGCTGCCATGACTATCACATCTATGTCCGCCGATCGCGACTCAATTGGACCGTGGATTCTTGGAAGTGGTTTCCTTGTACTTTTCTATGTGATCTTTGGATGGTTTAAAGATCAGATTAGGGAGGAAGCTGAGGGGTTACATAGCGAACAGCTTGACCGGTCTTACCGTCAGGGAATGTTGTGGTTCATATTCTCCGAAGTAATGTTCTTCGCAGCATTTTTTGGTGCCCTTTTTTATGTTCGAACGTTCTCAGTGCCTTGGATCGGGGGTGAGGGCGCAAAAGGCGTNACAAATATGCTGTGGGAGGGTTTCAACGCAACGTGGCCTTTGCTGCAGACACCAGATATGAAGCAGTTCCCAGGTGCTGATGCAGTGATTGACCCTTGGCATCTGCCTTTGGTAAACACTGCATTGCTTATTACTTCGAGTGTTACGATAACCTTCGCACATCATGCGTTGAAAGAGCAGAACCGGCAAGCACTAGAGGCTTGGCTGGCGGCTACAATCGTTTTGGCCGTTGTGTTTTTATATTTTCAGGCTATGGAATATCACGAGGCTTACACAGAGCTCGGGTTAACTCTAAATTCTGGAATCTATGGCGCCACGTTTTTTATGTTGACGGGTTTCCATGGGTTTCACGTGATGCTTGGTACAACCATGATATTCGTGATGCTTATGCGTTGTTTTGATGGTGCGTTCTCACCAGAGAAGCATTTCGCATTTGAAGCGGTTGCGTGGTATTGGCACTTCGTCGATGTGGTTTGGGTTGGACTCTTTATTTTTGTCTATATTCTTTAACCACCGATCCCATGTGGCTCGAGTAGACCGGTAGCGATACCGATTCCTACCAGAGCTATGAGGGCTGCAGCTAACCCAACGCGCCAGGCAAGTGCGTTTACAACACGTTTTTTATCGGATGGGTCTTTCATCAGGAAGATGAGGCCCGAGAATAAAACGCCAACGACGGCTAAGAATAAAATCACAATTAATAATTTGAACATAGCTAATCTCACGTATTTGGTAGGGTGCAGGAAAACATAATGTGGCTCACAAAGAAATGGTGGTTTTTGATTGTTGTTGTTCCGATTATCGGTTTGTGTATCAAAGCGGGTTTTTGGCAACTTGATCGAGCGGATCAAAAAGAGGATCTCATCGAAGAATTGACGGTTAGTGAGACGTTACTCTCGTCTGGCTCTCAAATCCGTAAGGCTGAGAATCAACAGGTAACATATCGAGTTCAGTTGTCCGTAATACGCGATGAGTCTGAACCATTAGTGTTCTTGGATAATCGTATTCAGGACCGGGTCGTGGGCTACGAAGTGTTCACTAGGGTTTCGAGTATCGACGGTGCTATACGATTGTTGGTTAACTTGGGGTGGGTCCCGGGATCGCTTCTTAGAAGCGACTTACCGAAAGTCACCGTACCAGTGCGCTTCGTCCTAAAGGGGGTCTGGGTACCAGTGACGGAAAGTTATCTTATGACTGGATCACAATCTGAGCCTATAGGAAAGCATAGGCGAGTTCAGTCGCTGACCGACATCTTAGCCGATGATTTATTAAGAGGAATGGTATTGGCAGATGGTTTATTGCCCCGTAATGCGATTGGTCCGGCACCGCGCCTCGGCCCAGAAATACACTATGGCTATGCGGTGCAGTGGTTTTTATTGGCTATGGTGCTTTGTGGAATGGCGGGGTACACCTTGAAACGAGGACTGGTCCGTGGGTAATCGAATAATATTTTGGTCGATATGGGCCATAGCTATTCTCCCGATGATTGCGGCAGTTGTGATGTACTTCGGTCAAGTCGGAGTTCCCGAGGGTCGGACGCATCATGGTGAACTTGTCGATTCTGGCACTCAGTATTCTGATATAGGTCTTCCTGGTCCCAGTAGCCCGGCTAAATGGCAAGTGGTTCTCGCTTCTGTTGAAGGCTGCCAGCCTTGCGTTTCATTTAGCGAGGGTTCTGCGAATTTTCATACGGCTCTCGGTCGAGAAAAAAATCGAGTGGAGCTGAAGAAGGTTCGAGCAGCTGAGTTATTCACGACTGAGCCATCGATTTGGATCGTCGATCCGTTGGGTAATGTTGTTTTACGTTTCGAACCCAAGATCAATCCAACGTTGATCCTCCAAGATTTGAAAAAGCTTTTGAAATTATCGAAGGTAGGATAATGGCAAGTAATCTTCCATTAAAATTAGCTACGATCGCATTATTTTTGGCTGTAGAGGTCGTGTTGATGGGCGGTTTCACGCGCATTACCGATTCCGGTCTTGGCTGTCCAGATTGGCCCGGTTGTTTCGGTAAGATGGTAATGACGACAGATACTGAGATGCTCTCGTATCTCCAAGAGCGCTACCCAGAGATTCACGTTGCCGCTCACAAAGGCTGGATTGAGATGATCCACCGATATATTGCAGGGATCCTAGGTCTCCTGATTATGTGGCTTGCATATCTTGGATATCGAGAAAAAGAAAAGACACCCAACTATCCGTACTTACTCTCACTCCTACTTTTGGGGATGGTAGTCGTTCAGGGTGCATTTGGTGCATTTACGGTGACATTGAAGCTCGTTCCAAATATCGTCACGCTTCATTTGATGGGTGGGCTTATAATAGTATCTACGTTGATGTATTTGAGGCAAAGACTCAAACGGCTCGCAAAAGGCGAATTGCGGCCATTAAAAATGCGAGCGCCGGTCGTGGTCGGCGTCGTTCTGCTGTTTATACAAATCCTCTTGGGTGGATGGGTGTCGACGAACTATGCAGGCTGGGCTTGTCCTGCTGTGTTCGGCTGTACCACGGGTACTGAAGTACAGTACGATTTTCAAAACGGATTCAACTTTTTTCCCGAAATAGGCTTGAATTACGAGGGTGGGCAGTTGGAACATGCTGCGAGGGCAGCTATTCAGATGGTACACCGGGCCGGTGCATTCGTCGTGTTGGGCTATTGGATTCTGTTACTCACGTTTTACATCAGGGGCAGGCTGCTCAAAGCTCGCCAAGCCTCCCACTTCATAGGCCTTATCCTGGTGCAAATTGTGTTCGGTTATGCCAATGTCGTTTACGCAGTCCCGGATAGCCTTGCGTTTATTCATCATGCACTGGGTGTTTTGTTGTTATTTTCTGCGTGGTCGATAGCATATTCTACGTCTACGGAGCAGGAGGATGCTGTTTATGGCAATGTTAGACACGCTTAATGTGGGACCAACGAGCCCCTCCTGGAGGGATTACCTTACGTTAACCAAACCACGTGTGGTTGCGGTACTTGTCTTGACGTCGATGGTTGGTATGTTGCTTGCGAGACCAATATTACCGAGTGTCGAGCTGTTTATTTTGGCAAACCTTGGAATAGGTCTCGCAGCTTCGGCTGCCGCGGCCGTTAATCATGTCGTTGATCGACAGATCGATGCGATGATGAGTAGGACAAAGCATCGACCTGTCTGCGACGGAAAAATATCAGCTATCAATGCTCTGTTATTTGCGTTTGTGCTCGGTGCGTGTGGGCTCGGTATGTTGATCATCGTAGCTAACCCACTTACTGCGCTGTTGACCTTCGCCTCGATTATTGGTTATGCCGTAATTTATACTTTGTATCTGAAACGAGCGACGCCTCAGAATATCGTTATTGGTGGTGTTGCCGGAGCATCGCCGCCGTTGCTTGGATGGGTCGCCGTCACTGGAACAATAGATCCTCACGCGTTGCTCTTGGTGGCAATTATTTTCGCTTGGACGCCCCCGCACTTCTGGGCGCTGTGTATCGCAAAAAAAGAAGATTATGCGGACGCGAATATTCCAATGCTACCTGTGACTCATGGAGATGAGTACACGCGATTGCAAATGCTGTTGTATACCATTCTGATGATTCTGGTCACGATGCTGCCGTACCTCACAGGCATGAGTGGTATCTTGTATTTGGCAGGTCTTACAGTAATCAATATTAGATTTTTGGTGCTGCTAAAGGAGCAGTCGGATACCAAAGATCCACAGGATGCTATGGCTCTCTTTTGGTATTCAATACGCTACATTATGTGGCTATTTCTGTTTTTGCTAGTCGACCACTTCGTGGTCGTGTAATAAATAAGACCAAAAGTATCAACTCTAATCACGAAAGACGCTCGCCTATTTGATAAGGAGGAGCACTCGCCAAAAGAGTCTTTTGACCATTCGTTCTTGCTCAATTCAGAAATCGTGCTGGTCGACGAAAATTATCTGTCCGAGGTAAGGCAAATAATCGCTTTTTATCGATGAATGGCAATCCGTCCAAGATTATTATGCGTTGGACAAGAGCAC
>PBZS01000033.1 GCA_002730235.1 Gammaproteobacteria bacterium | reverse complement strand
TGATCGAGCTGCTCGAATTCACCATGTTTGAGGTTAAATGTATTGAGTTCCTCAACTTGAAATCCTAATAACTCTCTTTCTGTGTCTGCTTTTGACGCATCAGCGATCAAGGTCTGTAATGTGGATGATGTATTCCTCCATTTATGGTAAGCAAGTTCAAATGTCGTGCGGGCCTGGCTTTGATCTGCAAAGTCATCAAGCAATTCAAGCTGATGCTTGGCTTGTAATAATTTTTGGTTGGCGTGCTGCGTGTGCATCAATACCAATTGTTCGGATAATTCTCTAAGTTGCGACGTGGAGATCGGCGTTCCATTCACATAAGCCTTTGATCGGCCTTCAGAAGTCAGCGTGCGTCGAAGTACTAACTCATCGTCCTGATCGAGCTCGTTATGGCGGAGCCAATTTTTTGCGGATGGCAAGCGTCCGACGTCAAACACTGCGATGATTTGAGCTCTTTCAGTCCCAGCGCGTACTAGTCCAGTATCGGCGCGGGCGCCAAGCGCGAGCTCGAGAGCATCGAGAATCAGCGATTTGCCTGCACCTGTATCGCCGGTCACAGCAATACAACCCCTGGTCAACTCCAAGTCAACCGAAGCCAGTGTAGCTAAATTTTTTACATTCAGTTGTAAGAGCATTTATCTGTCTGTTGAAACTCGACGATCTGACCTTATACAAGCGTTTCGGTACATAGTGTAGCTCACTCGCGGGATAAACATGGAGGAGAATATGACTGACGAAACATCATCAAAAAAAGATGACTTCTCGAAAGACACAGTGGACGCGTCTGAAGTAAATGAAAAATCAGAAAACGAGGAAGCGGAAGCCGAAGAGATTGTTGAGCAAGCTGCCGTAACTTCACGGGATACCGATGATACTGCAACTTTAGAAACTCAGTTAGAGGAGTTGAAAGAAGCAGTACTCCTTGGTCAAGCCGATTTACAGAATAGCCGCCGACGAGCAGAGCGTGATATTGAGAATGCTCATAAATATGCGGTTGAGAAGTTCGCGAAAGATCTCCTCGCTGTTCTCGACTCGATGGATCGAGCACTTGAATTAGCCGTTACAACCGATGGGTTTGATACGGCTGTGCTTGAGGGAACTCAAATGACCCATAAACTGTTGCTCGATACGGTATCGAGTCATGGAGTTGAGCCTATTGATCCTGTTGGCGAATCTTTCGACCCACAAGAACATCAGGCTATGAGTATGGTGGAGTCAGATGATCAACCGCCAAATACGGTGATGGCTGTGATGCAGAAGGGCTACAAATTGGAGGGACGAGTGATTCGAGCGGCGATGGTCGTAGTTACTAAGCCGAAAGCGGACTGAACACTTGAACACGGTTAAAAAATCGCAATAAAGAAAATAGGAAATCCGGGTAACCGGGCATGGAAGAACAGAGAGGCATAACCATGGGAAAGATCATAGGAATCGATCTTGGGACAACAAATTCTTGTGTGGCAGTATCGGAAGGTGGGAAGCCACGAGTAGTTGAGAACGCCGAAGGTGACCGTACAACACCCTCAATTATCGCATATACGGACGATGAAATTTTAGTTGGGCAGCCAGCTAAGCGTCAGTCGGTAACTAACCCGACCAATACCATATTCGCAGTGAAGAGACTCATCGGCCGTAAGTTTAGCGATGATGTTGTTCAGAAAGATATCAAAATGGTGCCTTATAAAATCGTCGGGGCTGATAACGGTGATGCCTGGGTCGAAGTGAACGGTGACAAGCTCGCTTCCCCGCAGATTTCCGCTGAAGTTTTGAAAAAGATGAAGAAAACTGCGGAGGATTATTTGGGTGAAGCGGTGACAGAGGCCGTCATTACCGTCCCCGCATATTTCAACGATAGCCAGCGACAAGCAACCAAGGACGCAGGAAAGATTGCGGGGTTAGACGTCAAGCGGATTATCAATGAACCAACAGCTGCAGCATTGGCCTATGGGATGGATCAAGCGCGCGGAGATTCGATCATTGCAGTTTACGATTTGGGTGGTGGTACGTTCGATATTTCAATTATTGAGATCGCAGAGGTTGATGGCGAACATCAGTTTGAAGTGCTGTCCACGAATGGTGATACATTTCTAGGAGGTGAAGACTTCGACCTTCGGGTAATTGATTACTTGGCCGAATCTTTTCAGAAGGATCAGGGGATGGATCTCAAGGGGGATCCTCTGGCAATGCAGCGTCTGAAAGAGGCGGCAGAAAAGGCCAAGATTGAGTTATCGTCAAGCCAGCAAACCGATGTGAATCTACCCTACATTACAGCTGATGCCTCTGGGCCAAAGCATCTCAATCTGAAATTAACCCGGGCAAAGCTCGAGGCTTTGGTTGAAGACCTGGTAGAACGCACGCTTGCGCCAGTCAAGCAAGCACTGGAGGATGCGGGTCATTCAACGTCTGAGATCAACGATGTGATTCTGGTTGGTGGTCAGACCCGGATGCCGTTGGTACAGGAAAAAGTTAAAGCATTTTTTGGGAAGGAGCCTCGTCGCGACGTTAATCCAGATGAAGCGGTTGCGATGGGTGCGTCTATCCAAGGAGCAGTGTTATCGGGTGACGTTAAAGACGTCTTACTACTTGATGTCACGCCGCTGTCCTTGGGTATCGAGACGATGGGTGGTGTGATGACTGCCCTTATTGAGAAGAACACCACGATTCCAACAAATAAGACCCAAGTGTTTTCGACGGCTGAGGATAACCAAACGGCGGTAACTATCCACGTTTTGCAAGGGGAGCGTAAACAGGCAGGGCAAAATAAGTCACTCGGTCGATTTGATTTGGCGGATATTCCACCATCTCCACGCGGGATGCCTCAGATTGAAGTGGCGTTTGACATTGATGCTAACGGTATTTTGAACGTGTCTGCAAAAGATAAAGCCACGGGCAAGGAGCAATCAATCGTGATAAAGGCCTCATCAGGGTTGTCCGATGAAGAAATTGAAAAAATGGTTAAGGATGCTGAGGCTAATGCAGATGCCGATAAACAGTTTGAAGAACTAATTAGCGCTCGGAATACAGCCGATGGAATGATTCATGCGACAAAAAAATCGATGACTGAAGCAGGTGATAAATTATCTGTGGAGGAAAAAGCGCCCGTCGAAGCAGCTATCATCGAGCTAGAGGAGGCGCTGAAAATTGAGGACATAGGAGCAATCAAAGCAAAGACAACTGTTTTGACCGAAGCGTCCGCTAAGATTGCAGAAAAGCTCTATGCGGCTGCCGATGCGGGAGAAAGCGATACAGGGACCAATGCTGAATCATCGAAACCAGAGGATGACGTAGTTGATGCCGAGTTTGAGGAAGTAAAGGACGACGAAAAGAAGTGAGTCAAATGACTCAATTCTCACGGTGGGAGACCTAAGTGGCCAAGCGCGACTGTTATGAGATTCTAGGGGTGTCTAAGGAGGTTTCGGACTCTGATCTCAAAAAGGCCTATCGCCGTCTGGCAATGAAATGTCACCCGGACCGCAACCCGGGCGACGCTGAGGCGGAAGCAAAATTCAAGGAGTTGTCGGAAGCTTACGAGATTTTGTCGGATACTGAAAAGCGAGCTGCTTATGACCGTTATGGTCATGACGCTTTTGAGGGTGGTATGGGCGGTCCAAGTGGCGGGTTTCACAGCAGTGGCGCTAGTTTTTCTGACATTTTCGGCGATGTATTCGGAGATATTTTTGGTGGTGCAGGNCCCGGGNGCAATGGCCGCTCTTCNGTGCAACGTGGAANTGATCTTAGGTACACCCTTGATCTAACNCTCGAAGAAGCAGTNTTTGGTNTAGAGAAGACAATTCGGGTACCACGTCTTGCNGAGTGTNGTGTCTGTAATGGTGCTGGCTCGAAGCCNGGATCGACTCCAAAAACCTGTCAGACTTGTAATGGACAGGGTCAGGTACGCATGCAGCAGGGGTTCTTTGCGATTCAGCAGACCTGCCCACGGTGTCATGGACAGGGAAAAGTGATAACCGATCCTTGCAGTGATTGTCGTGGGCAAGGGCGTAAAGAGGAAACGAAAACTTTATCGGTCAAAATTCCCGCTGGTGTCGATACTGGTGATCGTGTTCGTTTATCTGGCGAAGGCGAGGGGGGAGTTAATGGTGGACCGGCTGGTGATCTCTACGTCCAAGTGAATGCCAAAGAGCACCGGATTTTTACCCGCGATGGTAAAGATTTGTATTGCGAAGTTCCTATTTCATTTACGGATGCGGCCCTGGGTGGTGAACTTGAAGTACCGACTCTGGATGGTCGAGTAAAGCTTAAAGTACCAGTGGGGACACAGACCGGTAAATTATTTCGGGTGAGAGCTAAAGGGGTGAAACCAGTGCGTGGGGGTACTCAGGGCGACTTATTGTGCCGGGTCTCTCTTGAAACGCCTATAAACCTGACGGTTAAGCAGCGTGAATTGCTTCAGGAGCTGCATGAAACCCTTAATCACAAAACACATGCGCCGAAACGTGAGGGATGGTTCGATAGCGTTAAATCCTTCTTTGATGAGATGAAGTTTTAATGGTTGCAATTGTAATAACAGGTGCTGCGGGACGGATGGGACGTTCGCTTATTGAAGCCGCCATGGAAACTACCGACGCGGAGCTGATGGGCGGGACCGTTCGTTCCGGTTCCTATTTAGTTGGTGCAGATGCCGGTGAATTTATCGGGAAAAAAAACGCCAATGCGCCGATTCACGACTCGCTTGACGCTTTTTGTGAGCGGAGACCGGTGGTGATTGACTTTACGTCTGTCGATTCAACAATCAACCACCTTTCCTGGTGCGTTGGTCTTGGTGTGCCCTGTGTGATTGGAACGACAGGATTTTCGATTGATCAGGAAAAGAGCATATCAGCAGCCGCAAAAATGATTCCAGTTGTATATGCGCCGAACTTTAGCGTGGGCGTGAACGTCATTTTTGATCTGCTTGACCGGGCAGCGCGTGTCTTTGGAGATGCAGTCGATATAGAGGTTATTGAGACGCACCACCGGCACAAGATCGATGCGCCTAGCGGGACGGCGCTGGCTATCGGACGAGTCATTGCGAACGCTCTCGGCCGTGACCTTGAAGCAACAGCTGTGTTCGGTCGTGATGGACAGACAGGTGCGAGACCACGCGATCAGATCGGCTTTGCAACCGTTCGTGGTGGTGATGTAGTTGGTGAACATACGGTACTTTTTGCAGCAGATGGTGAACGTGTTGAGATCACGCACAAAGCTTCGAATCGGAGAACATTTGCTAATGGTGCCGTACGGTCGGCTGTATGGGCTTCTCAGCAAGAACCGGGTCTTTATTCGATGAGGGATGTCCTCAGTATCTGATTAAAACCGCCAAGCTTCGATAGACTTCTTGGTTTAATCTCCTTAAAGTACTGGCTCAATCGCTCGGCATCTGCTGAGTCTGTCGAGACAGAGGACTCCCGGTTGAATCTACCTGCAATGTTATTACTCTCGGAAGGCGTTCAGTTTGTCGGCCGTTCCATTGGAGCGGACGGAATATCCGTCGGTGAAGTCGTTTTTAATACAGCTATGACGGGTTATCAGGAAATCCTGACCGATCCGTCTTATGCTAAGCAGCTTGTTACGTTGACATATCCGCATATTGGAAATGTTGGCGTTAATCCAGAGGATGAAGAGTCCCCGGTTCCTCACGCTGGCGGGCTAATTATTCGTGATTTACCTCTTTTGCACAGTAATTTCCGAGCGAGCCAGTCATTAGATTCATACCTGAAATCCTCAGGTATGGTCGGAATCTGTGATATTGACACCAGAAAGCTTACCCGAATCCTGAGAGAAAAGGGCACGCAATCTGGTGTGATTCTGGCGGGCGAAGATGCATGCTCTGGGGTAGGCTTGGAAAAAGCGAGAAACTTACTATCGGCATTTCCAGGCTTGGCTGGCATGGATCTGGCGAGAGAAGTGACAACCGAGGCTATCTATAAGTGGACTAGCGGATCATGGGAATTAGGTGAAGGTTATGTCCAAAAATCGGATAATCGGTTTCATGTCGTAGCTTACGACTTTGGCGTTAAACGCAATATCTTACGTATGCTTGCTGACCGTGGTTGTGAATTAACAATCGTTCCAGCGACAACGCCAGCAGGCGATGTCTTAGCCATGAAACCAGACGGAGTATTTTTGTCCAATGGCCCGGGTGATCCAGAACCCTGTACGTATGCGATAGAGGCAATCCAACAGATCCTAACCACACGAATCCCTGTATTTGGTATTTGCTTGGGGCATCAATTGCTCGGTCTAGCCTCGGGGGCCAGAACAAAAAAAATGAAATTTGGCCATCATGGTGCTAATCATCCTGTCCAGGATCTTGAAACTGGTCTTGTAATGATTACAAGCCAAAATCATGGATTTGCAATTGATGAACGTACTCTTCCGTCTAACCTTAAGGTGACTCATAAATCTCTGTTTGATCAGTCTCTTCAGGGGATCTCCCTAACTGATACCTCTGCATTTAGTTTTCAGGGTCATCCAGAAGCGAGCCCGGGTCCCCATGATGTGGCGCCTCTATTCGATCAGTTCATCCAGAATATGGAGGCCCAATAGTGCCAAAACGTGCCGACCTTCAATCGGTTCTTATTATTGGCGCTGGACCAATTGTCATCGGCCAGGCCTGTGAGTTCGATTATTCAGGAGCCCAAGCGTGCAAGGCGCTGCGAGAGGAGGGCTATCGGGTCATTTTGGTGAATTCGAATCCAGCCACGATTATGACCGATCCAGCTATGGCAGACGCCACTTACATCGAACCAATTCGTTGGCAGTCTGTTGCCAAGATTATTGAAAAAGAACGCCCCTGCGCTTTGCTTCCTACAATGGGAGGACAGACTGCGCTAAATTGTGCGCTCGATCTTAATCGTAAAGGTATTCTTGAAAAGTTTGGTGTGCAGCTAATTGGTGCCAATGCAGATGCAATTGATAAGGCCGAAGATCGGGATCGCTTTGATAAGGCTATGAAGGCGATTGGGCTTGATACACCAAGAAATCATATTGCGCACACCATGGAGGAAGCGCGGGCAGCCTCCGACGACCTTGGATATCCATGCATCATTCGTCCTTCATTTACTATGGGTGGATCTGGCGGTGGTGTTGCATTTAACCGAGAAGAACTTGAGGAAATTTGTAAGCGCGGCCTTGATCTATCTCCAACAAATGAGTTGTTGATTGATGAATCGCTACTCGGTTGGAAGGAGTACGAAATGGAAGTGGTGCGGGATTGTAATGACAACTGCATCATAGTCTGCTCAATTGAAAATCTCGATCCGATGGGCGTCCATACAGGTGATTCGATTACTGTTGCTCCCGCGCAAACTTTGACAGATAAAGAATACCAAATTATGCGAAATGCATCGATCGCTGTATTACGCGAGATCGGTGTTGAAACCGGTGGTTCGAATGTGCAGTTTTCTGTTAATCCGAGCGATGGTCGTTTGGTCGTTATCGAGATGAACCCACGCGTGTCGAGGTCATCCGCGCTTGCATCAAAAGCAACCGGATTTCCAATCGCAAAAGTAGCCGCCAAGCTCGCTGTCGGATATACGTTGGATGAGCTTGTAAATGATATTACCGGTGGTGCAACACCGGCGTCATTCGAGCCATCGATTGATTACGTTGTTACGAAAGTTCCACGTTTTACCTTTGAAAAGTTTCCTCAAGCCGACAACCGATTGACGACACAGATGAAATCTGTAGGTGAGGTGATGGCGATTGGTCGAAGTTTTCAGGAATCCATGCAAAAAGCGCTCCGTGGATTAGAAATTGGTGTTTGCGGGCTAGACCCAACTTTCGAATGGGATTCCGATGAGGCCGAGCAGGCGATGCGCTTTGAGTTAGCAAATCCTGGCCCACTCCGTTTGTGGTGTGTCGCCGATGCATTCCGCAGTGGTATGAGTGTTGAAGAACTGTATCAACTATCGAAAATCGATCCATGGTTCCTTGCACAAATTGAAGACTTGATTTGGGAGGAAACAAATCTTTCCGAGATGGCTTTATCCAACTTGGATAATGACTCTATGCGGCGTTTGAAACGAAAAGGTTTTTCAGATAAGCGCCTCGCTATCTTGTTGGATATCTCTGAGAAGGAATTGCGTGATCGCCGCATGAGGCTGGGAATTCGTCCTGCCTACAAACGTGTTGATACCTGTGCTGGAGAGTTCGCTACACCGACGGCATACCTCTATTCAACCTATGAAGAGGAATGTGAAGCAAATCCATCAAATCGAGACAAGATCATGGTTCTGGGTGGTGGGCCTAATCGAATCGGCCAAGGCATTGAGTTCGACTATTGCTGTGTACATGCTGCGGTCGCGATGCGTGAGGATGGTTACGAAACAATCATGGTGAATTGTAATCCAGAGACAGTGTCCACCGACTATGACACCTCTGATCGATTATTTTTTGAGCCGGTCACACTCGAGGATGTTTTGGCAATCGTAGATATCGAGAGGCCTGAAGGAGTTATTGTACAGTTTGGTGGGCAAACACCGCTTAAGTTAGCCCGTGAGTTGGAAGCAGCTGGTGTACCGATCATTGGAACGTCTCCAGAAGCGATCGACCGGGCAGAAGATCGCGAGCGATTCCAGCAAATGGTAATGCGACTAGGACTCAGACAGCCTGCAAATGCAACGGCTCGGAACCTCGAAGAAGGTCTTGCACTGGCTGAAGATATCGGATTCCCTTTGGTCGTCCGCCCATCGTATGTTCTTGGTGGTCGTGCTATGGAAGTCGTATCGAATATAGCCGAGCTGAAGCGCTATTTGCAGGATGCTGTAGTTGCCAGCGATGACTCACCTGTTCTGTTGGATCACTTTCTTGATCCTGCTATCGAGGTAGACGTTGATGCTGTAAGCGACAGCGAGCGCGTCGTGATTGGCGCAATCATGGAGCATATTGAGCAAGCTGGTGTTCACTCAGGGGACTCAGCCTGCTCATTACCTCCTCATAGCCTACCAAGACATATTCAGGACGAGATCCGCGAGCAGGTTATTCGGATGGCTCGAGAGCTTAATGTTATCGGTTTGATGAACGTTCAGATGGCGGTGCATGGCGAGGATGTTTATGTGATTGAAGTCAATCCTCGCGCTTCTCGAACGGTTCCGTTCGTATCGAAGTGTATTGGTGTATCACTTGCAAAAGTCGCTGCTCGTTGTATGGCAGGTACATCACTTGACGCACAAGGCTTCACTTCAGAATTGATACCGCCTCACTACAGTGTAAAAGAGAGTGTATTCCCGTTTGCCAAATTTCCAGGGGTTGATCCGATCCTCGGACCTGAAATGAAGTCAACTGGTGAGGTCATGGGGACGGGTGATAGTTTCGACGAGGCATTCGCTAAAGCGCACGTAGCGGCAGGCGATCGGCTGCCGTCTATTGGTAAGGCTTTTATCTCGGTTCGTGACGCAGACAAATCGAGAGCAGGATCTCTCGCGGGAAAACTTGTTGAAATAGGGTTTGAATTGGTTGCAACCGGCGGCACTTGTGAATACCTAAAAAGCGAGGGCATTAACTGCGAGCCTGTGAATAAAGTGATGGAAGGGCGACCAAATATTGTTGATATGATCAAAAATGACGCCATAGCCTTTATTGTAAATACAACAGAGGGTCGACAAGCGATCATGGATTCTGCAACGATTCGTCGTTCAGCGTTAAGCCACAAAGTATGTTATACGACCACCCTAGCCGGTGGCGAGTCGATTGTTCGCGCGCTGAAGTTCGGTGACGAGCGTGACGTTCGCAGGCTCCAAGACCTGCATACTCGCGTTAGAGAAAATAATAAGGAATCGAATGGGTAAGATACCGATGACCAAAGGCGGAGAGTTGGCTCTCCGTGAAGAGTTGCAGCGGCTCAAAAAAGTTGAGAGGCCTCGGATTGTTTTAGCTATTGCCGAGGCGCGCGAACATGGTGATTTAAAAGAAAATGCTGAATATCATGCTGCGCGTGAGCAACAGGGATTCTGTGAGGGGCGGATCAAAGATATCGAGGCAAAGCTTTCTCACGCGCAAGTGATCGACACAACACAAATCGAGAATACCGGTAAAGTGATCTTCGGCGTGACGGTTAAACTTATAAATCTCGATACAGATCAATTGGTCAGCTACCAGATTGTGGGTGAGGATGAGGCTGATGCGAAAAATGGAAAGATTTCTGTGACGTCTCCCATCGCCAGAGGGTTAATTGGAAAAGAAGAGGGCGAAGTAGTTGCAGTGACCACTCCAGGAGGTGTAGTCGAGTACGAAATCGATATTGTTGAGCATTTGTGATTGTTAAATCGGACGAATAAGATTCGACAGCCGTGGATTTGGCCGCTCAGCTGCGCGAAATAATAAAGCTGTCGCTCCTACAGATTGCACACAATGCGCGCCTGTCTCGTTGCATAATGACGCGATCAAAATCTTGCGGGCGTCACGTTCTGCGCGTACTTTAATTTTAATTAACTCATGATCTTTAAGGGCTCGATCAAGTTCTTCAAGTAATCTAGTTGACATCCCGTTATCACCAATGAGTATGACCGGCTTCAAATGATGTCCAATCGCCCGCATTTGTTTTTTGCGTTCTGGCGTAAGCATAATTGTTTCCTTAAAACGGAGGGCGAGTGTAGAGCAAAATATGACACGATCCAAGTCCAGCGGAAGTTGGTTGAGAGAACATTTTGACGACCCCTACGTGCACAGGGCGTGGGCAGAAGGTCGACGATCACGGGCGAGCTTTAAGCTTGAAGAGGTCCAGGCCAAGGATTATTTGATTAGTCGAGGCGATATTGTCGTCGATCTCGGAGCGGCCCCGGGTGGCTGGACCGAGCTCGCCGCTAAATGGGTAGGGTTACCAGGTCGGGTATTTGCGCTCGATCTCTTACCAATGGATCCGGTCGCTGATGCGCAAATAATGGTCGGAGATTTTACCGAGGAGACAGTCTTAGAGAAGCTGATGCAGTCGCTTGATGGCCGGCGTGTAGATGTTGTGCTGTCGGATATGGCGCCAAACATGTCAGGGAATCGATCTATCGACCAACCGAGAGCCATGTACTTATGTGAGCTTGCTTTAGACTTTGCCAGAGAAACACTGAATCCGGGTGGTTCATTCTTCGTAAAGACCTTTCAAGGTGAGGGATTTGATACTTTTTTTCGCGGAGTTCGGACTAATTTTTCGCACTTAAAAAGTCGAAAACCCCACGCGTCCCGTTCACGTAGTCGGGAAACTTATTTACTGGCAACGGGCTTTCGGAGTTAAACCCCTTTGAATTCATGTGGCCTGCCCAAATAAACGACTGTATATTGAGGAGTCAACTCCTCTGCAGGAATGGAGAAGCACATGGCGAGAAATATGGTTCTGTGGCTGGTTATTGCGGCTGTACTGTTAACGATATTCAATAATTTCAGTGTGGAGACGAAATCACAGCAGATCAATTATTCTCAATTCGTTGAGGAAGTAAATCGTGATCAAATCCGACGCGTGATCATCGACGGTCAGTCAATTATCGCGACTCGAGCAAACGGCGATGTCTACGAAACCGTAAGACCGGCACTTCAAGATCCACGATTGATGGATGATCTTCTACAGCATAACGTTGTCGTCGAAGGCAAAAAGCCCGAGCAACAATCTGTGTGGATGCAACTGCTTGTAGCAGCGTTTCCTGTTCTGATCATTTTAGCGATTTTCATGTTTTTTATGCGTCAGATGCAGGGCGGTATGGGAGGTGGACGAGGTGGTCCAATGTCGTTCGGGAAGTCGAAGGCACGTCTCATAAGCGAAGATCAGATTAAAACAACTTTCGCTGACGTCGCCGGTTGTGATGAGGCCAAAGATGACGTGGCTGAGCTTGTTGAGTTCCTTAAAGATCCAGGAAAGTTTCAGCGCTTGGGTGGGCGTATCCCNCGCGGAGTTTTGATGGCAGGNCCNCCAGGAACAGGCAAAACACTNCTCGCTAAAGCGATTGCGGGAGAGGCAAAAGTACCGTTTTTTACAATCTCGGGTTCGGATTTCGTNGAAATGTTCGTNGGNGTGGGAGCGTCACGCGTTCGGGANATGTTTGAACAGGCAAAAAAACAGGCTCCGTGTATTATTTTTATTGANGAGATNGACGCGGTNGGTCGTCAACGCGGTGCTGGTCTTGGGGGTGGTCACGACGAACGAGAGCAAACTTTGAACCAATTACTCGTTGAGATGGATGGGTTTGATGTCAACGATGGGGTAATCGTTATCGCCGCAACCAACCGTCCAGACGTACTTGACCACGCATTGTTGCGTCCTGGCCGGTTTGATCGCCAAGTGGTTGTCGGTTTGCCAGATATTCGTGGACGCGAACAGATTTTGAAAGTTCACATGAAAAAGGTCCCAAGCGCACCAGAGGTAGATCCATCGCTAATTGCACGTGGAACTCCTGGCTTCTCTGGCGCTGACCTTGCGAATTTAGTGAATGAGGCTTCTTTGTTTGCGGCAAGAGCAAGTACGCGTGTTGTTGCGATGAGTCACTTCGAGCAAGCCAAAGATAAAATCATGATGGGCGCGGAAAGGCGTTCAATGGTAATGAAAGAGTCAGAAAAGCTGAACACCGCCTATCACGAAGCCGGTCATGCAATCGTAGGTCGCTTGATGCCCGAGCACGATCCCGTCTACAAGGTATCAATTATTCCTCGAGGACGTGCTCTCGGTGTGACAATGTTCTTGCCTGAAGAAGACAAATACAGTCATTCAAAACGAGGTTTGATCAGCCAAATCTGCTCACTCTATGGCGGCAGGATTGCTGAAGAACTGACGCTTGGCGTTGAAGGAGTTACAACAGGTGCCTCAAACGATATACAACGCGCGACTTCAGTGGCCAGAAACATGGTTACCAAATGGGGCTTATCTGACAAACTTGGGCCTCAAATGTACGACGAAGAGGATAACGAACCATTTTTAGGTCGTGCGATGGGTCGCCCTGCTCATGGTCAGTCCGATGAGACAGCCCGCTTGATCGACGAGGAAGTCAAGGGGATTCTCGACGGGTGCTACCAGACAGCGAAAAAAACGCTGGAAGACAACATGGACAAGTTGCACGTCATGGCTGAGGCTTTGATGGAGTACGAGACAATTGACGCGGGTCAGATCGATCAAATTATGGGCGGTCAAAAACCTGAGGCACCAGACGGATGGGGCGATGATCATAAACCACAAGGTGGCGCACCTGGTGTCAATAATGACCTGCGAGAAGAACCGACTGATGAAGACTCGGACACATCTGCGAAGGGCGATGCAGCGCCGACTAACTAATCGTGACTAAAAAGCTCACTTGGCAGGATTTGGGGTTCGATGGACCCCAGATCATGGCTATTTTGAATATAACTCCTGATTCGTTTTTTGATGGAGGCATCTTCTACACCGATCGGCTCCGGATTGATCGCGTATTGAAATACGCTGAGAGTTGCCTCTCTGCTGGAAGTAGTATCCTAGATGTTGGTGGTGAGAGCTCTCGTCCCGGAGCGTCAGCGATATCTGTGACTGAGGAGCTAGAACGTGTAATCCCAGTGATAGAGGCGCTTCGGGCCCGGTTTGATGCTGTGATATCTGTCGATTCGTCAACCCCAGAAGTCATGCTCGAAAGTGCCGCCGCCGGGGCTAAGATAATTAATGATATTAGATCTTTGCAACAACATGGAGCTCTGGAGGCGGCATTAGAGACCGGATTACCGGTCTGTCTCATGCACATGCAAGGTACTCCGGAAACCATGCAAAAAAAGCCAATATACACAGATGTAGTTAGTGAAGTTCTTTCATGGTTAATACTCAGAGTTGACGCCTGTCTCAAAGCAGGTTTTACAACTAATCAGTTGGCACTAGACCCAGGGTTTGGGTTTGGAAAGACGCTCGAACATAACGTTACACTTTTCCGAGGCTTGGTTCGATTCGTTCAAACTGGATACCCTATTCTCGTAGGAGTGTCACGTAAAACGATGATTGGAGAAATAACGGGCCGGCCTATCGAACAGCGGACTACCGGCAGTGCTATGGCGGCAGCAATTGCTGCATCTTATGGTGCTGCAATTTTGAGGGTTCATGACGTGGCAGAGACACGTGACGCAGTAATGATGATACAAACATTAACGCAGGGAATGCAGTAGATGAGTCGGAAATATTTCGGTACAGATGGTGTGAGAGGCCGCGTTGGTGAGGGATGCATTACAGCCGAGTTTGTCCTAAAGCTGGGCTGGGCGTTTGGCAAGACTGTTCGTCGGAGTAAAATGGGACGGCCAAAAGTTGTGATTGGAAAAGATACACGGTTATCTGGATATATGTTTGAGACAGCGCTCGAGGCTGGACTAATCGCTGCTGGCGTAGATCCCTTGATGCTTGGTCCAATGCCAACACCAGCTGTAGCATATTTGACTCGCACATTTTCTGCTGCTGGTGGGATTGTAATTAGTGCAAGTCACAACAGTTATGAAGATAACGGAATTAAATTTTTCGACGAAAATGGGACCAAGCTTCCAGATCAGACCGAGCACGAGATTGAGCGTCTATTGGATCAGCCACTCACCACAGTCAACAGTCCCTTGTTAGGTAGAGCCTCACGCGCCGATGACGCAGCAGGTCGATACATTGAATTCTGCAAAAACACCTTGCGTATGGGCTCGGACCTATCCGGACTGAAGATTGTTATTGACTGTGCAAACGGCGCAGCCTACCAAATCGGTCCAAAAGTATTTCGAGAATTGGGCGCCGAAGTTGAGGCGATTGGCGTTATGCCAGATGGATTAAATATCAACGAGGGCGTGGGTTCGACTGCTACGGACACGCTGATTGACGCCGTAATATCTAGCCAAGCACATCTCGGCATTGCACTGGATGGCGACGCTGATCGGGTAGTAATGGTCGATGAGCAAGGGGCATTGGTAGATGGAGATGAAATTCTGTACATAATCGCTGCATCCCGTCATCGACGTGGTCATATGGAGGGTGGTGTTGTGGGAACACTGATGACGAATATAGGTCTTGAAAAAGGACTAGCGGCTATGAAGATACCGCTCATTCGTACCAACGTAGGTGATCGTTATGTGATCGAAGCCATGGAACAGCGTCAATGGACTCTCGGCGGCGAAACATCTGGGCATATTATCTGCTCCGACTTGACTTCTACAGGAGATGGCTTGGTTGCGGCTCTTCAGGTGGTTAAAGCCTTGTGCATTTCTGAACAGGCTCTAAGTGTTGCTCGTCATGAAATGAATAAATATCCACAATTCCTAATTAATGTTCCGCGTGCTTTACCGGATCATCTTTATCATCCTGTTGTTGTTAATACGGTGAAGGCTGTAGAGGCTGCGTTAGGAGATTCCGGACGTGTGATAATTCGTCCTAGTGGCACCGAGCATGTCGTACGGGTGATGGTCGAGGGTATCGATGCCAACGAGGCACAGGCATCTGCAGAGCAGATCGCGTCATCAGTAGAAAAAGCTGCGTCAATCAGCTAATGTATCGACGCCCAAGCTAAGGCTGAGGTTAGGTTCATGATTATTGGGAATTGGAAAATGAACACGCCACGTTCTGATGCTTTGGCATTGGCAAATGCCGTCGTGGAAATGAAGTATTTAGAATCGACGCGTGTCGGCATTTGTCCGCCAGCACTTTGGATCGATTCTATTACCCGGATTGTTAAAGGTTCTTCGATTTTAATTGGAGCACAAGATTGCGTCGGTGATAAGTTCGGGGCCCAAACAGGGTGTATTAATGCAAACATGGTACACGAAGCGGGCTGCTCGATGGTGATTTTGGGTCACTCTGAGCGTCGTACAAGGTTTGCGGAGACCACGGAAAAGTTGCTGCACACCATTGCTGCTGTATTGGAAACCGGTATGTTTCCCGTATTTTGTGTCGGTGAAACAAAAAAACAACGAGAGTCGGGTAAAGCGTTTGATGTGGTTGCGGGGCAGTTAAGGCCTCTTCTGACGAGTGGCCTCGATTTGGGTGGTATCGTGATTGCTTACGAGCCTGTTTGGGCGATTGGTACTGGATTGTCCGCGACCCGCAAGGATATTGAAGAGATGCACGCTATAGTCCGAGAAGTGATAAACAGAGATGATACGCTGGTGTTATATGGGGGAAGCGTGTCTCCTGTGTCCGCAGCTGATATTTTTAATGCTGAGGGTGTTTCCGGTGCACTGGTGGGAGGTGCGTCGCTGAGCGCCAATAAATTTGCAGCGATCGTTGCTGCATGGGAACGGAGATAATGGAAACTATATTACTAAGCGTACATGTTTTATTAGGAGTCGCAGTTATTGGGTTGGTCCTTATCCAACAAGGTAAGGGAGCAGATGCGGGCGCCTCTTTTGGTGGCGGAGCATCTCAGACGGTCTTCGGTTCAGCCGGTTCTGGAAGTTTTTTGGTCAAGCTGACGGCAGGACTATCAGCCTTATTTTTCACTACTAGCCTGACATTGGCTGTGATAGCAAAGCAAAAGGCGGACGCTGCGGGAGCCTTTGGCCTGCCTGAGTTACCAGCTCAGAGTGTCGAATCATTGATACAAGAGCCGGTTATTCCTAAAACGGTTGATTGATTTCTTGATTTTTGAAGCGCAGCTTATTAACCTGCGCTTCCCGCGCCGAAGTGGTGGAATTGGTAGACACGCTATCTTGAGGGGGTAGTGAGCATAGCTCGTGCCGGTTCAAGTCCGGCCTTCGGCACCATTGTAAAACATTGCGGTCTTCAACTGCACTTCTGTTATCTTTTGCCTAGCTGTTAGTATT
>PBZS01000032.1 GCA_002730235.1 Gammaproteobacteria bacterium | reverse complement strand
GGCCGCCAAAATGTATCCTCCAAATGTATCCCTAATCTTCAAAATCAGCCGAGTCCTACCTTTTTTGCTTGTTTCTGGAGGTTGTAGCTTCTTTAGGAGCGTTTTCTTAAACTACAGATTATTAGTAACTTAAAACAATTTGAGACGTAGTTAAACACTAATTTATTGGCCTTTTAAGCAATTGGTTCTGGGTTCGAGTCCCAGTCGACCCACCATTTAAGTCGCTAAAAAAAACGACTTAAGAATGTAGCAAGTCTAGTCACTTGACTTTGGTAACCGTCGTTCGTAACAGATGGCAAGGTTGAAGGTTACTAAGGGAAAGTACACCAACTCGAAAACAAGGTCGCAAATCAATATCACGCCCACAGGCACGGCCCGTGCCGAGCCAATCGCTCCAGCCAATCCAGCTCTCCCCCTAATAAACCTTGGCTGGTGTATTCGGTATGTCATCTGGCTTAAGGCCTTTGTCAGGTAGGTCGCCCTTGCGATACTTCCGCCACTCCGCTTCCGATGTCAGACCAAGCGAGCGAACAAATTCCCGGGCCGTCTGAAAAAGGCACCAAACGCTATCGTGCGGACCTAAGCGCCCGGTGCCAAGCCAATCACTCCAGCTTATCCATCCATTGTCTCGATATTTTTGATCGGGAGAAGAAGGGATGTCGCTAGGTTTCGTTGGTTTATCTTCGACCCCGCCCTTACAGTAACTTCGCCACTGTCGGTAATTTTTTAATTCCAAGGAGCGAGCATATTTCTTGGCCTGATCGAACGGGCTACAAAGTCAGAAAAATGCCGTTCTGAGCCTAAGATTTGTATTCCCCTATACCACCAATCGGTCCTTCCTGCCGTATTTGAGATACAGCGATCAAGGAAGTTTGTATCGCTCATACTAGTAACTAATTTTTTCAATTCCCAACAAAGGCGTCGATGATGGTAGCTTGCGCTGCGGATGAGCTTGCTCAAAAGCATAAGCTATTCTAATTATGGTCTCTTCGTCAAAGTGCCGCCCTAGGAATTCAATCCCGACCGGGATTCCGTCCAGATTAAAACCTGCTGGAACGGTAAGCGTTGGAAGCCCAGTCACGGTAGAAAGACGATTACCTTCACCTCTTCTTCTGTCACGTGGCGGGTTCGGCGAGTTGCCCTCATCCGCAATAGCCTCCTGAAGAGTTCTAATTGGCTTAGTCTCATGCGGATAAACGATTGCATCGAGAGACCAACGATCCATTAGATTATGAATAAATTCCCGCATTGTATCTCGTCCTTTAATAAGATTTATGTAGGCAGGATTGTTAGTCATTTCGGGGGCCGCTTGCTCCTCCGCATAACGCTCTTCAAGCCGACCAAGGATACCTCCAGAGGAGGTTATGTCCTCTAATGTTTGGTATGGGAATGAGGGTTCGCGCATAGAAAAATAAACCTCCATCGCGGCCCTGTTTTCGAATCGCCCGTAGCTTGTGTCGCGGATTATTTGCCAAAGATCTACGGCAACTGTTATTGGGTCGATGACTATGGCTCCTTCGCTTTTCATTTTACTTATTGCTGATTCAATAAGTTTGACGGCAGGAACATCCTCAGGCTCACTCCCGAAAAGTGCCCGTAAAACGCCTATTCGAGCTCCTTTTAAACCTTCCCGATCCAAAGCGGACAAATAATAGTCAGACGAAGTTTGGCCAAGTCCTTTAAAAGTGAAAAGATCTGCGGCGTCTGTACCAGAAATCACGCCCATCGTAATTGCAGCATCAGTTACGTTGCGTGCCATGGGCCCGGCTCTGTCGTAAGTAATCGAGATTGGAATTATTCCACCCCGAGAAACAAGTCCCTCTGATGGTGAGAACCCGACTAAATTTGCTTTTGTCGAAGGATTCCGAATTGATGAGCCTGTCTCGGTTCCCATCCCAATCCATCCGAAAAGTGCTGCGACGCCAACACCCGAACCTCCAGATGAACCACCCGGAATCTTATTAAGATTATAAGGATTCAGCACTTGCCCACCAAGGGAGCTCGTTCCCGTTGAGCCTCTGGCGAATTCGTCGAGATTGGTCTTCGCTAGGATAATCGCT
The DNA here is from genome assembly GCA_002730235.1 of Gammaproteobacteria bacterium. GTDB lineage: Bacteria > Pseudomonadota > Gammaproteobacteria > Pseudomonadales > Litorivicinaceae > HIMB30. The sequence goes on along the minus strand of PBZS01000032.1, from coordinate 6,632 downwards.
CCAGCCTCACGCAAACGTCCTATTGTGAAAGCATCACGCTCAGGAGTCATTCCTTCCAAAGCGATTGCTCCACCGGTCGTCGGCATGTCGAAAGTATCGTAATTGTCCTTAATAATGAAAGGAACTCCATGGAGGGGTGACCTGGGTCCAGAAGTCCTTCGCTCAAGATCAAGTTTGCGGGCAGTCGCCAAAGCGTTGGGATTGATCGTCAGAATTGCATTTAATTCAGGACCTTTCTTGTCAAAAGCCTCAATTCTTTTGAGGTAAACCTCGACAATTTGTTCCGATTCGACGCCGGCGTCATACGCATTCTGTAGATCCAGAATTGTTGCGGTGCTAATATCAAGCACACCGCCGAACGAACTAACATTGCAAAAAACGCAAAAAAGGGGGACTGCTCTCGCAAGCAGATTACTATATAAATCTACAAATCTCATAATTACATCACGCTCTAAAGGTCTCACTCGGACAACTTATACGGGCAACCCTATTCAAATAGAAACGTAATTATGTGATTTGAAAATTTTTCAAAAGTCGCGATGTCCTTTTTAAAAAAAGACAACTAACGGCGAACCCTATCGTAGTTATAAATAGGTTACCCTAAGTGCGTTTTCTCGATCCATTATTTCGATACTAGCCTGAAGTAAATGCAATATGTTAAGGAATTGAAAAGGCCAATCTTTAGGACAAAGGAAACACTTTTAATTATGATAATTTAAACAAAGGTGAGTTTGGCCTCTCCTTATCTTTCGACCGATAATTGAATTCAGCCGCCAGCAAAGATTGCTTGAAACCCTCTTGCTTTGTAAAACGTTCAATCGCGGCAGCAAATTCAGGGTTCGGAGAAGCGATATTTAACCGCTCCCAAAGAGGAAGTCTAATCGGCAGATATTGCGAGACTGAATTCACAAGCAGAATGACCAATCAACCCTTGCTTATGATGGAAGAATACGTTCTCCAAACGTGCATGTCTTACCGGTTACAAGTCGCGTATTCGATTCCACTCATATTTGGTAATCTAATCAAAATCCCCGTCCATTATTGCTCTAGTTTTCAATTCGTTAAACTCTCGATTCTGAGCATAAGCGGAATATTCCTGGATAACGCTTAATGATTTCTCTTGCCTAATTTGGGGTGGGGCGATGGTCGAGTTCTGTATCAGTTCAAAGATAATAAATTCTAGTCCAACAAGGACCCCGACGTTGGGAGTCGCTGTGCTTAAGGTATTTGTTTTCAGAATGCCACGTTAGATAATAATAAGCCGCATTAAGGGCAAGAGCTACAAAATTGGGGCTATCTTTCAACTACGCGAAGACTTGCGCAGAATGGAGAATTTTTAAAAGGAGTACGTGAACGAAGCTAAGGTTCTTACGGAGGCTAGAGAAGCCGAAAATTTACCTGAGGCTTCATGCCACGGGTCGAATTGGAAAAGTTACAATCCAGCCGGAAAAATGGGAGAGAGATCGCAAAGAGAAAGCGTTGCAGCTGAGTGGCTATCAATTGGAGGTGGATTTGTATCACAATACATTCAAAACCAAGGGGTGCCAGTTCAAAGAGGGCCATCATCTATTTCTAAGGGGAGCTCAGATTTTTCTGATGGGCGTTGTAGTCGATTTTGCCGTCGCGAAAAACGACCGAGGAATGGTGGTTACGGAATCGTGGGATTCTAAGAGCTCAAAATTATTCATTTCGGTAGCGGGTTAGCGGCACTTACCGCTTGGGAATTGGGCGTGTTGCGTATGGCCCTCAAAAGTTCTGCCATGCGAGCGACCCGTTTAGGGTGTTGCTCAAATAGATTGTCCCGTTCCTGCAGATCGGATTTGAGATTGTAGAGTTGGCCAATGGGTTGCCCGGGATCGTAGTCAAATGGGCTCCAACCGATGCCTCCACCGCCTTGAATCATGAGAAGCTTCCAGTCGCCAACGCGAATGCCATAACCGCCCCGATAATTGTCGTGAACGAGGATTTCGCGATTAGGTCGTTCCGCTTTTCTCCCCAATAGTGCACTCAGAAAGCTTATGCTATCAGGTCCAGCGTCCTCGGCGAGCTGGATATCGAGCAACTCTCCCAGGGTCGCCATAACATCGGTTAGGGCGACCAATTCGTCAGAGGTCGAACCCGGTTCTATCCTACCTGGCCAGCGAGCAAGAAGCGGAACACGATGGCCCCCTTCCAGCGATTCCGTTTTCTGGCCGCGCAGCGAGCCATTGGTCATGTGGCCGTTGTGATCGACGAAGGTGGCGGGCTTGTGGCCCATTTGGACGCCCCCGTTGTCACTGGAAAAGAATACGAGGGTGTCATTGGCGAGTTTCAATCCATCGATGGTATTGAGGATTTCCCCAATGGACCAGTCTAGCTCAAGAAGAAAGTCCCCGTACACGCCAATCTCGCTCGTACCTTTGAACCGCTCGTTGGGGGCGTAGGGACCATGGACGTTGCGGTGAGCGAAGTAGAGAAAGAAGGGCTTTTTGGCTTTTTGGGCCGTGCCCTCTAGCCACTCTACAGCTTTCTCCGTCAAAACCAGAGCAACGTCTTGTTGTCGGTATTTGGCTCCCTCGCCGCCTTTGAAGTGATGACGGGGCGGATACATGTGTCGTTCGAAGTAGGAGGAGCGGTGAAGCCAGCGCTCGTCCATGATCAGCTCTAGCGGAGAACTTTCCGTTAAGCCGACAACATGGTGATTTTCGATAAAGACATGAGGCTGCTGCCCGACGTGGGGAATGCCGAAGTAGTAGTGAAATCCGGCTTCCAAAGGTCCTGGAGCGATTTTCCCGTTGTAGTCTATCCCTTTGAGGTCGTCCCAGCCGGGGGTTCCCGGTCGGCCGTAGCCGAGGTGCCACTTCCCAATCAGCGCAGTTTTATAGCCTGCTTCGCCCAGCATTTTTGGGAGAGTGTACTGATGGTCGTCGATCAGCATCGGGTCGGTTGACCAGACGTTGGCCGTCTTCGCCCAGGTACGCCAGCTATAGCGCCCGGTCAGCAGACTATAGCGAGTTGGGCAGCAAACTGGATGGGGCGAATGGGCGTCGGTGAACTTTATTCCCTCGATTGCCAGCCGATCAATGTTGGGCGTCTGTACTTTGGTGGCCCCGTAGGAACTTAAATCTCCGTAGCCAAGGTCATCAGCTAGGATAAATACGATATTGGGTCTGTCAGCCGCGACCGAGCACAGTGCCGCTGAGAGAGTGACCAGACAAAGAATACTAGCTCTCATAGAACGCTATCGAATTTCAGACTACTGTGTTCGGGTCGATAGCGATCGCAATCGCGTTGAGTAATCCTTATTGGGGCCAGGTAGTTGTCTAAAGCTCCTTGATTTTGATATTACGCCAGCGAACTTCGTAGGGGCCTGTTCCGGCTTTGATACCGTGAACCTGCAGGCCGATAGATCCGGAGGGACTTTCACGGTAGACGGTACGCGGAAGCTTTAGCTCGGTAACCTGTTTCCTGTTGATGAAAGTAGTAATCGTGTCGCCTTTCGCGATGATGTGAAACTCGTTCCAGTCGTCGTTTTTCACGTACTTGTGGCTGGCTCCTTCACTGGGCTCTTTGGAGACCCAGCCAGTATTGAGGCCCTCGCCGTAGATGAATCCCGACTGTCCGGGGCTGGTTTCGATCTCGACCTGTGTTCCGAAATAGCGGCGGGTGCCGAAGTCGCGGCTGTGTGAACGGATTTGAACTCCGGAGTTTAGGCCTTCGTCTACTTTCACTTCGAACTTCAATTCGAAGTCGCCGTATTTCTCGTAGGTCGTGATAAAGGTATTGGGACTGCTCTCGGCGGTGCGACCTAGAATGGCACCGTCCTCGACGTAATAGTTAGCGTATCCCTGGACGACTCCCCAGCCAGCAAGCGTTTTGCCGTTGAAAAGCGATTTCCAGTCGTGATCTCCATGGGAATCAGCAAAAAGAGATGTCGCGGCTGCCCAAAGGGACAGTAGAAAGAATTTTGACAAGGTAGTTTTCATGGGTGATTACTCGATTTGTGGGACAAATTGTTTTGGGTGAAGCTGATTTCGAGCGTCAACATAGGGGTGAAACTGAGTAAAGCTAGATGGGCTTGAAGCCCTGGGTCAATGCGAATGACTGTGAAATACTATAATCCCGACTTTCAAGACAGCTTACAAAAGATTTGTCCCGACAGGATTTGCCTACCAGGATAAAGATGTAAAGGCTTGGATGGACTGAGGGACAAGTTGGCGATGAAAACAGGTGGCTTAGGCGATCTCGAGTATACGATGTGCCGACGATGGAGTGGGTGAAGTGCTCGTAGAGGTTTATGAGATTACCGATTAGCCAACCCAAAGCTGATGGTTGAGTAGGGGGTGTTTCCGTAACCGTCATCTCAAAAATTGGGCAAAAAGTAGGGTTTATCTACGTTTTTGGCTGGTCATTAATCGTTCCTTATGTTTTTGTAACTATTTGGAAAAAGAGNGAANTANNNCCAAATAAAACGTAAAGGAATATCAACTACGTTCACTCGTAATGAATAGGTCGTCGGTTCGATTCCGATGGGCGGCTCCGCTTTAAACCTATCGCAGATGTACTTGAACGGCGAGGGGATAGNACAGGATAGAGTCGTTGCCAACGTCTNGGCCACCGTNGCCTTTNCTAAACGCATTGAATGTGCGGGAGAGATTTTAACTATACTCAACGAGGAACTGACCGAGGAAGAGATCGATAAGTCGATACAGATACTCACTGAGATTAATGAAAAGCACCCAGGGATGCTGGGGGGATAGTTGACCTAATCTAGCTGCCTTCCCTCAAATATTTCAGAACAGTCCGGGGGGATTAATAGCCAATCCTTTTCAGGAAGGCAAATGCATCCGCCAAGCGAGCGTTGAGAGTGCCGTCGCTGTGGCCAGCTGCTAAAACACGACGGTACTCATGGCTCACCTCGTTTTTGAGTAATGTGCGGTGTAGAAAATACGCACCCCGATCGAGGCCTAACTCGTCGTCTCCTCCTACCTCAAAATATATTCTTAGCCCGGAACTTTTTATTAAGTCGGCATTTTGTCTAGCGATCGATGGTGGGTGGTTTATCCGCCAGTATTTGTGATCAATTGGATTCCCGAATTTCTCCTCGTAGATCTCGTCAGATCGATATTCTCGATCTATCGATTTTACTTTCATAAACTGGTAAGCTGGTTCAATGGCTGGAGCGATCGCCGCGATGGCTCCAAACTTCTCGGGATATTTAAATGCCATTCTGAGACTTCCCATGCCTCCCATCGAATAGCCTCCGATAAGTGTCTTCGCTTCGGTTTTTAATCGATATTTTTCTCTTAGGTGAGGAATAAGCTCCTCCATAATGAAAGTCTCCCATTTTTCTGAGCCGTCTTTGTAGTCCATGTAGAAAGACCTTCGAGCAGATGGTACGGCAACGATCAAAGAGCTGAGATCGTTTTTCGCCCAAAACTTTTCTAGCACTGGCTTGAGTTCCCGATTCAAATAAGAATTATCCTGACCTCCGCCGTGCAACCAAACGATCAAATGATTTTGATCTTTCTCAAGTTCGAAAACAGGTGGCGTTACAACAGAAATCATCACCGAGTTCGGTACTAATTTCGTATTGATTTCAAAAGTTTCCTCGGAACCGTAAGTGAGAGACGCGAACAAAGAAAACGACAACAGGTTAAACTTTGCGTAATTCATAAAGTCTATGGATTTATGGAGGCAGCACCTAAGCACAATTTTTTTTCGGAAGAAGCTGAGGCTTTATTCGAAAACAAATGGGGAGTCTAGGCCTTTAGAGTGGCGTGAGCATTGGCTCGTCCACCTTCGGCTCCGTTAAGGGTTTTGAGCAGCCGACTAACAGAAAGGAAATAAGCAGGGCGGCGTACAATCTCATGTGGTTAAAGCAGGTTAAACAGTGAGCTTAGCAGAACAAACTCTAAAACTGAGAATACCGAAAATTAGCCAAAAATGGCATAAAATCGGCCAAAATTGACGTTTTTGGGCTTTTTTTTGGGCTAAAATAGCCTGTTTTCGGTCAAAATTGAGAATGGCCCATAGACATGCTAATAGAGTAAAACCGAGCACCTATTATTTGCTCTAAGTCTTATTAATGGGGGCTTCTCAGAGTCGTATACTCCGAAGGGTTGTTACCTTCCGATTTGTTTACCACAAGGCAACCCGCCATTTTGTCATGTAACCCCTGTTTTTTTTCGGTGAAGGCTACCATTATGTACCCAATGAATAGTGTTAAGAACGAAACGATCTTCCCGAAGTGCCGCAATGTTGCTGTCCCAAACCCAATGCGGGTACCATCAATATTTGTGACCTTTATTCCGAGGGCCATCTTCCCTAAGGTTGCTTGTTTGGCAGAGGATTCAAATGATGAGAAGTAGATCCACCCAACCAAAGTCCCAGCAATTTGCCCAGCGAACTCTGCTCCTACAGCCGTTCCTGTGGATAATGTATAAAGGACTCCGCTAATTCCGCCTGCAATCCCACCAAGGACGGCGGTGATGAGCAGATCGATGAAAGCTGCTGCAAACCTTTTCCAAAATCCCGCATAGCTCATGATGATACTCCTTCTATTGAATCTCCAAAAAACCTCATAAAAGATTTGAACCAGAGTTCAGTCGTTAGGACGACAATTTTTTCTGGGGGCAGTTGATGGTCTTAAC
>PBZS01000031.1 GCA_002730235.1 Gammaproteobacteria bacterium | reverse complement strand
ACTGCTCAGGTGGTGGAATTGGTAGACACGCACGCTTGAGGGGCGTGTGCCGAAAGGTGTAAGGGTTCGAGTCCCTTCCTGAGCACCAATTAGTCATTTTAGTAGCTCAAGATCAATAACTGACCACGATAACATAAAACCTCATACGTTTCTCACACAGAACTGTAATGAGTCCTTTCCAAAGCGATTATCCTCCACCGCACGGACAGGTAAAAAAACCCACGAGAACCCGACTCGATTGCCTTCGTTGTGAAGAACCGCTAGGGCACGCTGGCATTAGCATCCGCCTACTCACCCATCCGCTTGGCGTTGGCTTGGCAATCACGGCACTATTCTGTAAATATTATGCTCAGCTCGGTATTCTGACCCTTCGTTGAAAAATCTTGTTTTTGCAATGCCGACTGTCGTATTGAGCCAAGCGAGATTTGGACTCGCCGTCCGAAACCTCCAGCTTGTATGCATGAAATCATTAGAGTCGGTATCGGTATCACGAAGTATTAGACCTAATGCTTCGCAATAAATTTTTTCACCACTATCAGTCAGCAAGACCATGATGATCTCATCCTCGATCAGTCTCTTGCCTTCTAAATACGAATCAGAATACAGGTTCCTAGCTCCGCCTTGGGGCAATAGGACTCCTTCAGCTACTCCAGAAAATTCTCCTTTCGTGTAAGGGTAGTACCCAGATTTTAGGTCCATGAATTCACCATGATTATCATCCATCTCAACCTGAATCTTGATGGATAGAATTTTCTCGAATACAGGTTCCCCGCCCTGGGAAAACTGCAAAATTGTAGAGATTAAGAAAAAGATAATCAGCTTGCGAACCACCATCCGAATGTTACCCCAACCTCGCACAAACTGGCAATCATTAAATTCAATCTCCTGATCTATCTGCGATCTCTTCTATTCTGCTATTTCGCTGGACTACATTCCTTCGATAAAGTCTTGGCTAAAATGCTTAGGTGGGTCTTGGAAAAACTCAGGCACACAGATTACTAAGATTGCGTAAATCGGCGCGAAAAGAAGGTTCTAGAGCCGCCTGACCTGTCCTTTGTTGATTTTCATTTTCCCCTTGCTCACCGATCACCTTTGGGTTGGCCTCCACCGTCTCGCGTGCCATTCTTTCTGCATCGGCGGTTTGGTCGGAGGTCATTTTTTTGGCGACGATGTCTCTGTTTCTAGCACCGTCTTCAAATCCATTGGCCGCAGCAATATTGAACCACATATAGGCTCTAATTTAGTCCTGAGGGACGCCTTCGCCGACGAGGTACATCAGGCCGAGGTAGAACTGAGCATCGGCATCACCTTGCTTGGCACCTTTCGTGAACCACTAAACCCTTGTTTGTAATCTTAAGAGACGCCTATGCCTTGGAAGTAACACACGCCGAGGTTTACCTGACCTCTGGCACAGCCTTGTTCAGCGGCTTTCCTAAACCACTTAAACGATTCCTTGTCATTTTGAAGAACGCCTTCGCCAGTGTAATACATCCGGCCGAGGTCGTGCTTGGATTCTGCATGCCCTTGCTCGGCGGCTTTCATGTACCACTTTACCGCTTCTGATAGAGCAATATTAGATCAGCCCGACCTGGCTCTATCCTTTTTTGAACTCCTCGCTTACGAGTCATGCCCACGTGGTGCTTAATTTTGATCAAAGGTGGAAAGCGATGCTTGATTTTGCAAATTTTAACTACGCCATGTTAATCGAAAATACAGCTTCTTAAGCCAATAACGGATGAATAACTTTCAACCGTTTACAGATTAGGAATCAAATCGCTAAACGACAGTAGGCAGTAATAGATCGATATCCAAATATTACACTTTTATTCAAATCGATCTCTATCTTTTGGATTAATATTCAATTAGAGCAAAAAAGGGAATTTTGGCATCGCCCATGCTTTCGGCGTCTTTGACAAACGAATACAAGGTGTTGCTCTCAAGCAATTCTAAAAACTACATACGAAAACAACACAGTTGTGCATTAGATAGAGCTGACAAAAATGGCCAGCATCAACAAAAAAGTAACGCATCCCTCCCTCTCTATCTCGAAAGTTCTTTCCCCATTTGCCATTAGTAACTGTGCCTGCATATGATGATAGCAAAATATAGAAAGATTCTTGATGTTATTGTATTAGCAATTTCGTTACATATTATCACTGCAGGCCCGCTCAAGGGAGATAGCTTCACCTTAACCACCGCTGGGATTAGGGAGATTCAGGCCGCCATGGAAGCAGGTGCATTGACGGCCGAAAAGCTAGTCGAGCTATCCATAGCTCGTATCGAAGCCTATGATCAGACCGGTCCAGAGATCAAATCGATCCTTTCGCTGAGCGAAAAAGCAATCGAAACCGCAAGAGCACTTGACAAAGAATATAGATTATCTGGACCCCGATCGCCCTTGCACGGCATTCCCGTTTTAGCGAAGGATGTTTTCGACACCAATGACATGCCAACCACAGGTGGCTATAGTCCACTTAAACATGTCATCCCCGATCGTGACAGCACGATCGTGGCTCGCCTGCGAAAAGCTGGTGCAATCATTTTAGCCAAAGTCAATCAAAGCGATTGGTATACACGGCCGGATATGCTAGCCTCTTCTACCTTGGGTGGAAACACTAAGAATCCCTTCGCCCTTGATAGGACACCAGGCTGGTCGAGCAGTGGCACCTCTGGCGGACTTGCCGCTCGTTTTGGAACAGTAGGTTTAGGAAGTGAAACCGGATTTTCTATCCGTACGCCAACTTCTGACGGAAATCTTTACGGACTTTCCACGACATCGGGATTGATCAGTCGTGCAGGTCAAATGTGGAGCTACGTCACCGGCGAGCGTGGTGGTCCGATGGCTCGAAGTGTCTACGATGTCTGTGCTACGCTCGATGCTATCGCAGGCTTTGACTCTGAAGACCTATGGACAGCAAACAGCCTCGGAAAAATGCCTCTCGAACCCTACATTAGTTTCATTGATTCCAACGGCTTAGCAGGAGCTCGAGTAGGCGTGCTTTCAGAGGCTTGGGATTTCACCCCCATCGATGAACAAGTTATCGAACTGGCTAAGAATTCAATTAAGGTGTTCGAGGAGAATGGAGCGTACGTCTTTGACCCTGTTTCACTTGGGATCAACTTGCCTGGATATCTTGGCTCAAATCCCTCTCCCAGTCGCTTCGAACGCATAGCGGCCATCAATCAATATCTAACCCGCCAAGGACCAAGTTATCCTTACAAAACCGCCGAGGAACTGCTACTGCAGCACATCGATTTGCCGATTCGCGACTCCGATATCGAACTCATGAAAAATCCTATCGATCTCGACCGCGACCTCGCTTACCGAGCCACCCTCAGAGGAAAGGAAACTCTGCGCCAAATGGTTATCGACCTCATCGATAGATATGATCTAGACGCACTAATTTACCCACACAAACTCTATGGTCCCCTGAAGCTTGGACCTCGCAACGATCCGGAACGCCAATACACGCCAAATCAGCTGAGTCCCGTCACCGGGCTGCCTGCGTTTATTGTACCCATGGGATTTACCGAGGATGGATTGCCCGTTGGGCTCGAAATCTTGGGAAGACCATGGAGCGAGCCAACCCTCATCAAACTCGCTTCTGGTTTCGAGGCGGCCACAGACAATGTGATGGTTCCAATGGCCACACCAGCCCTTCCAGGGGAGACGTTCTCGTATTAAATCGATCTCGTTTCTATAAATGCAATAACTTAAGAATCACAAACTTGCCTTGATCGCCCTCGCCTCAAATTTGGCAGCCTTTCTAGCTAGTACTCTCTCAGATGTTACCCTTGATCAACTCTAACTCACAATAACCAAAACCATAAATGCATACAAAATTTCGAAAATATTTATCGAATACCAAACGTTTGTTGGCTATGATATTGCTTACTCCGACATTCACTTCGTACACTCAAGCGAAAACTGTCGATCTAAGTAATGCTACAATTGATGACATAAACGCCGCCTTTGATGCGGGAACCCTTACCTCGGAAGAGCTTGTAACGCGCTACCTCGCCCGTATCGAAGCTTACGATCAAAAAGGGCCCTCCCTTAAAGCCATCATTGCAATTGCTGACAACGCGATCGAACGGGCACGTGCATTAGACAAGGAACGGGTGGAAAAAGGTCCGCGCTCTCCCCTTCATGGGATCCCCTTCGTAGCGAAAGACACAGTAGATACTATAGACGCTCCTACCGCTGGTGGCTGTATTGGATTGGCCAATACCTACCCTTTAGATGACTCGACGGTGGTTAGGAAGCTCAAAAACGCGGGGGCCATTTTATTGGCGAAGGGAAATCTTGACGAGTTCAATCGTGGCTCCGAAGGACTAAGCTCCTTAGGAGGGCAGGTGCTTAACCCATACGACTTAACCCGGAACCCGGGTGGGTCGAGTGCAGGACCTGGCGTCGCTGTAAATTGCGGGTTCGCAACTTTGGGCATTGCGACCGAAACCGGTGCATCCATCCGAAGTCCTGCCTCAAATAATAGCCTAGTCGGATTCGCTCCGACTCAGGGATTGATCAGCCGGGCTGGATTGATTGCAATTTCCTATACCCAAGACAGAGCAGGCTCCCATGCGAAAACTGTAAAGGATGCAGCCATCATGGCAAACTATATGCGGGGCTTCGACGCGGAAGACCTTTTCACTCACTCTCAACTGGGTCGTGTATCGGATTCTCCATACTCAGACTATCTCGATTTAGACGGACTTAAGGGGGCAAGAATCGGGGTTTTTAGGGATTTGTTCCGCAAGGGGGAAGAATTTCAGGAAATTAATAACATGATCGACCTCGAAATAGAAAAAATCTACGAACAAGGGGCACTGGTTATCGACGGCCTTTCGATCGGGATGGACATAGTAAAGTTTTTCCCGCTTGCTCGCGCCAGCAATTTCGAGTTTTATGAAGCGTATCGAGCTTATATCGCCTCACGCGGAGACACCGTTCCTTATAAGTCATTAGAAGCGTTGCAAGAATCGGGAGAAATCCTTGAACGTATGGGGCCCCGCTACCTGGATTCTATCGAACTCGGCAACACCGAATTCAATGATGAGTACATAGCCCGCCTGAAGAATCGTAAAACTCTTAGATCTATGATTGTCGAGCTTATGGACGAGCATCAAGTCGACGCCTTGGTACATCCTTTCAAGTCCCTGACTGCTCCGCCACTAGGCACTGGCGATCGTGGGCCCCGCGACAATCCAGTGAGTTCCGTTACGGGTCTACCGGCCCTAGTTATACCAGCAGGCTTCAACTCTGAGGGATTGCCCATCTCTATCGAATTTCTGGGGCGTCCTTTCTCCGAGCCGACTCTCTTCAAACTGGCTTATGCCTACGAGCAATCCACCCAGCATCGCATTGCCCCAGACAGCACCCCTCCTCTTCCGGGAGAAGAAATATCCTACTAGCTAACATATGCAATCAGCGGTAAACAAAAGCTGCAAGCTACCGGGAACCAATTCTCTGCTATAATCAAAAAAATTTCCTCTTAATAGTTGTCATTTTAAATTCCTGGAAAAATATGTATCCGATTCAAAAAGACAAGGCGTTAGGTCGGCGAGGTTTCGTCCAAAAATCGGCTTTGGGGGCAGTAGCCTTCGGCATTGGTTTTCCTCGGATCGCTAAAGCGACCTCAAAAAAAGGAGAGCTGTCGATCGAAAGCTCAGCCACCAACCTAGCCAGAGCAATCAAGTCAGGTTATCTCTCGAGTGCGGAATTGTTGCAGGACTATCTTGCACGCATCGCTGAAGTTAACCCTGCCATCAATGCAGTAGTCGCGACTTGCCCTGAACGTGCCTTGGAAGAGGCAAAGAAAGCGGATGCTTCGATCGCCGCAGCTAAGAAAACTGGTCCCTTGCATGGCGTCCCCTTTACTATAAAAGACTCTTTGGATACCCAAGGGGTCGTTACGACAGCTGGAACTCTCGGATACACCACTCGCATTCCGGACTATGACGCAACGGTTGTAGCACGCTTAAGAGCAGCTGGGGCTATTTTGATCGGGAAGACCAATACGCCTGAGTTCACTCTCGGAGGTGGGGGGAAAGGAACCATCAATCTCATCTACGGACAGACATTTAATCCTCACAATACGGCACACTCCCCAAGCGGCTCTTCGGGGGGAGCCGGAGCTATCGTGGCAGCCTGCGGTTCAGCTTTCGATATAGGCAGCGATTTCGGCGGAAGTATCAGGGGTCCCGCCCACGCCAATGGCATATGCGGTATTAAACCAACCACCGGACGCGTTCCTCGCACTGGGCACTGGCCAGGGTACGGCGGAGCATTCGATGCATACCAACAGCTCGGACCACTGACGAGATACGTCGAAGATCTATCGACGATCATGGAAATCATATCTGGACCAGACTTTCGTGATGCCGGGGTTATTCCTGCAGTGCTTGGAGATCCAATCTCTGTACCGCTCAATGAACTTCGAATCGCATACTACGATAATAACGAACTCTCTACGCCCACCGACGAAACCCTACAAATGATAGCAGATGTCATCGAAGTGTTAGAGCCTAAAGTTGCGAGTATTATCGAGGATTATCATGGAGGAGATCATGTCGTTTATCCCCTCCGAGATCAAATCACCGAAGCAGATGGTGGAGCCTGGTTAGAGAGACTCCTTGAAAAGGCTGGCACAAGTAAACCCTCGGCTGGTCTCATGCGCCGCATCAATGGCGAACCGATCCCAACCCCAGATTTTACCGCACTTTTGGAAAAACAAGATGCTTTCCGATCCAAGATGGCGTCTTGGTTCTCCCAATACGACATTATCATTTGTCCGGCCAACGCCTCACCCTCACGTCGCCTGGACGATACTTCGAGTACTGGGGGGGGCTACACTCGTGTTTACAACTTAACTGGTTGGCCAGCAGCAGTAGTGCGAGCAAGCGAAGCTCCGAACGGCATGCCAATCGGACTCCAGATTGTTGGACGACCTTTCAAAGAGGACCATGTGTTAGCAGTCGCTAAAGAAATCGAGAAAGCATTCGGAGGCTGGAAAAAGCCAGACATGCTCTGATATGAATTAAATTTCTGAACTTCAATCATGAATCACGAATCGCTCGCTATTAGTAAACGCTCTTTTCTCAAAGCACTAGCCAAAGGGGCTTTGGCTACCGGCCTTTTAGCCCCTCGCTCGAGCAAAGGGGCAATGACCTACAAGCCTAGACCCCAAGCCCTTCTCACCACTGACATTCGCGAGCCGAGCGACACTGAAGAGGAGATACACTTTATGTCAGCCACCAAACTGGCATCGCTTATTCGTTCTAAGCAGATTTCTTCCACCGAGGCCGTACAACATTTTGTAGATCGTATCCACAAGGTGAATCCGCAGATCAACGCTGTTGTTACTCCTTGTTTCGATAGGGCATTCGAAGAAGCGAGTAAGGCGGACGAGCTTATGACGAAAGGTCAGTTATTGGGATCCCTGCACGGGGTACCCATGACGATTAAGGATTCCATCGACACTGAGGGCGTTGTGTCCACAGGTGGAACACAGGGACGTTCTCATTTCGTACCCGAGCGAGATGCGACGACCGTAGCCCGCCTCCGAGCTGCTGGTGCCATACTGATAGGAAAAACCAATACGCCAGAGTTCACCCTCGGAGGCGTCGACGGTCTAAATACTACATCTAATATCATTTTCGGGATGTCGCGAAACCCGTACAACACCAAGTTCTCCACATATGGATCTAGCGGTGGGGCTGGGGCAATTGTAGCTGCTGGCGGTTCCGGATTCGATATCGGTAGCGATTTTGGTGGCAGTATCCGCTCTCCGTCTCACGCAAACGGAGTCGCGGGCTTCAAACCGACCACAGGGCGTGTCCCGCGCACAGGACATATTGTTGACTACGGCGGCATGTTCGATTCCTACCAGCAGCTGGGTCCCATCTGTAGGAAGGTGGAGGACATAATTGCTTTGATGCCGATTATTTCAGGGCCAGATCACAAGGATGCGATCATTTACGACGTTCCTATGACAGAGCCCACGACTGTCGACATTTCTAAGCTCCGCGTCGGCTATTATCTCCAACAAGGTGCAGGCGGAATGGAGGCAACATCAGAAGTCCGCGACGTCGTGCTCAAGGCTGCAAAAGCGATGGAGAAAGCGGGCTGTCCCGTAACTGAAGATAGACCGCCACGCATTCTGGAAGCTACAGACATTCGAAGTGAACTACGAAATGCGGATGGTAATGCGTGGCAGGAGCGCCTCACCAAGCACTACGGAACTATCGTTCCAGGACCCTCCCGCAGGTTCGACTATCCTATCGTGCCCATGCCTCGTGTGACAAAACTTCTTGAGATGCAAGACGAGATCAAGAGCGAGATCCTCACCTTCATGGAGGATTACGACATCCTGCTATGCCCCGTGAGAGGATTTCCCGTTAGCGAGATCGGAGATCCTTTGAAAACTCGATCTCGTCCAGGAGGAAGCTTCACCGCGATCTTCAATGTCACTGGCTATCCAGCTGGAGTCATCCGAGGTGGAACTGACAGTAATGGGGTTCCTATTGGCTTTCAAATCGTTGGTCGACCTTGGGCTGACGGGGTGGTGATGGCCGCGATGTTATACCTCGAATCACAATTGGGTGGGTACATTAAACCAAACATTTAAATTAGATGACTTCTTTCCGTAAATTCTGCTCGATCACTTTGCTTGCCTTCTTGAGCGGTTCCGTTCTCTCGTCGAAGACCTTCGATTTATCGACGGCTACCCTTGTAGACATCATCGAAGCGACAGATGCGGGGGCACTTAGCTCGGAGAAGCTCGTTCAGCTTTATCTAAAACGAATTGAGGCCTATGACAAAAGCGGCCCGAAGATCAATTCGATCTTTTTTTTGAATGAGAATGCTGTCGAAGAAGCAAAAGCGTTCGATCAGGAGAGACTGGATAAAGGCCGACGGTCACCCTTGCACGGAATCCCTATAATGGTAAAAGACTTGATCGACGTGAGGGGCTTTCCCACCACTGCAGGTTTCAACCCTTTTGGAAGCCCCATTCCAGCTCGCGACGCGGAAGTGATTCGAAGACTGAAAGACTCGGGAGCGATTATTTTAGCGAAAGTTGCAACGGTTAACTGGTATGGCAACGGCGGATTCGATCCCGAGCAGCACCCTACTGGCTGGACCTTGAATCCCTACAACATCGAATATTCGCCCGGCGTCTCCTCCAACGGTACTGGGGCTTCCATTGCTGCATGGTTTGCTACCCTCGGTCTGGGTACCGACACAGGTGGCAGCGTTCAGATTCCTTCAGCTTACTCCAGTCTTGTGGGCATGGTCGGGACGCAGGGTTTGGTTTCGCGGAGCGGGATCGTGCCTCGCGGACCAACCCAAGACAGAGCAGGCCCCATGACGCGATCCGTATACGATGCCGCAGCCCTCTTCTCAGTGATGGCCGGGTGGGATGTGGAAGATCTAACAACCGCGGACGCTATCGGACATTTCCCCGAAAGCGATTGGGCATCGATGCTCGGTGAACCCACTTTGGAGGGTAAACGAATTGGAGTGCTTAGAGAAATGATACAAGATCCAGCTGATTCGGAAGTCCTCGCCTGCTTTGAGGAAGCACTTGAGGACCTAAAAGATGGCGGAGCCTTGATCGCTGATCCTATTCTTACTGGCACTAATCTTCGCGAATTCTCGGGCAGTTCGGTAACTGGCACCACACATCCTTACGAACTCGTTCCCGCATCCAACGCCTACCTCAAGCGCCTCGGCCCAGACCGTCCGTTTGACACGATAGAAGAGATGTTGGAAACGGCGGGTTTGGACATGGTCCATTCCCGCTACATCACCGCGATGAGCCTACCCTCACCCGAAACTATCAAAGACTACCAAGCCCGCCACACACTTCGGATAGCTCTTAGAGAATTGATCGAAGAAACAATCGATAAGTGGAATCTGGACGCTCTGATACTACCCTATCGCACTCTTCCTCCTCCAGCCATATCAACGGGACAAACCCACAATGATGGCGATCGCAATACGCTTACCTCCGTTACGGGACTCCCCGGCATCATTATGCCCGGCGGCTACACTAGCAAAAATCTTCCAGTTGGTATACAATTTGTGGGCAAGCGTTTCTCTGACCTAAATCTTCTACGAGTCGCTCATGGATACGAGGTTGCTTCTCAAAATCGCAAACCCGCTGAATCTGTCCCGCCCTTACCAGGAGAAGTTTTCGAATACTAGGCTATGTCATTTAAGTTCTTAAAATCTCTAGGCTTTTTGTCATGCGTCCTGGCGGCAACGTCCAAAATACCTTGCCAAGCGGAAACCTTTGATTTATCTACAACTACAATTGCGGAAGTACACTCTGCCATAGATGCAGGAGCACTCAGCTCTGAGAAGCTGGTACGACTCTATATGAATCGCATCGAGGCTTACGATATGAAAGGCCCGGAGCTAAAAGCAATTTTCTACCTCAATCCTGAGGCTTTGGATACGGCTAAAGCACTGGACCGCGAACGAATTATAAAGGGAAAACGTTCTCCTCTTCACGGCATTCCTGTCATTGTAAAGGATCTTGTTGACGTGGAGGGTCTTCCAACAACGGGGGCCTTCAAGCCCTTCGGAACGCCGGTTCCGGAAAACGACGCAGAGGTCGTTCGTCGCATCAAGGAAGCCGGCGGAATCATTTTGGCCAAAGCTGCAACCACAAACTGGTTCGGCAACGGTTTCGACAAAACTCATTTCCACGGACCTACTAAAAATGCGTACAATCCGCTACACTTACCTGGAAGCTCGAGCAATGGTCCAGGGGCCGCCATGGCAGCCTGGTACTCCACCGTTGCCATTGGCACTGATACCGGCGGAAGCGTTCGCATTCCCAGTGCTCATTCCGGCTTGGCTGGAATGGTTGCCACACAAGGTATGGTTTCCAGAGCGGGTATCATGCCGCGAGGAGCAACACAGGATAGAGCGGGTCCGATGGGAAGGTCTATCGGAGACATTGCAACCCTTCTGGCAACTATCTCTGGCTGGGATGTGGAAGATATTGCGACTTTTGAGGGTTCAGGCCACTACGCTAGCTATGATTGGCTGGACGAAATCCAATCTGCAGAGATTCGTGGTAAGCGCATTGGAGTACTTCGAGAAATGGTATACGAAGGATCAGACCACACGGAAGGCTTAGAAATTTTCGAGAAAACGCTGACAGATCTTGAGGTTGCGGGCGCCCAAATTATCGATCCCATTGTAACCGGCCTCGACCTGAAAACGCTCTCAACTTCCACCGTTGGAAGAACAGCAGAGTATGAAAAGATTTTCGCACAGAATGCATACCTTGCCCGCTTCGGAAAAGACCGCCCCTACTCCACCATTCAAGAGATGATAGCATCCAATGATGCCGACCTCTTCTCGGATGCAATGCATTTAGCCCTTGAGCTAGAGCATCCAGATACTAGCCCCGAATACCAAGCCCGTCTGCGTCTCCGTCGAATGCTGCGAGGTGTTATTTCGGATACGGTTGAAAATTACGATTTGGACGCTTTGATCTTTCCTTTTAGCACTTTGCAACCTCAACGCATTGATACCGACCAAACACGGGCTCCTGGCGGAACCAACAGTCTCGCCTCAAATAACGGACTACCGTCCATTATCCTGCCGGGTGGCTATACCAGTGACAATCTTCCCATTGGGATCGAGTTCATCAATGAGCCCTTCGCCGATCTTGAGCTGCTCAAGGTTGCAGCCGGGGCCGAAAAAGCCATGAGCCAGCGAAAGCTACCCATCACTACGCCATCCCTGAAAGGTGAGGCTTTTGAATACTAATGATATACGTTTTGTGTGAATAAGTTTTAACGACATGAACACCGGTCAGCTTCGAAGTAATATGCTTATGCTGAAGGAGCTCAAATTAACGTCGCTTACATAGCGTGTCTTTTAGCTCCCGAACAACAATTTTCAATCTCCTTGTCTAATCAACGACCTCTCCTAGCTTTGGATTCATCGATTTTCACTATTCTTCCTCGGGGAGCTTTTGGCGATGTCTGAAGACGTTGAAACGGCATTATTTGGGGTGAAATCTGATGTCGTGGTCTAACCCATACTTTTTTACATTAGCGGCGAGGGAAAGGACATGGAATCATTGCCATAGTCCGTGAAATACTTGCATTCCTATGATAAATTGGAAAAGAGGCCTAGGGTATTTTTATACGATATTCATGCCAAATCTATGGCCCACTGGTTCTTAGAAAGACAATGCATATGCTTAGAGCGATAGACTCCGTAGGCCCAGNAATAGAGAACTAGCCTTCTGCCGATTTCTTCCTCAACACCCTCAAAAGCGTCAAAAAAACGTAGCCCATTTCATCAAATTCAAGGATTACTAACTAAGCCTATAAGCCTGAATCCAATCATTCAGAACTGGACTTGGGGGGTCCGCGATTAACATATACCGTTTTAGTAAATCCAGCACCACCTATCAGCTTAAAAACTGTTTACGAATTCGTGCACTCTTCTGCAATGGTGTGGTGATTGGACTAATTCCTGCTACTGAAATTCTTGTGTTTAGAGATATCGAAAGTAAATTCAGATTGTCCTCCCAAAAACCTACGCATTGGTTAACTTTCTTACTGCTTGTTGTATTCTGTCCTGCAGGATTGTGGAGTCAAAAAGCGATAGTTATAGATCCTGCCGAAATAATTAAATATTCTCTCGATTGGCTTTCTCCAGGCAAAGAAACATTAACAGCTCCTATTGAGGTGTCAGTCTACAGCCTGAATTGTGGCGAATGCGTTGAAGAGCTTAAGGCTATCGCCGATGGGCAATCAGCGGCGCCCTCTTATTTTATACTTACAACTTTTCAAAAAAAAGATAGGGATCTTGTTCTGCCGCTCATGCAACTCGGCTTCGAACAAACAGATTCTATAAAACGCCGATCTTCTTTGCTGGAAATTCTAAAAATATACGGAGAAGCACCAGACTATTACGGCAATAACGAGAAAGAATGGGTCAGGCTTTTAGAGTCTTTTCGTCGAGAGAATGTTGCGGAAGAGGAAAAAAAATTAGCCGAAGCTTTCGCCATCAACGTGATCGACTCCCAAACAAGAATCTTGGCTTTGTTAGATAAATTAGCAACGCCAAATTCGATTCCCCTTGATCAACGTGCTTTGGCCTCGCAAACCGAAAAGGATAGCAACCGCTATAGCGCTTTGATTGCTTCCCATTCGCTAGGTTGGTTAAAGCCTGCGTTACAATACAGCGAGGACGTCGAAGAAATTCTGAAACGGGCCAGAACAATTGATCCAACAAGGCCTTTAAATGTAGATGAGTGGAAGGATTTAAAAGAATGGGCTTTCAGCGGAGTTTACTGGTTATGGGGCGGACGGCTTGACAAAAATGTCCTTGAAAACGTTGTTAATTGGCAAGCACCGTTTCATCTAATTCCCAGCAATGAGGAACGAAGAGACAGGCATCGTCGTTGGTTCGACGAAACTATAAAAAAAGCTGAGGCGAGACCTTTATCCGCATTGGAGGCCTTCGGATTTACTGACATTGACTCACTTATCTCATCAGCATGGAATGCGGCTGTTGCAGATGTCCAGCAGCAGCTTGTTTTCTGCTCTTACATCGGGACTTTAACCGTTGAGGGGACCGAATAGGATGGTCCGGACTGCGACCAACCTAAAATTGTTTTGTTCGCACCAACGGTGATCGTTACCTACCGATCAAAATTCGCATGTGCTTAGAACCCCTTTCTGTGCCCCACCGAACGTCCAGAAACTCGCGAAAGCCCCAAGTGCCGAAACCAAGATAGGCTTAACAATTTTAATGCACGTAGGTCGAAGACCACGTCGACCAGCTTAAAAAGGGGTTGGACCGTGGGGATCATGGCCAGCACAAAAGATCCAAGAAAAATCCAATTTTCCCTCCGCTTAAGAAAAGATCGGTATGCTCACGCAATCAATGAGGCATTTCAAAAAACCGATTACTACCACATCGGCATGAATCATTACCCCAAGAAAGGCGACTCGCTTGCGGTCGCTCAACGAGCGAAAACCCTCCAGCGCAATTTTCAAGGCTACAGCCTCTATTAAAATGGGCAAATCTGCGGATTCGGTATTTCCGCCATTAGCAAAACCTATCGCCAAAGCTTCAAAGACCTTGAGACCTACTACAAATTTTTCGATGAAATCTGGCACCCCATCGATCGCGGTTAATTACTTTCAAAAGAGGACGTGCGCAGACGCCGAATCATCATGAGGGTGATGTTCGACGAGGAACTCGACTAATAGAAAATGGGAGAGGAACTAAAGCTGAATTTCGCTAAGACCTAGGCGAGAGAAATCAAACGGCTCGCTCCCCTCGGCAACGACGGGCTCGATAAGCTTTCTTAGGATGGCTTTCAATTAACCGCTGTAGGAAGACTTCTTGTAAGCAATATCTCATCTATGCGAGGCGTCTTTCGATAATCCCCTTCTGGCGACTTCACTCCATTAATTCGTCTCTCGGTGAACGAATTACTCGATATTCTCAACCGGCACGCAGCGTGATTGAATGGATACAATTTGTGCATAGACAGGTGCGAGGCAGCCCATCCCGAAAAACAAAGTGATAGCGAAGAAACGAAGAAAACTTTTCATAGCGGAAGAACGTTCGGGGTTATTGCAATGCCAACTCGGGGACCAATAAATGACTGTTCCCTTAACCTGATTTCATCGTTACCACAAACCGACCCCCAATGCGAGCTTTCAATCGAAGTATTCGAAGTTGGGTAATCCCTATATGCTTACTTCGATCAGGCATCCCTCCCAAAATCATTGTGTGAATTTCAACGCCTTGGTCGCTTGTCGCGAGCTTGGAGTGATGGTTTTACTCGCAATAACGATTTCTTAACCTATCAACGGAAATACAACTAAGCGTAGCCACCTTCAACAAAACACGTCATGGATTTCATAAACCATCCCTTTCGGAAGAAACAGCACCTGCTAGCGCTGGCGATCCTTTTCCTTTCTCCCTCTCTCGTTTCCTGCTC
>PBZS01000030.1 GCA_002730235.1 Gammaproteobacteria bacterium | reverse complement strand
GGTCAGATAGAGGCCTACGTTCAGGCTGTTAGTCAGATACCGATTTTGACAGCAGAAGAAGAAAAAAAATTCGCCGATAAGCTGTACTACGACGATGATCTTGATTCAGCGCGATCACTAGTAATGTCACATTTGCGATTTGTTGTTCACATTGCACGCAGTTATTCGGGATATGGTCTGCCTCAGGCTGATCTTATACAAGAGGGTAACGTTGGCCTTATGAAGGCCGTCAAGCGTTTTAATCCCGAGATGGGTGTACGCTTGGTATCTTTTGCTGTGCACTGGATCAAGGCAGAGATGCATGAGTACATTTTGAGAAACTGGCGAATTGTCAAAGTAGCAACTACCAAGGCGCAGCGCAAAATGTTTTTTAATTTGCGAAGTGCGAAGAAAAAACTGGCTTGGTTTACAGCAGCTGAGGTCAAGAGCGTTGCAAATGATTTAGGCGTCAGTGAAGACGTCGTTCGGCAAATGGAAGGTCGTCTAGCAGCTCAAGACATGGCATTTGATGGGTATACAGACGACGACGATGACTTGTCTTTAGCTCCGGCGCATTATTTAGAGTCGACCGATGCTGACCCAGCGCAAATACTCGAGAAACAGGATTGGACGAAAAACTCGACTGGTCGTTTGTATTCGGCACTAGGAGATTTAGATGATCGCAGTAAGGATATCCTCGCGAGTCGTTGGTTGGCTGATCAAAAAGCTACTCTACATGAGCTCGCCGGTAAGTATAATGTTTCTGCCGAGCGAATTCGGCAACTTGAAAAGAATGCAATGAAGAAAGTGAAAATTGCTCTCGTTGCGTGAGTGAGAGCCAATTTTTCCGAGAAGGTCGCTGATGCGGCCTTTTTTTGTTGAAGGAATATGCATGCAAGTATCGGTGAATGGTCAAATTGAGGAAATTGAGGGTCAAAGTCTTAATAGTTACTTGGCTTCTAAATTGATCCTTGGGCGTCGAATTGCGGTTGAACTCAACGGTGAGATTGTACCAAAATCGCAATTTTCTAGTGTGATGCTAGTGGATGGTGACGTGCTTGAGATCGTACACGCTATAGGGGGAGGTTAAGTGACGGACATACTCCAGGTAGGTTCCTACACGTTTAAATCTAGGTTACTTGTGGGTACTGGAAAATATTGCGATTTAGATGAGGCAGGCCGAGCCATTGAAGCAAGTGGGGCCGACGTGGTCACGATGGCTGTGCGCAGAACTAATTTAGGTCAGAACCCAAATGAACCGAATCTACTGGATGTGATTACTCCTGATCGTTACACGCTATTACCAAATACTGCTGGGTGCCACACGGCCGACGATGCCGTGCGAACCTGTCAGCTTGCACGCGAATTGTTGGATGGTCATAACCTCGTAAAACTTGAGGTTATTTCAAAGTCTCGGACACTTTACCCTGATGTAGTCGAAACACTGAATGCTGCGCGCATGCTAGTGAAAGATCGGTTTGAGGTGATGGTGTATACGTCTGATGATCCACTAATCGCAACTGAACTAGAGGCTATCGGTTGTGTCGCCGTGATGCCGCTTGGCGCACCTATAGGTTCAGGGCTTGGTCTTCAAAATCCATACAATATCCGCGAGATCCTAGATAACTTGAAAGTTCCTGTCATTGTCGATGCTGGTGTCGGCACAGCATCGGATGCGACAGTTGCTATGGAGCTTGGTTGCGAGGGTGTTTTGATTAATACGGCAATTGCTGAAGCCAAAGACCCAGTCAAGATGGCGCGCGCTATGCGTTTTGCTATCGAGAGTGGACGTCTAGCCTATGAGGCGGGAAGGATGCCGAAAAAGCGCTATGCTGATGCATCAAGTCCAGAGATTGGTTTGATTGAATGACCGGAGAAGTGAAAAAACGAACTATTCGGAGTTTTGTGCTTCGAGCGGGTCGTATGACTGATGCGCAGAATAAAGCGTATCAGACTCTGTGGGCCGAGTATGGGGTGGTTTGTAATCATCGTCTACTCGATCTAAAGAAAACATTTGGTCGCGAAGCTCCGATTGTATTTGAAATCGGTTTTGGCATGGGTGACTCGTTGTTAAGCCAGACGATTAATGAACCCGACTGTGATTTTGTTGGTGTGGAAGTGTACAAGTCTGGCGTGGGTCGCTTAATGAATGAAGCTAAAAAAGCGGGCGTCACCAACCTCCGAGTGATCTGTGAGGATGCTGTTGAGGTTTTATCAGATGGACTGAGGCCTCAGTCACTTGAGGGTGTGCAAATCTATTTCCCGGATCCATGGCATAAAAAGCGTCATCACAAACGACGACTCGTTCAACTAGACTTTATTAGTCTCCTTGCACATCGCGTACGTTTAGGAGGATTTTGTCATTTGGCGACTGACTGGGCGCCTTATGCCGAATGGATCGTTGAAATTTTTAGTCAGAGTGCTGCTTGGCATAATACGTCTGAAGCTGGAGATTTTGTGCCGCGACCAGAACGTCGTCCGATTACAAAGTTTGAGACTCGCGGTGAGCGCTTGGGGCACAATGTCTTTGATCTCTTATATCAGAGAAAGGCCTCAGATCAGCATCTCTAAAATGTGATTGAGATGGCGCCAGCCAAGTTCTGATGTCTGAAAACGTTCTGGTATTAGCAAGTTCAGTCGGTCTGCTTCCATCAAATGTACTAGGCGAAATTCAGCAGGATCCAGTCCGGTTCTCTCTTGAAAGCACGCGTAAGAGATTCCTGATCTCAGTCGAAGGCCATTCATCAGGCACTCAGCACCTAGATGACTGTCTGAGATTGGGTATTCAGTAGCATACACATCAGTTCGTGCGAGGTAATTTAATGGCTGTCGGGTGCGTTGCGTACGGACCACTCCTTGCTCGGTTGTGATTTTTCCATGTGCACCTGCCCCGATGCCAAAGTAATCACCAAACTCCCAGTAATTTATATTGTGCTTGGCCTCTTCGCCTGGCGCGGCAAATGCCGATACCTCATAGTTTAAAAGGCCCATGGATGTGATAATTCCGTTCCCCATCTCTTCGGTGGTCTCGAGAGTGTCTTCGTTTGGGAGTCTGGGCGGCTTTGAATAAAAAGCAGTATTTGGTTCGATGGTAAGCTGGTACCAAGATAGGTGGTTAATCTCGAGATCTCGGACGATGTTTAAATCTTCACGTGCAATCGCAGGTGTCTGTTCTGGAGTCCCATGCATAAGATCGACGTTGAGGCGTGTGAAGCCGATTGCCTTTGCCTGCTCGACCATAGCAATTGCTTGGCTTCTGTCGTGTATGCGACCCAGTGCTTTTAGTACATCCCCGTTGAAGCTTTGAACACCAACAGACAGTCGATTGATTCCTAGGTCGTGATACCCGTTTAGATGGCCTAAATCCAATGTTCCTGGATTGGATTCAAGCGAAATTTCAGTTTCGCTTGAGATTAATCTGAGATCTCTAAGTCGCTGAAAGAGTGGTTCGAGATGTTTAGGAGGAAAGAGGCTTGGAGTCCCGCCTCCAAAGAATAACGATACGAAAGGGGTTGATCCATAGCGCTCAAGATCGGCGTCCAAATCGTTAACTAGTATCCGTCCGTATTCCGCAAAGTCAGGATCTGCTTGTTCGTGGCTATTGAAATCGCAATACGGACACTTCTTCATACACCACGGAACGTGGATGTAGAGTGCGCGCGGAAGATTTCTCAACGAAGTAGGGACCTTAGTTCGATGACAGCTAGGCCCCTATGACTGTGCTGATTTTTAATCTGTGGATCGATCTCTGCCGCAGTTTGGTCGAGATTGTTGGGAAGAAAAATCGGGTCATAACCAAAACCGCGATTGCCGCGAGGAGCATCTAAAATTGTACCTTTCCACCGACCGATGGCAACCATGGGATCTGGATCTGATGCATGGCGAATAAGAGCAAGCGCACAGATATAGTACCCCTGTCGATTATCTCCTGAGAGGTGTTTCATACGTTCTAAGAGTAAGCTCACGTTATCTTGATCGGAGGCGTTAACACCGGCGTAGCGTGCCGAATACAGGCCGGGAGCACCGTCGAGCGCTGGGATAACTAGTCCTGAATCATCCGCGATAGTTGGGAGTTGTGTGATAGCCGAAGCATGACGCGCTTTCAAAAGAGCATTTTCGATAAAACTGAAGCATGTCTCCTCGGGGACCTCTACTCCGAGCTTTGCTTGAGGGATCAGTTCGATCGCAAAGTCTGCAAACAGGTTTGAGAACTCCGTTAATTTTCCTTGGTTACCACTCGCAACGACGAGCGTTTTGTTAGTCCACATAGACTCGGTGCTTAAACTTGATATCGATCACTTGAGCATTTTTTGGGAGTACTTTGAGTACGAACTGGATCTCTTCTTCGCTGGATACCCTTACAGGTGCGAGGTAGTAAATAGCGCCGGTTCCCTCATCTATTTCTTTAAAGCTCAAGATTTGAGTTTGGCCAAGGAGATTCCTTGAAAAACCAGTGACGTCTGCAGCCACAGCACCGCGCGCCTGACCATCGGACTGGACGTTCAGCACCACGAGATTGATCAACGCCTGACGACGACTTCGCTCGAATCCATGAAGACTAGCTACCTCCTGTGTGAGGAAGGTTGATGGAAACGGTTGGATTTGGACTTCAAAGCCCTGCTCTCTGACAATTTCAGTCGCTTGTGCGAAGGAAAACCAGCAAAAAAACATGGCGGCAATGATGATTTTCACTCAAGATTCCTTGGTCAGTCGATACACTGCAACTTCGCCAAAGAGGTTGGGCCAAACTTTTCCAAACCAAGTCTGTTTTCCTGAGAGATTCGATGTATCTCGACCTAAAATCTTAATCGAAATGGTGCGACACAGTTCTTCAAAATCATGGAACGTTGATAAGTGAATGTTTGGTGTGTCGTACCAGGGATTCGGAAGTTGCGGATTCACTGGCATATGACCCGAGAGCCCAAGTTGCATCCGGTTTCTAATGTAGGCGAAATTCGGGAAGGTGACGATCGCCTCTCGTCCCACTCGGAGCATCTCTGATAAGACCAAATCTGGCCGGCGGACTGCTTGCAGTGTCTGCGTCATGATAACGGTATCAAATTGTTGATCATTGAAATTCGACAGGTCACTGTTTAAGTCCTGTTGGATAACGCTGAGCCCTTGATCGAGGCATGTTGCAATTTTTTTGGGATCAAGTTCAAGACCCAGCGCATCGATTTGATGGCTTTTCACGAGCTGTGCCAGCAGGTCCCCATTACCACAGCCAAGATCTAAAACTCTCGTGTTGCGTGCAATCCAGTCTGGTATTCGATGAGAGTGTAAGATCATTGTATTCCTCTCAAATCAAGATGGATTCGGTTCATAAACGCTTTAAATATGCGTTCGTAGGTTGCGTCTGGAATCAAAAACGCATCGTGTCCGTGAGCTGACTCTAGCCTAGTGTAGCTGACTTGCTTATCAGCTTGGATCAATGCATCGACAATTTCTTCTGATCGTGATGGGGAGAACCGCCAGTCCGTGGTGAACGAAAGAATCAAAAATTTGCAAACGGTGGATTTAAGAACATTTGGTAAGGTCGTTAATCCGTTCTTGGTGGGATCAAAATAATCTAATGCACGGGTCATAAGAATATAGGTGTTAGCGTCAAAATGACCACTGAATTGCTGTCCTTGGTAGCGAAGATATTGCTCGACAGCGAAATTAACCCCATTGGCATCGTGATCGTCCCTAGGGAGGCTGCGACCAAACTTTTTTCCCATGGCAATATCGGAGAGGTATGTTATGTGCCCAACCATACGGGCAAGACTGACCCCAGACGCTGGTATCACATCATAATCTGCATAATTCCCATCGAAAAAGTTCGGATCACGTATGATTGCTTGACGAGCAACCTCATTGAAAGCGATGTTTTGTGCTGTCAAACGGGGTGTTGCGGCTATAATTAACGCAGCAGCGAGTCGATCAGGATACGTAATGGACCACTGCAAAGCCTGCATCCCACCCAATGATCCCCCTACGATCGCTGCAAACTTTTCGATCCCTAAGTGATCCGCAAGTCTTGCCTGTGCATGCACCCAATCAAGTATGGTGATCTCTGGAAAATCTGGACCGTATGCTTTTCCAGTGACAGGATTAATGGAAAGCGGTCCGGTCGATCCCGAACAACCGCCAAGATTGTTGAGACTGACCACGAAGAATAAATCGGTGTCGATGCACTTACCGGGCCCAATATAGTGATCCCACCAACCCGGCTTGTTTGACTCGGTATCATGGTAGCCCGCGGCATGGTGATCACCGCTGAGAGCGTGGCAAACTAGGACCGCATTGTTTTTGTCGGCATCTAAGGTCCCGTAAGTTTCAACCATTAGATCGTATCGCGGCAGACTTCTGCCACGCTCCAGATCGAGAGCCGTCTCGAAGGCAATAAGTTCCGGGATAACGATCCCGACGGAACTGGTCATCAACTGATTCCAACGAATAATTGAGCGACCGTAGACGACATTCCCATTGAACGTGCGGGACTACGAATTACTATGGCCTCTACAATATTAATCACCACAAACAGTAGGATTGGCGACAAGTCCAAGCCTCCAAGGTTTGGAACAATCCTGCGGAAGGGAGAGAGGAAAGGTTCCGACAGCTCGTTCAACAATTCTGCTCCCGGATGTGACGCCCCCGGCGCAAGCCACGATAGAATAATCATCCCAAGTAACGCGTAAAAGACTAGATTAATCATTACACCCATAACAGAGAGAATTGACCAAATAATCAACTGTCCGATGCCAGGTATACCACCCAATAAAAACATACAAAAACTAGCTCCTATCGCTTGCAAAATAATGGCGCTGACTAGAGTTCCGGTATTGAATGAGCCGACGGTGGGCAAGCTGTTAAAGGGAACCGTGAGAGGGGCTGTAAATCGGTTCACACCTTGTGAAATTGGATTATAAAAATTCGCCTGCGTGAGTTGCAGCAGGAAACGAAAACACACAAGTGCGACGATGACCGATATCGCCGTATTTAGAACATAGAGGATTAGATTTGCTTGCATGGTACTCCCTTTATCTAATTTAGAACCTGATCGTAATTTTTAAGGGACGTCCCTGGATAGCTCGCTAGCGCGATCGCGTGCGGCAACAAGTGCGTGATCCACTATGTCTGCAAAATCCCCATCATTGAAAACCGCTAGGGCAGCCTCTGTTGTTCCGCCGGGTGATGTTACTCGTTTACGCAGTATGTCAGGTCCAACATCGGAGACTTCAGCCATTCCGGCAGCACCCTTTGCCGTTTGGATTACGAGCTCGCGTGCAATTTCTGGGGTAAGTCCTAGGCGAACTCCGGTACTAATTAGATTTTCGATCATCAAGAAGAAATATGCGGGGCCAGAACCAGAGACAGCAGTTACCACGTCCATGGCCTCTTCGCTGCCTACCCAGAGGGCCTGCCCGCAGGCATTGAATATTTTTTGGACAGTGTTTTTCGTTGTGTCATCAAGTGGCGCATCTGATGTTAGGGCAGACATTCCTTGGCCAATTAATGCGGGTGTATTTGGCATCACTCGGACAATGGCGTTGGGAGTATCGTCCAATTGCTTGCGGATGCTGCCTATGGTGATGCCTGCGGCGATTGAGATAATTATTTGGGTCACCTTAAGATTGGGAGCAAGTTGGGCTAACACGGTCTTCATAGTCTGGGGCTTGACCGCAAGCACGATTAAATCCGCTTGAGCGATCACAGGATCACTCTGTTCGAAACAAGGAATCCCCATCGCACTTAAGGCACTTTGGCACGCAGGGTTAGGGTCTGAGACAAGAATATCGCTGGATGAGCGTCCACTGTTGAGTAGGCCAGCGATGATTGCTTGCGCCATATTACCGCCGCCTATAAATCCAATCTGATGGTTCATGGTTACTCCTTGGGAGCTCGAGCTCCGAAGAGTGCCGTTCCGATTCGGACCATGTTACTTCCTTCTGAAACGGCGAGTTCTAAATCTTGAGTCATACCCATTGACAGGGTATCAAAGATCTCAGGTGTGGGATGGTCTCGTTTTAGGTTATCAAATAGGTTTTTAAGATAGTGATGTGACTGCTTGAGTTGGGAATCGCTTTCAGGATCTGGTATCGACATCAGGCCCCGCAGTCTAAGGTTTGGGAGATTCCAGATTGATTCGGCTAAATCTTTCAAATTACTAGGGTCGACCCCTGATTTGGTCTTGGCAAGATCTACGTTGACTTGAATCAGAATATTTAGCGGCTTGCCATCCCGGGCCTCGCTCAGCCGATTGGCAATTTTTTCTCGATCGACTGTGTGTACCCAGTCAAATGTTGTTGCGATTTGTTTCGTCTTATTACTTTGGATGTGGCCAATGAAGTGCCATTCGATACTGAGTTCTTTGAGTATATTTATTTTTTCGGTGGCCTCTTGGACGTAGTTTTCGCCAAAGCATTTTTGTCCAAGCGCATACATAGTCTCGATATCGGTGGCAGGCTTCGTCTTTGAAACAGCTAGAAGCCTGACCGATTGTTTCTCAAGAGCAGCGTTTACTTCTGCCGTTCGAATGGCATGCTCGATTATTGTAAAGTTCTGTTTAAGTTGAGTTGCGCGATCCATCATCTGCGAGCGATGCGTTGTCCGCTAATCCATGTTCCGAGTATCCGGCCAGGCAATGTCGTACCGATTAAAGGACTATTTCGGCCCGCACTAAGCCAGTTTGAGTGATCGAATTCTGTTGTCTGATTTGGATTGATCAGAACGCAGTCTGCACTATTTCCATATTTAATCGCCCCAAGGCTCCCTTGATTTAGGAAGCACGCAGCTCGTGTCGTCATGGCGGCCATGGAGTCTTCAAACGAGATTTCGCCCTGGTGATCCAGCTGGATAAGCAGTTGGATGACCCCTTCAGCGATACTCATCCCTTGCTCCGTTTCCGGGAAAGGCGCGAGCTTGGCGCCAGTCTCATGTGGGGAGTGATCGGAAACGATCAGATCAATCGTTCCGTCGGCGATACCTGAAATAAGCGCAAGTCGATCGTCTTCAGTTCTGAGCGGGCGTTCGAGATGAAAGTTGGGATCTAAATTGGCGATTGCACTCTCTGAATATATGAGGTGCGCAAGTGTGACATCGCACGTAATGTTGAGGCCTTCTACCTTTGCTTTTCGGATTCTTTCGACAGAATTTTTCGTAGTAATACGTGAAAAGTGTGCGGTTACGCCAGTAGCCTCAACCAAGTCAAGATCAGCACCAAGACCTAATATCTCTGAAAGTGGCGAGTTCAACGATAACCCGAGTCCTATTCCAATGCGTCCTGCATGAGCGCATCCCCCTGCAAAGTCGCGAGATTCTGAATCGAGGATGACACGGATACCAAGACTTTGTGCGTATTTCAGTGCGTTGAATTCTATTTTTCTTGATTGGAACGGGCGATTTCCTTGCGCAAGAGCAACGCATCCAGAATCTACCAGAGCGGCCATTTCTGAAAGCTGGCAACCTTCTCCTCCCTGGGTCAACATTGCTGTTGGTAGAACTCGACAGTGCCCCACGGCACTGGCCCGTTCAAGCACAAGATGGATATCGGCAGGCGAGTTGACGACCGGATCAGTCGTCGGTGTTGCAACCACTGTGGTCACGCCGCCCGCGACTGCAGCCTTTGTCTCAGAGGCAATTGTGCCTTTATATTCGAGCCCTGGTTCACGTAAATTGACTCGGCAATCGATCAGACCAGGAACGAGCCAAGCACTTTGACCGTCGATCTCCTCTCCTCCGGATAGGACCTGTGGATCAACAAACATACCCTGTGCAATCCCGATATCGGTCTTCCCGTGCATAGGGCTTCCGGGTGAAATAATCGTCATGTTACGGACGATGAAACTCATGACTGATCATTCTTTTGGGCCGAGAGCGTCATTGCCATAACCGCCATACGGATGGCTATTCCATTAGTGACCTGATCGAGAATAACAGCCTGAGGTCCATCGGCGACCTCGTTTTCAATCTCAACGCCTCGGTTGATTGGACCGGGATGCATGACGATTGCGTTATCCTTAGCAAGATGTAATCGCGATTCGGTCATGCCATATAGGTTGAAAAATTCTCGCTCACTGGGGAGTAATGCGCTAGTCATTCGCTCTTTTTGGAGTCTAAGTAAGACCACAACATCCACGTCCTTCAAGCCATCTTCAATGCGATGAAAGGGACGGACCGCTAAATGCTCGAGGTCACCCGGGAGTAGCGTGCCAGGTCCTATTGCTCGGATATCTGGACAGCCCATACCGCGTAAGCCATGGATTAAGGAGCGCGCAACGCGTGAGTGCTTAAGGTCACCAATAATTGCTACCGATAGCTGGGCCGGGTCACCCTTGTGCTTCCGGATCGTCATGAGATCTAAAAGTGCTTGAGTGGGATGTGCATGTGTTCCGTCGCCTGCATTGATGACCGCAATATTGGGCGTTACTCGGTCAGCGATAAAGAATGGTGCGCCGCCAGCGCTGTGTCTAACGACAAACAGATCTGCTTGCATGGCCTCCAGGTTTTTTAGCGTATCGAAGAGCGTCTCACCTTTAGATGCGGAGCTCGTTCGGATATCGAGTGTGACAACATCGGCGCTTAGACGGTGCGCTGCGATATCGAATGTGGTGCGCGTTCGTGTTGAGTTTTCGAAAAACAAGTTAACAACAGTTTTTCCGCGGAGCAGGGGTACTTTTTTTACTGGCTGCCCTTGTGACGACAGAAAAGTTTCGGCGGTATCAAGGAGCTCTATAATCAGAGATTTTGGAAGGCCTTCGGTCGTCAGGAGGTGTCTAATCCGTCCGTCTGGGGTGAGCTGGAGCGCAGCTGGACCGTGCATGGCGTTCCTTATTCTGAGTCCGGGATCATGAGCGCTAGAGGCTCAGGCCCTACAAGCTTACACCGTCCGACCCCCTTTTCACCAAGAGATTCTCCAAGAAAATTTGGTTCGATAGGTAATTCGCGGCCACCGCGATCAAATAGGATCCCCAGATCAATGCGCCCCGGACGACCGTAATCGAACAGCACATTTATAGCGGCGCGGATAGTTCTTCCTGTAAACAACACATCATCAATTAAGAGAATGGGTTCGCCATTCAATTGCTTTGGCATACGATCCGTGGTGCCAGAGCGTTTAAGGCCACTGGTCTCGAAATCATCTCGATAGAGAGATATATCGAGGGTTGCTGGTTCATCCCAATGTAACTGGTCACAGATGCGTGACGCAATCCACGCACCTCCAGTGCGGATCCCAACAACCAGCGGTTGCTCGTTTGAATAGGCTTTTTTCACTTGCTTAATTAGACATACGAGCGCGTCAACAGTCTCTGTCTGGGATCGAATCTCACGCATGCTGGTCTCCGAGCCAACGTTCTAATATTACGCTGGCAGCTGTCGCATCGAGCTTCCCGCATTGGTCGCTCGCTTTGCCGTGATAGTTTAAATGCTCTCGCGCTTCGCGTGTGCTGTAATACTCGTTAATAAATGTGATTTGAACACCGAATTTTCCACGCATTCGCTGCCCGAATGTCTTTGCGCGCTCTGCCATTTCGCTCATTGAGCCATTTTCATGGAGCGGTAATCCGATGACAACAATATCTGGTTTCCAATCGTCCAGTAGTATTGCTATGTCATCCCAATTAGGAACTCCGTTTTTGGCGACAACCGCCGTTAGTGGCGTAGCTGTCTGTGTCAGAGTCTGGCCCGTGGCGACGCCAATTCGAGTCAGTCCGAAATCAAAACCAAGCGCAAAGGACATCAGGCGTGGCCTGCTCCTTGAGACAGTTGGATGGGGTCGATTCCGAGCTGCGCCAGCGCCGCTCTCTGCCTATCGCTGGTTGGGATCTGAAAGATTACATCAGCATCCCATGGAACATTTATCCACGTATTTGCTGCCATTTCAGATTCTAACTGTCCTTCCGACCATCCTGAGTAGCCGAGTATGAAAATAGCGTTTCCGTGATTGAGTGCTTCAACGGCAAGCGGAAGCACGTCCGGACTCGATGCCAGGTATAATCCATCAAGGATCTCAACCACATCGTCGGTAATTGGGTGGTTTGAGAGCAGAAAGCCACGCTGCGGCTCGACCGGACCCCCGGTCATAACAGAGACCTCACCATTCAATGCATCGGCTGCAGATAGGCCAAGTTGTTCGAAGATTTCTTTTACTGAGAACTCGGTTGGTTTATTCACGATAAAGCCCATCGCACCCGTTTCGCCATGCTCACATATCAGCACCAGTGATGAGTCAAAAACGCCATCTCTGAGGTCTGGCATGGATACCAGAAATTGACCTTGAAAGGTTGTTTGTTCTGAATCTGCGCTCATAGCATCTATCTCTTTCGCAACCGAGTTGGATTAGTGTAGCTCACTCATTAAAAAGTGCTGTGAAAAAGTCTCGTCCGATTGTCGTGCCTACTTGCGCATCAATTTCTCGAGCGCAGGTCGGACTGGTGACGTTGATCTCTGTGAGATGCCCTCCAATCACATCAAGACCAACAAATAAAAGACCGCGCTGCGAGAGGACCTCCCCAACTGTTTCAGCGACTTTCCGCTCCTGCTTTGAAATTGGCGTAGCCAAACCCCGCCCCCCGGCAGCTAGATTTCCTCTTGTCTCCCCCTGAGATGGAATACGCGCAAGCGCGTGCGAGATTGGCTTGCCGTGAAGTACAAGAACGCGCCGGTCGCCATCTACAATTTCGGGTCGATATTCTTGTGCCATTACCAATCTTGACTCTTTAGGAGAGAGAGTTTCAAGAGCTACGCCAAGGTTTAAGCCATCGGCTGTGATTCGAAATATACCGGTCCCGCCCATACCATCGAGCGGTTTTAAAATAATGTCGCCTTGTCTCTTCTGGAAGGCACGAATGGTCTCATGCTTCGACGAGACAACAGTTTTTGGCATCAACATACTGAATTCAGTAGCAAATAATTTTTCGTTACAGTCTCGAATTGCTTGAGGGTCATTAATTACGCGAACACCTTGTTGTTGTGCGCGCTCTAAAATGTGCGTCCCATATAGATATTCACTGTCAAAGGGTGGCTCGACCCGGATCATAACCAGGTCCAAATCCGCCAAGGGCGCCTCCACCGGATTTGAGAGTTCCACGAAATTAGTATTGACGCCATCGTGGACTTTCGCGGTTTGCATAATGGCTTTGGCTTCTCCTTGATGAAGAGACAATCCATTCTTTGGCAGGTATACGACCCTATGACCGAGTTCTTGTGCTGCTAGCATTAGTGCGAAACTGGTATCCTTATAAGGTTGGATTTTCTCTATCGGATCGATCCAGAATCCAATTTTTTGTATTGGTTTACCCACACCTTACTCCTAGTAATGACCGTACTGATGCCCTAGTAATGTCAAACCGACAATTGCAGCGGTTTCGGCTCTAAGTATTCTGGGGCCAAGTGACATTGGTTTCACCTGCTTTTTCAGAAGAGTGTCGACTTCGTCATCACTAAAACCCCCCTCTGGACCAATTAATAAAAGCGATTCTTTTGTGGTATCGATGTACGCAGATATATTGCGAGGTTGAGCCATTATAACTTGATGGGGTAGGGAAAGTTCATGCAGATGTAAGAGCCTGCGAAGTTCAGGGAGCCAATTATTTTCTGACTGTTCGCAGGCGTTGATTAAAATTTCTTGCCAGTGTCCCCATTTTTTTTCGAAATGACGTGCGTTGGGTGGTGAATCAGTAAATTGTGTAATCAGTGGTTGAATCGCATGTACGCCGAGTTCAGTTGCTTTTTGCAGTGCCCAATCGAAACGATCTGATTTAATTAATGCCAGGCCCAGAGTAACCGGAAGGCGGCTGTCCTTATGCTCGGTGATATTGAGGATTTCGGCATTAGTTTCATGCTTGCTGATATTTTTGATGATGGCTTGGCAAGAGCGACCACTCCCATCAAATAACTCGACGATTTGGTCCGTTTTGGCTCGAAGAACTCGTGTGAGATAATGATGATTTCGTCCAGATAAGATTAACTCGCCTGCTCCGTGACCAAGGGCGTCCACATACAGACGAGGCGTTTTCATTACTAGTATTTATAAGCTGTGGGTTTGAAGGGGCCGTTTACTGACACTCCAATATAATCTGCCTGTTTGTTAGCCAACTTAGTAATCACTCCACCAAACCCTTCTACCATACAACGCGCAACCTCCTCGTCGAGTTGCTTTGGTAACACCTCAATTTTAATGTTATCTGCCTTTTGTGATTCGGGCAGATCTGCGAAGCCGTGTCCATACATTTCAATCTGCGCCAAGACCTGGTTAGCAAATGAGCCGTCCATAATACGTGATGGGTGTCCAGTCGCGTTGCCGAGATTCACCAACCTTCCTTCCGCAAGAAGGAGCAGATAGTCATCATCGATACCTGACCGAAAGACCTGATGGACCTGAGGTTTTATTTCTTCCCAGCGCCAGTTTTTACGCATGTAATCAGTATCGATTTCGTTATCGAAGTGGCCGATGTTACAAACGATGGCGCCCTTTTTCAGGCTCTGGAGCATAGCGTTGTCACACACGTCAATATTGCCAGTGGTAGTGACCAATACATCAGTATCTTCAAGTAAACGCGTATTGATATCCTTCACTTGATCTGTCTTAACGCCGTTGTGATACGCGCTCACCACTTCATAGCCATCCATGCAAGCCTGCATTGCGCAGATCGGGTCCGACTCTGTGACACGAACTATCATGCCCTCCTGGCGGAGACTCTGGGCTGAACCCTTTCCCACATCACCATAACCAATCACAAGGGCGCGTTTGCCTGATAGGAGCATGTCTGTACCGCGTTTTATCGCATCATTCAAGGAATGACGACACCCATATTTATTATCGTTTTTTGATTTCGTTACCGAGTCATTAACGTTAATTGCAGGGATCTTAAGTTCACCGGTGTTTAACATTTCAACCAAGCGGTGAACACCAGTCGTTGTTTCTTCCGTCACGCCATGAATATGCTCCAACATTTCTGGGTACTTCTCGTGGACCATCGCCGTCAAGTCCCCGCCATCGTCGAGTAACATATTGGCATCCCACGGTTTGCCACCCTTCAGGATTGTTTGTTCAACACACCACTCACCTTCTTCGTTGGTTTGGCCTTTCCATGCATAGACCGGAATGCCGGCAGCCACTATCGCCGCCGCTGCTTCATCTTGCGTTGAGAAAATATTACACGAGCTCCAGCGGACAGACGCGCCGAGTGCGACCAACGTTTCAATTAGAACCGCTGTTTGCACAGTCATGTGAATACAGCCGATGATTTTTGCACCCTGTAATGGTTGTTCCATTGCATATTTCTCACGCAATCGCATCAAAGCTGGCATCTCGCTTTCTGCCAAACGGATTTCTTTGCGTCCCCATTCTGCTAGTGCGAGGTCCTTGATTTTATAATCGCCATTTAATACATCTTTTTCTAATGCGCTCA
This sequence comes from Gammaproteobacteria bacterium, assembly GCA_002730235.1. Taxonomy (GTDB): domain Bacteria; phylum Pseudomonadota; class Gammaproteobacteria; order Pseudomonadales; family Litorivicinaceae; genus HIMB30. The sequence goes on along the minus strand of PBZS01000030.1, from coordinate 30,534 downwards.
TCGTTTTGCCTCTCGTTTCAATTACAGCTTTGCGGCCGCGTGAGCCAGTGCCTGCGCGCGATCGGTGCGCTCCCAGGTTAAATCTAAATCGTTGCGACCGAAGTGGCCATATGCCGCCGTCGGGCGGTAAATCGGGCGATTTAAATCTAGCATGGTCGAGATTGCTCTAGGGCGCAAATCAAAGTGCGCGCGAACCAGCTGGTCCAGTTGTGCGTTGGTCGATTGGGAAGTGCCGAATGTTTCGACACGGATTGACGTTGGTTCAGCGACACCGATTGCATATGAGACCTGTACCTCACATCGATCAGCAAGACCAGCGGCTACCAGATTTTTCGCAACATAGCGCGCTGCATAAGCCGCGGAACGATCAACTTTTGACGGGTCTTTGCCAGAAAATGCACCACCGCCATGTCGTGCCATACCTCCGTACGTATCAACAATGATCTTACGACCCGTGAGCCCGGCGTCCCCCACCGGGCCGCCGATGACGAAGCGTCCGGTTGGGTTGATATGGTATTTGGTTTCGTCAGTTAGCCAAGTGCCGGGCAAGACGGGGTTTATGATGTGTTCTTTCACGTCGCGTCGAAGTTGCTCGAGTGGAATATCCTCATCATGTTGTGTCGACAGGACTACGGCATCAATTCCAACGATGGCATCCCCATCGTAGGCAAACGTTACTTGACTCTTTGCATCCGGGCGTAAATACGACAACTCACCATTTTTTCGAACCTCTGCCTGTCGGCGGACCAGCTCGTGTGAGAAGTGAATCGGTGCAGGCATTAAGCTGTCGGTTTCATTGGTTGCATAGCCAAACATAAGGCCCTGGTCACCAGCACCTTGCTCGTGGGATTCTGTTTGGTCGACACCTTGTGCGATATCTTGTGACTGTTTACCGATGCCATTGAGTACGGCACAGGTATTGCCATCAAAGCCCAACGATGACTTGTCATAGCCAATATCTACTATTACTCGACGAGTGATTTCTTCGACATCGATCCACGCGTCTGTGCGAACTTCGCCAGATACCAGCACCATGCCGGTCTTAACCAATGTCTCTACCCCTGCTCGCGAATTTTTATCATCAGTAATCAACGCGTCAAGAATTGCGTCAGAAATCTGATCGGCCATTTTGTCCGGATGACCTTCAGACACAGATTCCGACGTAAAGTAAGTTATGTCAGTCATTAAAAGATCTCAAAAAAATTTTTTAAGGATTATATAAAGATATCTTTATATGTCAATGTGATTGAGAAATCCTGTCTTGTGGTTCGCGTCGCGTTTCATAACAATGTCTATTTTAAGACTGTCCCTGTGACTAAAAAGGATGCCATATGACTGACCGTAGGACGCTGGCAAATGCGATTCGATTTTTGAGTATTGATGCTGTACAGGCTGCTAAATCTGGGCATCCAGGGGCACCCATGGGCATGGCAGATGTTGCTGAAGTATTATGGCGCCAGCTATTACGGCATAATCCGCTAGATCCCGAATGGCCAAACCGTGATCGATTTGTATTATCGAATGGTCACGGTTCAATGCTAATTTATTCCCTTCTGCACTTGACCGGTTATGATGTCACGATTGATGATTTGAGATCGTTTCGGCAACTAAACTCTCGGACGCCAGGTCATCCAGAATATGGGTATACCGCAGGCGTCGAGACAACGACCGGCCCATTGGGCCAGGGTCTTGCGAATGCTGTTGGGATGGCTCTCGCTGAACGGACCTTAGCGGTGCAATTTAATCGCGATCAGTTCCCAATCGTCGATCACAATACATATTGTTTTGTGGGTGATGGTTGCCTGATGGAAGGCGTCAGCCACGAAGTCTGTTCATTGGCAGGTACGTTGGGCTTAGGAAAACTGACCGTTTTTTATGACGATAACGGTATCTCGATTGATGGAGATGTGCGCGGTTGGTTTAGCGACGATACACCGGTCCGTTTTGAATCATACGGTTGGCAGGTGATCCGTGGGGTCGATGGTCATGATGCGACTGAAGTCGAAACTGCGATCAAAACAGCGCGTAAAGATAAGTCACGTCCAACACTCATTTGTTGCCGCACTGTGATTGGCTTTGGTTCACCCAACCTGGCCGGTAGTGAAAAAACTCACGGCGCTCCTTTGGGTGATAAGGAAATTCAGGCTACCCGTGATGCCATGCGTTGGGTTTATGCGCCGTTTGATATCCCTGATGACATTCGCAATGCATGGGATGCCAAAGATGATGGCCTTAAGGCTCAGGCCGATTGGGATCGGTTGTTCACTGAGTACCGAGAGCGGTATCCGGATCTGGCTTCAGAATTTGAGCGTCGTATGCAAGGAGAATTGCCGCCCGACGCGCTCGTTACTCTTGACCGCGCGATTGCGGATACTCAAGCTGAATCGCCCAAAATTGCGACACGAAAAGCATCTCAGAATGCAATAGAAGTACTGGCAAGCTTATTCCCTGAAATGTTTGGCGGGTCTGCTGACCTTGGTCATTCTAATCTAACAGTGTGGCCGGATCACCAGGTCAATAGCAAAGACAACCCTAGTGGCAACTATGTGCACTACGGTGTGCGTGAATTTGGTATGTGCGCGATTATGAATGGTGTGGCTTTGCATGGCGGCCTACTTCCTTTTGGGGGGACCTTCTTGATTTTCATGGAATATGCGCGGAACGCGGTGCGTATGGCTGCATTAATGAAGCAGCGTATTGTTTATGTGTTTACCCATGATTCGATCGGGCTTGGTGAGGACGGCCCCACACACCAGCCAGTTGAACAGCTAGCGAGTTTGCGCGCTACGCCGGGCTTGGAAACCTGGAGACCTTGCGACACTACCGAGACCTTCGTCGCTTGGAAAGAGGCTGTATCGTTTAAGGGACCAACTGCGCTTGCCCTTTCTCGCCAGGGGTTAGCTAATCAAGTGAGGGATGAGCAGCAAGTCGCTGATATCGTGCGGGGTGGTTATATTCTCAGGCAAGAGACGGAAGATCTTGAATTGATCTTGATCGCAACAGGCTCTGAAGTGGAATTAGCGATGGCTGCTGCTGAGACCCTGGGTGCAGGTGTACGCGTGGTTTCGATGCCATCAACTGGCCGTTTTGATCAACAAGACTCGGATTATCGTGAGGCCGTCCTACCGCTAAACTGCAATAAGCGGTTGGCCGTAGAGGCGGGGCATCCTGATGGTTGGTATAAATATGTGGGCCTTAATGGTTCTGTTATCGGGATGCGTACTTTTGGAGAATCCGGCCCAGGCGGTGATGTGATGCGGCATTTTGGGTTTACCGTGGATCACATCGTGGCAACAGCGAAGGTCCTATAACCATTGTGACGACGCGCCTTACGTGGCTGTTGCCAGATCTGCCGCTAATCATTGAGGATCCTTTGGTCTCTATAGATTTAAATCATCATCTGGCATCGTCAATTTCTAGTACGTCGTAGTCGATGATCAACGGGCGGCTTTTGAAGTTGCTGGTTTAGTTTGACACCAAACGGAGATATTCGAATTGTGTCATAGATCCATCGCTTTATTTGCAATAGATTGCTGCGGAGTGATTTTAATGATCAAAGTGATGTCTGATTTAAATGTACGAGGAAAGCGCGTACTGGTTCGTCAGGATTTAAATGTTCCAATCAAAGATGGCCACGTGCGATCGACGGCGCGGATTGATGCCGCGTTACCTACTCTAAAGGTGCTTCTTGAACGAGGCGCAAAGGTTGCGGTAATGAGTCACTTGGGTCGCCCGAGTGAAGGCGCTTATGAAACTGAATTTAGCTTGGCACCTGTTGCAGCAGCCCTATCCGAGAAGCTTGGTCGAGCGGTACCCTTAATAGCAGACTGGATCGATGGGTTTGAGCAAAATGATGATGTGGTGCTATTGGAAAACGTTCGCTATCTTGTAGGCGAAAAAAAAGATAGTAAGGTGCTCGCTAGGAAAATGGCTTCATTGTGTGACGTATTTTTAATGGACGCATTCGGAACAGCTCATCGTGCTCAGGCATCTACGCATGGTGTCGGTATGTTTGCGCCTGAGGTCGCTGCGGGTCCCTTGATGGCGGCGGAGCTAAACGCGCTTGGAAAAGCGCTTACCAATCCCGGGCGCCCGGCAGTAGCGATCGTCGGTGGTTCTAAAGTATCGACCAAGATTAGCGTGCTTACAGAGCTTGCAAAGCAAGTTGATCAGATCATTGTCGGTGGTGGAATCGCTAATACGTTCCTAGCTGCAGCAGGATTCCCCGTTGGGAAATCGCTGATGGAACCGGATCTGACTGAAAACGCGAAGTTATTGATGTCGAGGGTGGATATCCCACTACCCACTGATGTGGTGGTCGCAACAGAATTCTCGGCTGATGCATTGGCAATTGTGAAGCAAGTCGACGAGATTGCTGAAGCGGACATAATTCTCGATGTTGGGCCTGACACCCAGGCGTCATATCAAGGTATGATGGCATCTGCAAAGACGATTTTGTGGAATGGTCCTGTAGGGGTATTTGAATTCCCAAAGTTTGAGGGTGGGACTCGTGCGCTGTCACTTGCGATCGCAGCGAGCGATGGATTTAGCCTTGCCGGCGGTGGTGACACCTTGGCAGCAATTGATCAGTTCGCTATTGCCGATAAAATTAGTTATATCTCGACTGGTGGGGGTGCATTCCTCGAATTTGTAGAAGGGAAGGAGCTACCAGCCGTTAAGATGTTGAAATCTAGAAGAGATTCGTGAGGAGGTTTTATGGCATTAATAAGTTTGCGCCAAATGCTGGACCATGCCGCTGAGTGGGACTATGGAGTACCGGCCTTTAATGTGAATAATCTAGAACAGATACGCGCGATTATGGAGGCTGCAGACGCTGTTGATGCACCGGTTATCGTTCAGGCATCTGCCGGTGCCAGAAAATATGCGGGAAGCCGCTTTTTGAGTCATCTAATCGAGGCAGCTGTTGAAGAGTTCCCTCACATACCCGTGTGTATGCATCAGGACCACGGCGCTTCTCCGGATGTCTGCCAGCAGTCGATCCAGTTAGGTTTTTCATCGGTTATGATGGATGGCTCTTTGATGCCGGATCAGAAAACGCCTGCAAGCTATAAATATAATGTGGAAACAACGCTCTTGGCAACACAGATGGCACATGCGTGTGGCGTTTCAGTCGAAGGTGAGCTTGGTTGTCTCGGCTCTTTGGAAACCGGAAAGGCTGGTGAAGAAGATGGTGTTGGAGCACAAGGGACGTTAACACATGATCAAATGTTAACCGACCCTAATGAGGCCGCTGATTTTGTGACGGCGACGCACGTCGATGCGTTGGCAATAGCAATTGGAACGTCGCATGGCGCCTATAAGTTTACCCGGCCACCAACGGGAGATATTCTTGCAATTACTCGGATTAAAGAGATTCATGCTAGGGTACCTGATACACATCTGGTGATGCATGGATCGAGTTCGGTACCTCAGGATTGGCTCGCTGTTATTAATGAATTTGGTGGTGATATTCCCGAGACTTATGGGGTTCCGGTTGAAGAGATTCAGGAAGGAATAAAATATGGTGTTCGTAAGATAAATATTGATACAGATTTACGCTTGGCTTCTACTGGTGCAATTCGTCGCTATCTAGCGAAAAACCCGTCTGAATTTGACCCACGTGGGTACCTTCACGAGGCGAAAATAGCAATGAGTAATATTGTCAAAGCACGCTACGAAGCGTTTGGATGCGCGGGACAAGCATCGAAAATCAGGGTCATTGGGCTTGAGATGATGGCCAATCGTTACTCGGCAGGCGAGTTAGAGCCTCGGGTCTCTTAATGTTAGGCTGAACAGCACGATTTTAAATTTTGTTATTTAGAACAAAACGCGACACCTTATTGTGCCAGTGATTTTGGACAGCTTCTCAAGAGCGACCTCTGAATAATCTCGATCTACATCGATTACAACGTATCCCACAGTGTCAGATGTTTGCAGGAATTGAGACCCAATATTGATGCGATTTTCTGCAAAAATAACGTTGATTGCGGATAGAACCCCGGGACGATTTTCGTGAACATGAAGTAATCGGTGGTGGTTTGGGTGCGGGGGTAAAGCTACTTCCGGGAAATTTACACTAGTAAGTGTTGAACCATTGTCTGAATACCGTACTAACTTCTCCGTAACCTCCACCCCAATGTTTTCTTGCGCCTCCTGAGTTGATCCGCCGATGTGGGGAGTCAATATTGCATTCTCCAAACCGCGTAGTGGCGACTTGAATTCGTCGCCATTGAATTTTGGTTCGATCGGAAAGACATCGATTGCGGTACCCAATAGGTACTTTTCTCTAAGGGCTTTCGCTAAGGCATCGATATCAACCACTGTTCCTCGTGACGCATTTATCAAAATGCCGTTGGGTTTCATCTGCTGGATGCGCTCCTCGTCGATTAAATTGCGTGTTGAAGGGAGATCTGGAACATGTAGAGTAACTATATCTGCCTGTCTAAGTAATCCTTCAAGCGATGGAATTTGTGAAGCATTTCCCAGAGGAAGCTTGGAAACGACATCATAGAAAACAACGCGCATACCTAGCCCCTCTGCTAAAATGGAAAGCTGCGAACCGATTGAGCCGTAACCCACGATTCCTAGCGTTTTACCTCGAATCTCGAATGAATCACTTGCTGTTTTTACCCACGCTCCGCGATGCGCTTTAGCATTTTTTTCTGGGACCCCTCTCATAAGGAGGATCGCCTCCGCGAGTACCAGCTCGGCAACTGATCGCGTATTTGAGTATGGCGCATTGAAAACAGCAACTGCATGGTCAGTTGCACTAGTTAAGTCGACCTGATCTGTTCCGATACAGTAGCACCCGACGGCAACTAGCTTATCTGCTGCTTCAAAAATGTTATGGGTCAGTGTCGTTCTTGAGCGAATACCAAGAAAGTGGGCGCTTTCCAATTTCTCGGTTAGCTCATCTCCGGTAAGCGCAGTCTTTACTGTTTCGATATTCGTATATCCTGCATCACGAAAGATACGTTCTGCCGAAGGATGTATGTTCTCTAAAAGAAGGACCTTCAATTTTGATTTATCGAACGAGGTAGTCATTTAAGCGTCCCGTGAAAATTTAAGAATGTTGCGGTGTGACGCTACCAACAGAATATCTGCAGGGCGTTTTGCGAATAAGCCACAAGTCACAACGCCCGGAATTTGGTTAATAACGGCCTCTAGTGCTTGTGGATTGGTAATCGACATGTCACGTACATCAAGAATGATGTTTCCGTTATCGGTGACAATTCCTTGACGATACTCGGGGTTACCTCCAAGCCCCACCAGGGCTCGTGCTACAAGACTCCTCGCTATTGGAATGACCTCAACGGGTAGTGGAAAAGCGCCGAGTACGTCAACTATTTTGGAGTCATCTGCGATACATACGAATTGCGAAGAAGCTTCTGCGATAATCTTTTCTCGGGTCAACGCAGCGCCCCCGCCTTTGATCAAGTTGAGCTGAGGATCTGCTTCGTCGGCGCCATCAATGTAAACAGGAAGTGTACCAGTGGCGTTGAGATCAAGAAGTTCGATACCGTATTTGGCCAAGTGCTCCTCCGTCGCTTTGGAAGAGGCAACTGCGCCGAGGATTTCGATTTTGCTTTCAGCAAGTACCTCGATAAAACAATTGGTCGTTGAGCCAGTACCGATGCCGATAGGGGTTTTTGAATCAAGAAGGTCTCGTACTTCTTCCAAAGCTGCTTTGGCCACTACGCGTTTTTTTGCATCTTGGTTCATCACAGCCTCCTTAGGAAAGGCGAAATCATAGCTGTTCAGGGATGCAGGCGCTATGATGGTAACTCTAGATTTGGATTTTTCATGTTCGACGCTTTAATTAAAAAGATTCTATCCGCCCGCGTTTATGACGTGGCGACTGTAACACCGGTTCATCCGGCGCCTTTTTTATCCAAGCGACTAGGCCGTACTGTGTTTTTCAAACGTGAAGATTTGCAACCGGTGTACTCCTTCAAATGTCGCGGGGCGTATAACAAGATGGTTAGTATTCCAAAAGAAATATTAGCTAAAGGTGTAATCGCAGCGTCGGCTGGAAATCATGCGCAGGGGGTAGCGCTAGCCGCCCAAAAATTGAAGATTCCTGCAATCATTGTGATGCCGACAACAACCCCTGCGATCAAAGTACGTTCAGTCAAAGCCCGCGGTGCGCAGGTAATTCTGCATGGCGATAGTTTTGATGAGGCTTTTGAAAAGAGCCAGGAGCTCGTTACGGAGTATGACTACACCTATTTGCACCCGTTTGATGATACTGAAGTGATTGCCGGACAGGGAACAGTCGCGGTTGAGTTATTGGGACAGTTAACTCGACCAATTGATGCGGTTTTCATTCCGGTAGGCGGTGGTGGTCTTGCTGCAGGAATGGCGGCTTACATTAAATATGTTCGACCGGACATCAAGGTTATTGCTGTTGAACCTGAGGATGCTGCGTGTCTGGCGGCTGCGATGCATGCCAAAAGTCGCGTTGTATTACCTCAGGTTGGTCTGTTTGCAGATGGGGTTGCCGTAAAACAGATCGGTGCGAATACGTTTGATATATTGAAAGACGCCTGTGACGAGGTCATCACCGTTACAACAGACGAGATTTGTGCTGCGGTTAAAGATGTGTTTGACGATGTTAGGAGCGTCAATGAGCCGGCAGGAGCCCTTGCTGTTGCCGGATTAAAGAAATATTCAGAGCGAGAAGGTCCGGGAGACGCCTTAGTGGCGGTGCTCTCTGGCGCGAATATTAATTTTGATCGTATCCGACATGTGGCTGAGCGGGCGGAGGTTGGTGAAAAGCGGGAAGCAATTTTAGCCGTTACGATACCCGAGCGACCAGGAGCCTTTAAGGCATTTTGTGAGCAGATAGGTAACCGTAATATTACGGAGTTTAACTATCGATTTGCGGATCGTGACCAAGCCTACATTTTTGTGGGTGTTAACACAGACCCGACCACTGATGACCGCGTGCGTTTGGTTAAAAAGCTAAGCGAGGCTGATTTGCCGGTGGTCGATATGACTGATAATGAGCTTGCGAAACTGCATATCCGCCATATGGTGGGGGGCCGGAGTCCTGAGGCAGGATCAGAGCTTGTGTTTCGTTTTGAGTTTCCAGAGCGGCCAGGAGCGCTTCTCAAGTTTTTGAACAGGATTGGTTCACGCTGGAATATTTCGGCTTTTCATTATAGAAATCATGGCGCCGCATACGGACGAGTACTTGTCTCGATGCAGGCTGAGCTCTCGGAGCAGGCGGAACTGGCGACTTATTTTGACGATATCGGATACACGTATTTTAATGAAACGGAAAATCCTGCAGTTAGCCTCTTTATGAGAAGTTGATTGTCGTTAACTAATTTAAACCACTATAAAAGTTGACATTTTTATTTTTTGTCGTATTCTGCACGAAATTTGAACAGGTACAGAATGCATGTATCGTCGCGATCCATTTAGAATGCTGATGATGATTAGTGGTTTGATATTAGCCGTCACCGTTGCTCACAGCGCAATTATTGGCGGATAATCCATTCTCGGTAACAATCCAATCAAGAGACTTGTCCCACTGATCAGGTTCAAACTTTGATTTTTGTTGATAAAAAGCCACGCCGATTCTGATTGGTGCGCCAGGCGCACAGTTTTCCAGTGCGCGGTCATAGTAACCCCCACCCATTCCTAACCGGTAACCTCTGGGGTCAAACGCGACACATGGCATGATGAGCCAATCGAGAGCATCGATATCGGCCGTTATTTGCTGGTTAGAGGTGCGGATTCCAAATCGTCCCCTGATGATGTCGGCACCGTTCCGAAGGTATGCTAGTTCCATCGCTGTTTTAGTCAAAATTCTCGGCACAAAACATTTATGAGTGCTGATAAAAAGATGCTTATGAAGTGTCATTAGATCGACTTCTGAACCATGTGTCATATAGGAGCCAACGCGACAATCGTGTGCCGGAAGCATTCGAATTAAATGATTAGAAATTATTTTACTCAGGGTCGCGCGACGAGAAGCAGGTATTGCATCTCTCTTTTTTAGGATTTCGGATCTAAGTATCTGCTTCGACATCAAAGCCCCAGGTTGCCGCTGTCAGTTTGGTCCTTGAACCCAATGGTTCAAGGCGGGAAACGCAAACACACATTAGGCTTTCCGAAGACGGACATGCGCACCGTATGTTTTGTATCTCCCTAGAAAAAAATTATCGGCTCAGGGACATTACCGACTGGCGTACAACCCAGGTTAACCGGAGTATATCAGCCTGTTTAAGACTCAGACAGGCGTTCTAGTGTTACACCAATCTTATCAGCAAGACGCTTGAGCTCTTCGTCAGAGCCTTTCGTTTCACCGGTGAGGTATTCATGCGCAATATTAAGTGCGGCCATTACTGCCAGTCGCTCCAATGCACTATTGCCAGTTTTTTCTTGAATTTCACGCATACGGTTGTCGACGAAGTCTGCCGCAGCCTCAAGTTCATGCTCTTGGCCGGCAGGACATGCAACTGGATAGTCTCGCCCTAGGATTTGTACACGAACAGTTGCAATTTCAGTCATGACAACACCTCATAGTTTTTGAGTCTGCCCAAAACCGCGTCAATATGCTGGCGAGCCTCATTACGTTGCTTCAAGAGCTCGGCACGCGTACGTTTGAGATCCACTTGTTGCTTCCGCAAGTGCCGATTTTCTTGGTTTAGACGTTCTGAAAGTTGGATCAGTTTCTCAAGTTGCTGTTCCAACTCTCGCAAATCATTATGCATTTAGGTTTTCCTCAGGCTCAAGCGCATCATACGTCCGCGCACTCTTCGGTACAACAGACGTGATACAGTAATACCTGAGGAGGATGTATATGATCGAGGAGTTATACCGCTCTATGGACGATTGGCTAGTCGACCAGGATTCAGATATTCGGGCGTCCGAGATTCAGGGTTTGCTTGCTGGATTGATGGCAGCCAATCCGGCCGTCAGACCTGACGAATTTGTGGTACGCCTTGTTGAATATGCGGACATACAGCCCGCGAGCTTGGTCCAAGTGTCTGATTCTCTTGAGTTACTGTTTGGGGCACTAAACGAAAGTTGGTCGGGGATGGGGCTCGATTTTGAGTTATTGTTGCCGGATGACGATGAATTGATTGAAGAACGCGCGGATGCTTTGGGGGCGTGGTGTGGTTCATTTCTTGCCGGCTTGGGTCTTTCAGGAGAGATCTCAAAAGATAGGGATCTCTCTGAGGATGTGCGCCAGGCGTTAGAAGACCTCTCTGAAATCGCTCGTATCGAGACAGGCGGTCATGACGAGTCCCTTGAAAAAGCATTCGCAGTCGTCAGTGAACATGTCAGATTGGCTGCATTAATGGTTGCCACTGAGTTACTCGGCGATCAACGTAAAAACCCCAAAGAGACTATCGTGCATTAAGTGAGTGCCTCTATGTTTCCGTTACACGTATATCAAGATCGCCGTGATCGACTAAAAGGAATGATGCCCAAGAATTCACTAGCCATTATCTCGGCGGCGCATGAATCTATTCGTAATAGAGATGCGGAATATCCATTTCGTCAGTCGAGTGATTTTTGGTATCTGACCGGTTTCACTGAGCCAGACGCTGTATTGATTATTGGACCGGAACATCCTGATCGTCTATTTGTGAGATCCAAAAATCCAGACCAAGAAGTCTGGACAGGGCGGAGACTTGGGCCCGAACACGTCACCACAGGTCTAGGAATCGATGAGGGGTATCCGATTGACGAATTGGATTCAGAATTGACGACCTTCTTAGCCGACATTACCTGGGTCGAATATCCGTTTTATTGCAATGATTCAGCTAAGATTGTAGATCGCGCGGTGAAGGCCAAGGAGACTAAATCAAAGCGAAAGGATCGTTTGTCACATCGCGCTGACCTATCCCGATTTCTCCACCAAGAACGGTTGTTTAAGGCAAAAGAAGAGATTGATGTTATGCGAGAGGCGGGACGTATTTCAGCTCTAGGACATGTCGCTGCAATGCAGGCTTGCCAGCCTGGAATGACTGAGGATCAATTGGGATCAATTGTTGAACATACGTTCCGTATGGAGGGCTCTCCAGCAGTTGCGTATCAAACAATCGTTGGCGGCGGGGACAATGCCTGCATATTGCATTACACCGACCGGACGACAACGTTGAATTCAGGAGATTTGGTCTTAATCGACGCCGGTTGTGAGCTACAGGGATACGCCGGTGATATCACTAGAACGTTTCCAGTCAATGGATCTTTCACTGAGGCACAAGCAGAGCTTTATGATTTAGTACTCAGCGCGCAAGCGGATGCGATCGATGCCATGGTTGTCGGCAAATCGATCAAATCATTTCATGAGGCGGCTCTAATGCGACTGACAGAAGGTCTCATTGACCTAAAAATTATCAAAGGACCACTCGAAGAGGCGATAGCGGAAAAACGCTATGCACCCTATTACATGCATGGAACAGGTCATTTCCTAGGATTGGACGTGCATGATGTCGGTATGTATGAGATTGACGCGAAGCCGATTGAGTTGAGCGAGGGGATGGTTATTACCTGTGAACCTGGTCTTTATCTCGATAAACGATCAGATGTTCCGTCCAGATATCGCGGTATCGGTATCCGCATCGAAGACGATGTGCTGATTACGCAGCAAGGACCAGAGATTTTTACCAAGGATGTGCCCAAAGAGCGCTCAGAAATTGAAGTGTTGATGCGAGGTTAGAGGTGCAGATTGGAATTATTGGCGGTGGTCCGGTCGGCTTAATTGCAAGTTTAGCGCTCAGGAATACTGGGCACACTGTTAGGGTATTTGATCCTTCCACTCAAAAGCCAAAAATGTCGCTTGCACTTTCTGAAACAACATTGTCGTTACTTGAAAACATCGGGGTGCACCTGACAGCTGGTCAAGATCTTTTTGAAATACTTGTTAATGAACAAGGATTACCAGGATCGATGCTCCTGAATGCCCATGAGTGTGGCCACTTTCGCTTCGGCCGGGTGATTTGCTCGCATGCACTCGACCAGGTGCTCGCCAGTCATGTCACTAATATGATCGAATCTGTGGTAGTGACCAAAGTGCGTGCACGTACTACCGCAGGTAATCCTTGCATCGAACTCGAAACAGGCGAGGCTATCGAGCCTGATTTGGTGATCTTGGCGGACGGTGGTCGCAGTGGTCTCAGTGATTCCCTCGGAATGAGTGCTCAGTTACGGTCATTTGATCGAACGGCCCTGTTGGGTCGAATTCGCGTTGAAACTCCCATCAGCGGTCGTGCGTATGAGCGTTTTATCGGGACGGGTCCCCTAGCTCTTCTTCCAATCGATCCTGGTGTGTATGGATATGTCTGGTCGTTGGCACCTCGCGATGCTGAAGTACTTAAGCAGTCAACACCGGCGCTGTTGGATGCGCTACATATTGCAATGCCCTCGGAGCTTGGTGCAATTGAGCTGGTTTGCGATCCAGTGCAGATTCCACTTATTGAGCGTTGGATTGATCAGCCCTATCGCCCGGGTATCGTGCTTATCGGGAATGGTGCACAGACAATCCACCCGGTCGCTGGACAGGGATTGAACCTAGCGCTTAAGGGCGTATCGCGACTCGTAGACGCCTTAGCTACAGGTGAACCAGATACTGCAGTTCGTACGGCGTTTGTATCTTGGAAACCCAACCGAGATTTAACTCGTTTGGCGTCATCGAGTTTGGAGGCGCTTTTTGATCGCGATCTCTGGCCCCGAAAATTACTGACAAGCGTCGGGATGGCCTTGGGCGACCAAAGCCCTTGGCTTAAGCGAAAAATCGGCGAGGCCGGAATGGGTATCATCTCTTGAAAGTTGTGATTATTGGCGGCGGTTCGATCGGCTTGGCGTCTGCGTGTGTTTCTGCGCGAACGGGCCATAACGTAACAGTTTTTGATCCAGCTGGGTTTGCGTTGAAAAGGCCAGCTCCTGAAATTGACTCAAGAGTTTGGGCGCTTGGTACTCGATCGCAAAGGCTCCTGGAAGATCTTGATGCCTGGAATTCGAATGATCGTGTTTGCGCGTATCAGTCTATGCGAGTGATCGATGCACGCAGTGATGCGCGTGTTACGTTTACTCATCCGACGCTCGGGCACATGGTTGAGGCTGACTGGGTTCGAAACCAGCTACTGAAGGAGGTCTCTGGGATTGATATCCAGTGTATCCAACGATCTGTAAAGGCAATAACCCGTACCGGCTTCATCACCGTCGATGATGGCACAACAATCGATGCCGATTTGGTGATTTTTTCCGAGGGCCGGGCGGCTACGACGGCTGTCGCGTCGGGCTTTGAAATTATAGACGGGGGCTATCACCAACGAGCGGTTATTGGGACGTTACACAGTGAGCGACCTCATAACGGTGAGGCTTTTCAGATATTTACCGAGTACGGTCCCCTCGCTCTATTACCACTACCCGATTGCGGTGATCAGCATCGGGTCAGCCTCGTGTGGTCATTGGATAAACTATTCTCCGATGACTTCGAAAAGGCTCCGAACGAAATATTAGCCTCATTCGTCAGCCAAACTAGTGAGTTTGCACGGGGTCATCTGCATTTTGTCGCAGACCCGGTGTGGATACCTCTATCGCAGCAGTCATTGAGACAGGATGCCTTGGGTTGCTTACTTGCAATTGGTGATACGTCACATGGGATTTTACCGTTGGCAGGTCTCGGGGCGAATCTTGGATTTGCCGACGTATTGGCTCTACGAGCGACATTGGAAAGGCTTCCTAAAGCAGGTGGTGATCGGATTGCACGCACGGTCGCGCGGGAACGCTGTATTGATCAGCAAACTGTTACGCTAGTGATGGGGCTGTTCTCGGACGTATTTCGATCTGATCAGCCACTCGTGCAGCTGGGAAGGAGCCTTGCGTTGCGAACCGCTGACCGATATCCCATGATTCGATCATTTATTCAGGAGTTGGCAGGTTAATGTTTACTGGTATTGTTCAGGGTGTTGGTGTGGTAACGCAGGTAGCCGATCGAAAGGGTATTCGGCGGCTTCAAATTCGGATGCCCGAGGGTAACGACCAGGAGCTGGCCACTGGTGCTTCAATCGCTATCAATGGGTTATGCCTCACTGTTGTTGGCTGGGATGATCAGGGTATCCAATTTGATGTTATCGATGAATCGTTGCGATTGTCTAATCTTTCTAGCCTTCGAGTAGGGTCTCTTGTAAATGTTGAGCGCGCTGCTAGGTTTGGCGACGAAATCGGTGGTCATGTCTTGTCTGGCCACATTCATGGACTGGCCAAGGTGATCAATGTGGTCCAAGCAGAAGAAAATCTTGCATTCTGGGTAAGTATTCCTGCGGCTTTATCGAAGTATGTGCTGCCCAAAGGCTACGTATCGCTGAACGGATGTTCGCTGACCGTTGGTGAGCTGGTGAAAGATGGACAGTTCAGCATTCACCTCATTCCCGAAACGCGGGCTCAAACAACCTTTGAGCAGGTAACGTCTGGGGATCAATTGAATCTCGAAATCGACTCACAAACGCAAGCGATAGTCGATACAGTCGAGCGAGTGTTGGATCAGCGTCTGTGATGGCTTGGCAACGTCTTCTCGCTGATTCTGTTACGACAGCGGACGGTCTTCTTTCCGCTTTGGGCCTAAACAGTCAGCATTTGACAGAAATTGACAGCAGGCCCGAGTTCCCAATACGGGTTCCGCAACCATTTATTGACAGGATGAGGAGAGGTGATCCCTTTGATCCTCTGTTACGTCAAGTTTTGGCCGTATCAGATGAGCGTCATTCGATGCCGGGGTTTACGCAGAATCCTTTGCAAGAGTTTGATGGGCCGATCCCCGGAGTTCTGCATAAATACCGCTCGCGTGTCTTGTTGATCTATCGCGGCGGCTGCGCTGTTAACTGCCGCTACTGTTTCCGTCGGCACTTTCCTTATCAAGACATGACACTGGCTAGACATGATCTGGATGATGTCGTTAGATATCTCGGAGCGCATTCGGAGGTCAATGAAGTTATTTTTTCAGGCGGTGATCCTTTAATGGCCGATGACGAGGTACTTGCCCGCTTTTTCCAACGACTCGAGACCATTCCTACCGTTCGTCGACTGCGAATTCATACGCGTTTGCCTGTCGTGATTCCCGAACGTGTGACCGATGCTTTTTGTCAGACGATTGCATCGATCACAATTCCCGTAGTCGTGGTTTTGCATGTAAATCATGCCAATGAGATTGATGAGGCTCTAATAAAGGCTGTTTCTAGATTACGGGAAGTATGTCGCTCGATACTCAATCAAGCAGTGATCTTGAGTGGTATCAATGACTCAGCAGACGATCTGATTATACTAAGCGAGCGCTTGTTTGAGGCAGGTATCGATCCGTATTATTTAAATGTGTTGGATAGAGTTTCTGGCGCGCATCATTTTGATGTTCCAGATAAAAAGCTCGAGGTACTGTATCAAGCCTTATTGGATGCACTCCCTGGATTTTTGGTACCAAAGCTCGTCAAGGAAGTACCCGGTATTGGGCACAAGGTGCTCTGGAAGGAAACGAGACAGTCCAGTTAAAATCTTACTAGTTAACTATTATGTGAATCGGTAGCGCTAGAACCTGCACAACCGGACATAGTTATTCGTCTCGCTTCGGTCTAGACGACTTGGTTATGTTCGACACTCGATTTCGCTAAATGGTTGAGTGCACTTCAGAGCCATACTTGGTCTAAAAGCAAAGCTAGCTATGATGAGGCCGTTTTCATGGGTCTTGATGGTGAGCGATCAAGTAATCCCTTGCCTCGTTAATCAGGGCGGCCAAATAGTCTGTCCCATCTTTATCCGGATGCATCTTTCCCATCAATTTTCGGTGTGCTGTTCGGATTTCGGCTGGGCTAGCATCCTCAGTAATTCCAAGAATCTCCGCGGCTCGCTTGGTTGTCATCGGCTTGTTAGGGGCTTCTCGTCGCTGGTGTGCATGCGCAGCGCCCGCACTGGCGGTCGCACCGAAGCCTAGGATTCGCTTCAACTGTGGAATCATTGAAAGTAAGCTACGCATGCTCCACAAGCGCCGACCAAAAGCAGCCACTGGTGCAGCCAGTGCTGCTGCCGCTGGGAGCTTCCCGGTGACGACTAGCAATAGAATACCGATGGCGACTAAGCCGCCGATAACCTTCCATTTATTATTTGTTATCCAGCCTTTAGTTGATCCGCGAGTAAGCAAATAAAACAGGGCTAGCACCGCTAGGGCAATAATCAAAAATCTCATGTTCTATAATTTTCTAGACAAAACTAGGACAAAATTGTCACACTTAGGGTATGCCTACATTAGAGATAATTTCAAGCATCGACACTACGCCGCGTCATCCCATTAGGTTAGTGGCTAACCGCACGGGACTCACAGTCGACCTTATTCGTGCCTGGGAGAAACGTTACCACGTTGTTGATCCGGCGCGTAGCGTTACTAAGCGCCGTTTATATAGTGATTACGATATAGAGCGGTTGCGTTTGATTCGGCTTGCTAAGCTCAATGGACGACGTCTTATAGATGTTGCGCCACTAACGCTTGAGGCTCTGCGCGACGTTGTTTCTGAGGACAGTCGATACGAGGTTCCACAGGAAACACAAGCAGAAGTCTTTCGACCGAGCTGGACCAATCCACTGGAGTCCTCAGATACGCGTAACGATATAGATGCAATGTTATTTGCTGTGCAAACGATGGATCAGCATCGCTTTGACCAATTGTTGCAGGTGGGTCTCGTGAAGCAGTCGCTACCGGCCTACCTAGAGACCGTCATCGGTCCACTCCTGCAACAGATTGGTGAATCGACGCGTCTCGGAAAACTGCGGATTGCTCACGAACACATGGCAACTTCACATCTTCGAACTTTTATAGGTGCGCTTCGATTCCGTGAGACATATACCGGTAACGAACCGAAGATTGTGATCACCACACCGACGGGGCAGTTGCACGAACTTGGTGCCTTGATGGTGGCTGCATTGGTATCTGTCGATGGGTGGTTACCTGTGTATCTAGGCCCAAATACGCCAGCGGATGAAATTGTCGCCTGTGTTATGCAGTCTGGTGCTAGAACTGTGAGTCTGTCCCTTACGTATCCGGCAGATGATCCACGGATTCCAACAGAACTGACCCGCCTCAGATCGCAGCTTGATCAGAAAATTCCTATATTTGTCGGAGGCTCTGCGGCCGCGCATCATTACGATCTCATAAGCCGACTCGGATTATTGTCTCCTCCGACGCTTGATGAGTTGAGGCATTCCTTGAAAATGCTACGTAAAGGCAAAATCGAGGCAAGCGCCTAGTGACTATGTCTGACCTAAAGAAGCTTATCGCACATGATCAAGCGCCAGCGATGGAGATACATGCGTTTGAGGGACTATTTTATTTGGTGAAAGTCATCACGGATGTTGGTGAGACCATGNTGAAGAAAGAAGACGGTAATAACNAAGTTTTTAAATCCTCTACGCAAGCCGGGATCGCACTGGCAGGGATTGGCGGTAAAGANGCGATCATTGTGCATCAGTGTGCNTATAATGAAGTGATCGGACATGATCCCTGCATCGATGAGGACCCGGCGTTGCGGACACCTATGGACCTCCGTTTATTGGCCGGCTTAGGCTAATTTTAGTTGGTTTCTGCGTTCGCAAAGCTCTGCGTATTCAGGAGTGTTGTCTCCATTAAGTATCCCATGACGAATTGCAAAATCGATGATAATGAGATTGCAGTTGTATTTGAATGCATCGCTAGTTTCAATGATTGAGAGCACTTGCTCAATCGGCAAGCGCTTAAATGAATCGACCTCACCATCTTGGCAAACCGGGACAAAGCTGTCGGGTAGTTCGAGATCGTAGCAATATAAGAGATCGCGCTTGAGGCCCCTGCCATCAGTATGACCGTAACTGATAGTTCCGGTCGCTACAGATTCTTTGGCTTGTGTTTCGGAGATCCCTGCTTCTTCGAAGCACTCCTTAATAAGATTTTCGAACAAACCGAGACCAGCCGGTTGTCCACCGGCAGCTATGTTATCCAACTTACCCGGGAATGTAGGCTTGTTCTGTGCGCGTTTGGCAACCCAAAGCTCGATCCCTTGTGTCGTTCTAACATAGCCGTTTAAGTGCACACCAAATGTCAGACAGCCAAGCGGTGCCGTCAGTGTCCGCTCCATGACAAAGCGGGTGGGATCCGTCACGGAAGCCTTGACCGGAAAGGGCTCACCAACCCAACTCCAGAGCAATCCCTCCTCATAGGTTTTTTTCGCAAAGCGAGCGAATAAGTGGCTCAGCTCGCCTTCAGATTGGTCAGGAATTACTAGACCGTTATCAGTCTCTCGCCATAAACCAAAACGTATACCACGTTCCTTGAATTTTTCATTTGCATAGCCAACTAAAACATCCGCGTGATACCACGGAGTCCATGACTTAAAATCTGCATTATTTGCGTGGTTGAAGTGGTACAGAAAACTCAAGGGCGCTCCCAATGACTAGCAAATTTAGGTAATGGATGACCCATTAGTCAACGGTGAGCTGAATTTCGACTGTTCCCTGATCGTTTACACGAACTGGGAATGTCGATACCTGTCCATATGCTGGTGCTGAGAGCGCCTGGCCTGTTTTGACGCAGAAACGTGCGCCGTGGCGTGGACATTCAATTTCCCCGTTCGTGTATAGCCCGCCGCACAGCTCGGCACCGTCATGTGTGCAAAGGTCTTCAATGGCGTATAAATTGCCACCCTCACGGAACAACAAGACGTCGATATCATCAAATTCAAAGCGCTTATAGTCACCGTCTATCAAAGCGGCCAACATTGAAATTTCGATCCATTGACTCATGGTATTTCTTAGAACAACCCTGCTTCCAAACGGGCTTCCTCTGTCATCCTAGTTGCATCCCATGGTGGATCGAAGACCATCTGTATGTCCGCCTGATCCACCCCACCCAATGCCTCTATTTTATCTTTGATATCTCGAGCCATAACAGGTCCCATACCACACCCGGGAGCCGTTAGTGTCATATCGACACGGATGTGGGTACGGCCATCGACTAGGGTGGAGACCCTCAGGTCATAGATTAAACCAAGTTCCACAATGTTGACTGGAATTTCTGGATCGTAGCTTTGTTTTAAGACTTCCCAGACTTGACGTTCCAAGGACACTGAGAGGTCTGAAACAGCCTGTTCTGGCGCCTTAACTCCGAGTTTCTCGAGATCTTCAGTCTCGATACGAACAAGACGACTTCCGATATCAAGCGTGACTGTGTCACCGAGTGCTTGGGTAACAGTGACTATCTCTCCGACTCCGAGTGTCAAAAGGGATCCTTGGGGAACTTGCCTTCCTGTAACATTTTGCAGAACGCTTAGCTCTGAGCCTTTCTCTAATTCAGCAAAGGCTATCATTAGTGCGCGAGCATCCGAGTGACGCGATCGAGGGCATCAAGAAACAGATCGACTTCCTCGACTGAGTTGTAGAAAGCGATCGAGGCTCGAACTGTCCCTGGTAGGCCGAAGTACTCCATTGTCGGCATTGCACAGTGATGACCAGTACGAACGGCTATACCAAGTTGATCGAGTAGAGTTCCAACATCGGTCGGGTGGCTTCCTTTTACGTTAAATGAGCACACGCTCACCCATTGCTCAGGGTTCCCTAAGACATCAACTGTGTTACGACTCAGCATCGAGTCTACGAGATATTTATGCACTTGACTCTCGTGCGCGGTCGCTGCAACGAAGTCGATAGATTCCAGGTACTGCAGGGCTGCAGAGAAACCGATTGTGTCAGCAATGTTGGGTGTCCCAGCTTCAAATTTCCATGGTAACTCGTTGTACGTGGTTCCGCTAAAGCTGACGCGATCGATCATATCCCCACCGCCCTGCCACGGTGGCAAACGCTCGAGGAGTTCTCTTCTGGCGAAAAGTGCACCTATCCCTGTTGGACCACAACATTTGTGTGCGCTCATAGCATAGAAATCTGCTTGTAGGTTCTTAACATTTACAAGCATATGTGGAGCTGCCTGTGCCCCATCAATTACGGAAAACGCTTTGTTCTCATTAGCCAGAGCGATAAACCCTTCAACATCGTTCAGAGCACCTATCGCATTCGAAACGTGACCAATTGCTATCACTGCCACGGGATGCTTAGCGCACAGCATTTTTGCACTTTCGAGATCCAACATGCCAGTTCGATCTACGGGGATAGGAACAACCCTCACGCCAAGGCGGGATTCGAGTTGTTGCCATGGAACAATATTCGCGTGGTGTTCAGTCTCTCCGACTAGAATAACGTCACCGTGTTTGAGCTCACCGGCGATTGTATTGGCTACGAGATTGAGTGCCTCGGTTGCGCCTCGTAATAGAATGACTTCACCGGGGTCTGTAATTCCGAACCACCGTCCAATTTGTCCTCGCGCGCCCTCATATGCGTCAGTTGCCTCCCCGCTCAGGGTATGAACACCACGATGGACGTTCGAGTTGTAGCTGTCATAGTAATCACTAATTGACTTAATTACGGCGGTCGGTTTTTGAGAGGTTGCTGCGTTATCAAAATAGACTAACGGCTGTCCGTGAACTTCACGCGAAAGAATGGGAAAGTCGTTTCGGATCTGTGCTAAATCAAACATCTACAGATTCCTTTAATTCTCCGATCAGCTCCCCGTGCTGGAGCTCTCCGAGGAGTTGATTCTCAACCAATTCCCGGATGTCGGGATGCTGGATTTCTTCGACAATTTTCTCTGCGAATGCATACTGTAGAAATGCGCGCGCATCCGCCTCTGAGAGCCCACGACTTTTTAGATAAAATAATGCCTCCCTATCGAGGCTACCAACAGTGCAGCCATGGGAAGCGGTTACGTCATCTGCATAAATTTCAAGCTCCGGCTTTGGATTTACGCGTGCTGACCCTGACAACAAAAGGTTCGCGATAGACTGCTCGGTTCGTGAGCATTGAGACCCTTTGCGAATTAAAACACGACCATTTAGGGTCGATTCGCCACTGCCATCGATCATATTTCGAAAGGTCATTTTACTCTTGGTGTCACCGACTACGTGGTCGATCGTTAAGTGTGTATCGTGGTACTGGGACTCTTTGGTGATCGCGAGCCCGACCACGGAAGCCGACGCCTCGCGACCTGCAAGCCCAATATTTATATCGTTGCGGGCTAATTTCGCGCCAAATTCAATCGTTTGCAGCCTGTACGATGCATTTTCGCCGCAGATAATGTCCATGTTTGAAAAAATATAGGCACTAGCGTTAGCGGTTTGAAAGCGGACGTGTGTGACTGACGCGTCGCGACCGAGGGTGATCACGCAACGGAGTGAGCTCAGATTGGACTTTTCGATCACTGTTGCTTCAAACTGCTCGACGAAGGTAAGTTGAGCACCGGCTTCCAACCTAAGGATTAGTGTTGCAAATCCTGCGCTGCTGGCCTCGTTGGCTAGATGATAGAGGTTGATGCGAACTGACGCCATTTTTTGGACGGTCAGAATCAACCGGCTGTGTTCGAGGGCTGCCTGAGTGAGTCCAAACCCATGCGCCTCGCTTATTCCTTTGAGCTGCTTCTGTTCCTTCAGTGTTAGCTTCTTGTCGGTAACTTTTAATCCGATTACCTCTGGAACATTTGAAAAACGTCCACCGGTGAGTGCGAATCGCTCAGTCGTTTTCGGAGTCGCTGGTCGCCAACTAGTTCGGGACAGACTGCGGGTCGGTACGTACTTCCATGACTCGATACGTTTTGTGGGCAAGCCGGCTTCGAGGGCTTGTTGTGCGCTGACCCCCTCGATATCGTTCAACCACGCGTTGAATCCACTCACGCCGCTTTTATACCTTCGTAACCTTCTCGTTCAAGCTTTTCAGCCAGCGTGTGGTCGCCGGAGAGTATGATCTCCCCGTGTGCCAACACATGCACCAAGTCAGGCTTTACTATTTCCAGTAAGCGCTGGTAGTGCGTTATGAGTAAAACGCTTTGTTCAGGTGATCGCATGCGGTTGATACCCTCACCAACGACGCGCAGAGCGTCTACGTCCAAGCCCGAGTCAGTCTCATCGAGTAGGGCTAAGGTTGGCTCAAGCAACTGCATCTGCAAAATTTCGTTACGTTTCTTTTCGCCGCCTGAGAAACCTTCGTTTACATTCCGGTGCAGGAAGGCTTCATCCATCTGCATGACTTTGAGTTTTTCTCGGACAAACTTAAGGAAGTCGCCAGCTTTTAATTCAGGAAGTCCACGATGCTCTCGGCTTGCGTTAACCGCTGCTTTCAAAAGATAGATATTCTTTACGCCCGGAACCTCAACGGGGTATTGAAAAGAGAGGAAGACGCCAGCCCACGCCCGCTCCTCAGGCTCCAGCTCCAGAAGATTCTGGCCCATATAAACCACCTCGCCGTCGGTGACCTCATAGTCATCACGGCCGGCTAGAATCGAAGCCAAGGTACTTTTTCCGGAGCCGTTTGGTCCCATGATCGCGTGTACTTCGCCTTGGTTAATATTGAGATTAACCCCGTTGAGTATGGGTTTATCACCGACCTTTGCGTGTAAATTTTGAATAACCAGCATCAGCCCACGGCTCCTTCAAGTGTTATTCCTAGGAGCGCTTCGGCCTCGACCGCAAATTCCATCGGAAGTTTCTGAAACACTTCCTTGCAGAAGCCGTTAACCACCATATTTAGTGCGTCCTCTTCGCTCATACCACGTGTTCTCAAATAGAACAGCTGATCATCGCTAACTTTTGAGGTGGTTGCCTCGTGCTCAAGCTGAGCACTAGGTTCTTGAGCCTCAACATAAGGAAAGGTATGCGCCCCACACTGGTCACCAATCAGTAACGAATCACATTGAGTGAAATTTCGGACATCAACCGCTCCGGGTAGGACTTTGACGAGTCCTCTATAGGTATTTTGACCGCGGGCCGTTGAAATCCCTTTAGAGATGATGGTCGAGCGGCTTCTTGGTCCAATATGAATCATCTTGGTGCCAGTATCCGCTTGCTGTTTTTTACCAGCGACAGCAACTGAGTAGAATTCGCCCACTGAGTCAGCGCCCTTTAGCACACAGCTTGGATATTTCCAGGTAATTGCGGAGCCCGTCTCGAGCTGTGTCCAACTAATTTTGGCGCGATCACCCCGGCATTCACCGCGTTTGGTTACGAAATTATAAATGCCCCCCTTACCGTCGTCGTCGCCAGCAAACCAATTTTGAACGGTTGCATACTTGATTTCAGCATCAGTCCCTGCGATGAGTTCAACCACGGCCGCATGCAACTGATTTTCGTCACGTTGCGGCGCGGTACAGCCTTCGAGGTAGGATACGTACGAGTTGTCTTCTGCCACAATCAATGTGCGCTCAAATTGCCCGGTGTTTTGTTGGTTAATTCGAAAGTAGGTGGACAGTTCCATCGGACAACGGACACCTTTTGGAATATATACAAAGGACCCATCTGAAAAGACTGCTGAATTTAGGGCTGCGTAATAGTTGTCGTTTTGCGGCACAACAGACCCCAGGAATTTTTTGACAAGCTTGGGGTGCGAATGGACCGCCTCTGACAAAGGACAGAAGACAACACCCGCTTCGTGTAACTTTTCTTTGAAGGTGGTCACTACACTCACAGAGTCAAAGACCGCATCGACGGCCACGCCCGCGAGCATCTTCTGTTCTTCGAGTGGGATCCCGAGCTTGTTGTAGGTTTCTATCAATGCAGGATCAACTTCGTCTAAACTCTTCGGCCCGTCGCCCTGCTGTTTTGGGGCAGAGAAGTAGCTTATCGCCTGGAAATCAATTGGCGAATAGTCGAGATGCGCCCAGTCTGGTGGCGTCATCTGGAGCCATTTTGTATATGCCTCAAGGCGCCATTCAAGCAACCATTCTGGCTCACCTTTACGAGCTGAAATTTCGCGAATTACATTTTCATTCAGTCCCGGTGGTAATGTGTCGGATTCAATTTCAGTGATAAATCCGTACTTATACTCCTGGTCGACGAGTTGATCGATTTCTGATTGGCTCATTAATATACCTCTAAAGTATCTATTCGGCGATCGGGTCGCGCATAGAGCGTATGTGGGCTGATTAGATCCTCTAACGTGGTTTTTGTCAGTATGTGGTTGACCTGATCACCTAATTCCCGCCACCGTGACGTCACTGAGCAGTGGTCGGTGAGGCGGCACAGGGTTTCATCTGTTCCGCAGTCAGTTATTGCCGTCGGTCCCTCAATGGCCTCGATAATCGCCTTAACGGGGATATGCGATGGGCTCTTTGCGAGGCTATAACCGCCCCGTGAACCCTGTATTGAAGTAAGGACTCCGCCCCTGACCAGCAACTTCAATAGCTTGACGCAGGTGGGCTTGGGGATGGCCGACTCCTCAGCCAATTGCCCTGCTGACCATAAGATATCTGGCTTCATCGCCATCTGAGCTAGGATTACGGAAGCATAATCAGTTAATTTTGAGAGCCGGACCATTGGTGTATCACATCATCAAACTTGTTTGCCATGATATAGGACCAATTAGGTCCTATATCAAGAGTTAGTTATGAATTTGTGAGTAATTTTGCTGCATCTGCTTTTAGCCGTTGCAGCATCGAGGCTAGGCCGTTCGCCCTTGTCGATGACAAATGTTGTGATAAACCAATGGCTTCAACGAATTTGGGTTCCGTTCTTATGATTTCTTCGGCTGATGCGTTGGAGTACAGTCGAACGACCAGTGCAATCAGTCCCGATACGATGGCAGCATCTGAGTTGGCTCGTACTTCGACATTATCTGAATGACCACTGACTATTATCCACACTTGGGACTGGCATCCTCTGACCAAATTCGTCTCATTTTTTTCTGCCTCGTCGAGCGGTTCAAGGTCTTTTCCTAGATCAATAAGGTACTGATACTTGTCCATCCAAGAATCATAAAACTCAAACTCGTCTATGATTTCTTGCTGTCTATCAATCAATTGCATATGCACTCTCACTTAAGAAGGTCACGACAGGGTATACTTGCCCGCGAATTTACAAAACTTACAGGTTGTTATGTCCATCGCTCACTCAATCCAAGTCTCATCTGAAACATTTGAAACAGAAGTTTTAAAAAAATCACTGGAAACCCCTGTATTGGTTGACTTCTATGCTGATTGGTGTGGCCCCTGTAAAAGTCTGGGGCCCATCCTAGAGAGGTTGGCAGATGAATATGCTGGTGCTTTTATTTTGGCTAAAGTGGATTCTGATGCAGAGCAGACGCTAGTCGAAGGGATGGGCGTTCGCTCATTACCGACGGTTGTACTTTTTAAGGATGGGCAGCCTGCAGATCATTTTATGGGCGCATTGCCCGAGGGCGAGATTAGGGCGATTCTCGATAAGTATGTAGAGAGAGTTGAGCCGTCGCCACTTGAACGGGCAGCTGAACTTGTTGAACTCGGTCAGTACGAGGATGCCATTGCGCTGTATCAGTTGATCACTGCCGATGATCCTGAAAATTATGATGCGTATCTTGATTTGGCGCAGGCACTATTGAGGAGCGGTGATTCGGCGGGTGCTGAGGCAATTGTCGAGCGTCTTCCCGATGCGCAAAAAATGGATTCGCGAGCGAAATCGATTTTGGCCGGAAAAGCATTCCAAGACTTGCTCAATGGTGCACCTGATCGTGTGACCTGTGAATCGCGCCTCAGGTCAAATGATGCCGATAGCGAAGCACGATATTTTTTTGCGGTACACCTGATGGTATCGGATGATGTTGAAACAGCGATTGAGCATCTTCTGACTATAGTCCAGACAGATCGGCAATATAACGAAGACGCTGCAAGGCTCACGCTGATCCAGATCTTCGATCGTTTGGGTAGTGGGGATTCGCGGGCTCGGGCGGGTCGGAAGCTGCTGGCCGCAATATTGATGGTGTAGCCGTGAGCGAGAAACCGACAAATTTTATCCGTACAAAAATTTCGGATCAGATCAAGCAGGGTCAAATCGACCAAGTCGTGACGCGGTTTCCGCCAGAACCAAATGGCTATCTGCATGTAGGACATGCCAAGAGTATTTGTCTGAATTTCGGACTGGCTGAAGAATTTGGTGGTCGCTGTAATTTGCGGTTTGATGACACTAATCCTGAAAAAGAATCTCAGGAATACATCGATGCGATCGAAGAGGATTTGCGTTGGCTAGGTTTTGAGTGGTCAGAGCTATGCCATACAGCTGATTATTTCGAGAAGCTTTTTGAGTGGGCGTTGCACCTGATCCGTAATGGCGACGCATATGTTGACGAGCAGTCCGCAGAAGAAATGCGCGAAAATCGAGGCACTCTCAAACAGGTTGGCTTCGATAGCCCCTATCGAGACCGGTCGATTTCGGAAAATGAGTCGCTTTTCTTAAAGATGCGCGAAGGACAGATGTCGGAGGGCGCCGCTGTCTTACGTGCCAAGATCTCAATGTCGGCTGCGAATATGAATTTGCGCGATCCGGCGCTTTACCGAATCCGTCATACCAAGCATCCGCGCACCGGTGACAAATGGTGCATTTACCCCACCTATGACTATGCCCACGGCCAGAGTGATGCGATTGAAGGAGTTACGCACTCGCTTTGCACACTCGAATTCGAGGATCACAGACCACTCTATGAGTGGCTTTTGAAACGGCTCCCGTTACCGAGTCGACCAAAGCAAACCGAATTTAGCCGTCTTGAACTTGAGGGTACGGTAACCAGCAAGCGTAAACTTAATTCGCTTGTGCAGGAAGGTTATGTATCGGGCTGGGATGATCCTCGGATGCCCACAATTGTGGGGATGCGTCGTCGTGGTTTTTCACCAGAGGGGATCCGCTTATTCTGTGAGCGTATCGGTGTCACACGCAAGCCGAATACCATTGAACTGCAGATTCTTGAGGGCTCAATCCGAGACGATCTGGAGAGCCGGGCACATAAGGCCATGGCGGTCATGGATCCCCTGAAAGTTGTTGTTACGAATTGGGATCAAGGGCCGCTGTCACTTCGGGTACCCTGGCACCCGAAGCGACTCGAATTAGGGTCGCGTACAATGTTGTTTGGACGAGAGCTATACATCGATCGCTCGGACTTCGAGTTGGATCCACCGGACGGATTTTTCAGGCTGGTTCCGGGCGGCAGTGTTCGGTTGAAGTATGGATTTATAGTTGATTTTGAGGACGTAATTCTTGATGACAAGGGTTCAGCCAAGGAAGTACATGTTCGCTATGATCCCGAGACACGCTCGGGGCAAGATAAGTCTGGCCGCAAGGTGAAGGGTACAATTCATTGGGTTCACGCGGAATCTGCCGAAGAGGTGGATGTGCGTTTATATGATCGAATGTTTACTGTTCCGGATCCTGGTAATTACGAGGACCCCTCATCTGTGATTAATCCAGAGTCGTTAATTCTCGGCACGGCTCACGTTGAGCCAGCACTCGGTCACTTGATGCCAGAGGCATATCTCCAATTTGAGCGTGTTGGATTCTTCAAGCAAGACCCAGCGAGCGGTCAAGGTCGATTGACATATAATCGCTCAGTAACCTTGAAAGACGCATGGACCAAAAAAAGTTAAGGCTGCCACCGACTGAATTGGTCGATCCCAATGGTCGTGAATTTGACCGGTTGCCCATCTCTGAGCAGTTGGAGCGACTTCTTGCATCGCAGGCACATGCGATTGAAATGGTCCAAAAAATTTCGCAGCTTATTGCTCTGGCGGCTGAGGCGGCCGCTAAACGACTTCGTGGTGGAGAGGGTCGATTGATCTATGCGGGCGCAGGCTGTTCCATTCGTATCGGAGTGCAAGACGGGGTTGAATTGGTACCAACCTTCGGTTGGCCGCTGAGTCGGGTTGGGTATTTGATTGCCGGCGGTTCTAAAGCCTTGTCTGTATCGGTTGAGGGTGCTGAAGATGATGCCTCTGACGCATTGCAACAGGTGGATAATTGTTCCGTTTCCGAGTTGGATGTCGTAATTGGTATTACAGCATCTGGGAGTACCCCTTTTACCTGTAAGATCCTCGAGTCGTCGATTGCCCGGGGTGCGTTGACAATTGGCGTGAGTTCCAATCCTAAGAGTCGGCTGATTGAAATCGCAGACCATGTGTTGGTAACGGCGACCGGACCTGAAGTGCTAGCAGGATCGACACGTTTAGGTGCGGGTACTGCGCAGAAAGCACTGTTGAATTGTTTCTCGACCGCATTAATGACTCAACTTGGTCGAGTTCTGGGTAATGAGATGTTGTGTGTCCAAGCCACCAATGCGAAATTGAAAGATCGTCAGGCACGGATCTTGGCTGGACAGATAGATGGGATTGATGAGGGAGGTGCTTATCAGTTACTTTCTGAACTTAATTGGGACTTGCGAAAAGGCTTGCTGGTTGCCTCTGGGTGGGTTGAGGATGATGCTGATTTAGCTTTGGCAGGTGAACGACCTTTTCGAGAGCT
The DNA here is from genome assembly GCA_002730235.1 of Gammaproteobacteria bacterium. GTDB lineage: Bacteria > Pseudomonadota > Gammaproteobacteria > Pseudomonadales > Litorivicinaceae > HIMB30. The sequence goes on along the minus strand of PBZS01000030.1, from coordinate 1,207 downwards.
ATTGCGGCCACTCTGATTAGATTAGACATCGGCCTCGATCCATTTGGTCAAGGAAGTCCTCAGCAACTGCAGAAATCGTGAAAATATCCCATCCTGTCCTAATGAGAGTTAGGCACATTTGAAGCCATTTCTGTAGCACATCGCGTGACTCCTGTAATTGCAAGGTCAGTTACAGACGGTGTGCGATACCGACGATGCTGAGTCCCGCTTTGTCGACGGTCTCGACTAACGTAGTTACGTCTTGTTTGCCGGTTTCTGTCAATGCCCACAACATAGCGCACCGAGTTCCTGAACGGCAGTAAGTAAGAGCTGGAGCCGGCATCTCGGCCAAAACCGCTGCATGCTGTTCCACGTCTGTTTCCGTGATATTTCCACTATTTACCGGCAAATATCGAAATTCGAGACCAAGCGCGTTTGCTTTTTTCGCCATCGCCTCAGCCTCCGCATGAGGTTCGCCCTCCTCGTCAGGGCGGTTACAAACTACCGCTTTGTAGCCAGCATCTTTCACCGCATCTAGATCATCAAGCGTTAGCTGGTCGGCGACGGCTAGGTTTACGGTTAGTTTACGAATAATCATGGTCATTCCTTGGACGGCATCAACGAGACTTTTTAGATAGCGTACGCCATTATCCTCTGCCGAAGGAAGTTCTCATGCTGGCATAAGTCCCTGTATTGATCATAACATCAGTGTCGGCATGTTGAGCGTTTTATCTTTCGCTGAACGGATCTATACAAATTCATTTTCAGAGATTCTTTTGTACACATGAAGATTCTTGGCCTTTTGTTCTGTGATGGTGGTTTGACGTCTGATTATGCGACCGTTTGGGATGTAGTCATGGCAGATGAACATACGTGTCTCCGGCGGTAACGTGAGAAGTCTTCGAATACTCATGTCGAGAATGCGCGCATCGCCGCTTAGGAAATCACGACGGGATGTACGAGAAGCTGGCATGTGAATGGTATTGCCAACAAAGAGTGCAACCACTGACGTTATAGATCATACAGGCTGGTGTGCGACGCGGTGTATGCATTGTGATCACTGTCAGGTCTCCGATATCAAGGATGTCGCCATCGATGAATGGTTAGTCGAATTGTAAGCCATCATTTCGGAACTTTTATTCTGTATTGTACAAATTTTCGTTAATCCACTTAGCTTTGACTCTGAAGGAGGTTTACGGCAACGGCTGCAATTATTTCCTTTTTATTG
>PBZS01000029.1 GCA_002730235.1 Gammaproteobacteria bacterium | reverse complement strand
ACGCATCGAAGCCGGGGTTATCATGGAAACCTCCGTTATGACGCCAATGACAGATCTGTCAATCGTCAATTTTCCGGGATGAGGTCGACATGCATTTTTTATAATGTCGTTGCCGTCGTGATAAGTAAAACGGGACTTGGTAAGCCTATCAAAGATCGTCCCTGATAAGCATCAGGGCCAAATTCCGCTAAAAATCAGCTTGGAACATCCCGAATTTAGGACAAAAAAGTGCAGTGTCATACCATTAACAAGCAAATAGATTCCAAATACGACTTGTGCTTCTTTACCAGGGGGGATGACAGCCATGCACCATCTGACTTTCGACAAAAAATATGCAGGACTGCTAAAACTGACCCTACAAACCTTTTTTCTTTGACTAAAACAGAACTACCGCTCATCACTGTTGATTTTCGGTGTTTACGAGTTAGCGATTAAGGAGCGGGATAGCACCCTCAGTACTTGGTCCCAGTACGCTGAAGAAAAGAGTTAACAAAAGAGGTTTGTAGGTTGTTTCGTAAGTAACAATGATATCTTGCGACGGGCAATCTAACGGAAACGAATCAACAGTACCTTAATGATACACATGTGTTATTCGGGTGCGGAGTAACAATGTTCATGAGAATGATCTTTATCTAACATTATGTTGAGTTCAATAAAAAGTTTATTCGATGCTGTAAGTGCCGACACCAACCTAGAATCAAGTGTTGATCTAACTCGCAAAGTCTCAATCGTTCTGATGATCGAAGTAGCGCTTTCTGATGGTAATTTTGATCAGACCGAGAGAGCGCAGCTCGTTTCAACGATTACTCAAAGGTGGAAGTTAGCCACGCCTGTAGTAAACGATTTGATAGATTTGGCGGAGCAACAACAGGACTCGTCGACCTCATTATTCGAGCATACTCGTGTAATTAATCAATACTTGTCTAGAGACGAAAAAATTGGTCTCGTTGATTGCTTATGGGAAATAGCTTTTGCTGACGGACGTGCAGATCATTTTGAAGAGAACACAATTCGTAAGATTGCTGATCTAATTTATGTCGAGCACAGGGACTTTATTAGGAGCAAAATCAGAGTACGTAACCATTAACAGTTTTATTTGAAGTATCGTTAAAAACGGAACTAAAACCAACACGGTGATGTTAGAGACGCTCTGCCGAGACACGAATTTTTTGTCCCTCGACTGGTGAGCAACTTGCTTTAAATACATCAATTAACATCCTTAACCCGGCGGGTTTTCTTGGAGCCCTCCAATAAGGATGGGTGTTTTGTTAACATCTAGCTAACCATTCAACATGAAAAGTTTAGCTCGATGACCCTTCAGCCCCACGGCCTAGTTTGCAGCATAAAAGATCGTTAATGAGGCGGATCAGACCTGATTAAATGCTTAACGAGACACGTCACAGACGCGGGTGAAAGAAATATTTTCTATGTTGTTAAAATATCCTTTAATATTTTGATACTTCAAAAATAGTTCCCAAATTAATCTTAACTATTCTTGCTCGTTTTTAATTTTTTTATGGCCGATGCCGTTTCTAGTAACGATTGCTTGAAAGGTATTGGTGTCCAGTTAAATATCTCGCATGTTCTCGAATTATCTGCAGTCAGCCTCATTCCAACTAAAGCAAGCATTCCTTTAGCCTCTCTATCAAATATCGATAGTATTGTTAATAGCCATCTGGGAGCTATTTTAGTACTTGGTCCCTTGTAACCCTCATCTAGTAAAATTTGTGCCGCGTCCGCAAAACTCACTGGATCGGTCCCGGAAGCAATAAATCGTGAACCCACAATTCCCTCTTTGTTCAACGCCATAACATGAATTTTCGCTACATCTCGAACATCTACCATCGGAAAAGCGGCATCTGGAACCATGGGTACTTGACCGTCAAGAATCTTTGCTAGGACAGTCAATGACTGGCCTGAAATATCATGGCCGAGGGGTGGGCCAAATACTCCCCCCGGGGCGATAACTACCAATTCCGGCAAAAAAGAACCTTTATTTTCATCTAAAAACGTCCAGGCCGCTCGTTCGGCGAGTGTTTTGCTTTTTATATACGTACTCAAATTTGGATAATTAACGTCAGTCCAATCANCTGGCTTAAAGAGGCCACGACGAATACTNGACATCATTGAGACGATGGAACTTGTCAATATAACTCTTTTTATTTTGGTTTTTTTGGCAGCACGCATCACGCGGTTTGTNCCATCTATTGCCGGGGCCAGCATTTCTGCATCGTTTTTAGGATTTGCAATTCGAAAAGGTGAGGCTACGTGCATAACATAGTCACACCCTTGCATTGCGGATTCCCAGCCGTCATCTGAGGTCAAATCCAATTGCGCAAACTCAAGATTTTCCAAGTCGACATTTTCCGTCGCCATAACCTCTTGAACTTGTCTCAGCTTTTTTGAGCTCCTGATTGTTCCTCGAACCTTGAAGCCAGAGCGAAGAAGCTCCTTACCGCAGTGAAGACCAATAAAGCCTGATATTCCCGTTAATAAAACTTTTTTCGGATCGTCTTTACGAGCTTGTATCACCTACAGATTTCCTCTTTCCATTCGACGAACAGCATCAGCTGATAAATGTTATATTCTGGCGCGCCATCCATTCTTGGTCACTTTGTAATCCTCACAAAAGGATTTAGTGAATCCATCTGCTTATCGAATATAAGACTAACGGGTAACGCACCAACCAAATGCTAAACTTTTATAACTCGATTTATCTTCATGGAGGATCTCCTCTTTAGTGCTTCTGGCGGGATAACACGGCGCGCAAGCTGGAACCAAACGCCATAGCAAGATGGTAACAACTATACGTCGCTTCTGGAACACCAACCGAGCGCAAACATGGCTGCATTAAAATCAGAAAATGTAAAAGTTTTCCACAAATCGATGGACTTTATGAAGACCGACGATTTTGAGTCATTCAGAGCTCTTTTGGATCAGTTCGAGCCAGATGATCGGGAAGAATTTTTGCAGATGTACAAGAATGAGTAACGCTACCTTAAGACTGGAAATCCTAATATGCCACCAGAAAAGATATAGTGGCATAATCAGAGATCTGCTCGAGTGATAGACTAACGCCAATGGTAACGCTAGCCAGCACGATCAGCTAAAGCAACACCTATCATCATATCGCGGGTGACAAGTGATCGAAGTACTTCTTCTCCCAGATCATCGGTGCCGCTAGGCTGCATAGGAACCACTAAGTAGCGCAGATCCGCGGTCGAATCGTGAACTCGTATTTCGAGATCGTCGGGTAGTAAAGTGCCAAATTCTTTTAACACCTCACGCGGCTCATGAACCACTCTAGAGCGATATGCTTTATTTTTATACCAAGCCGGAGGCAATCCTAGTAGGTCACGGGGGTAACAAGAACAAAGAGTACAGACCACCACATTATGAATCTTTGGTGTATTTTCCAATGCAACCAAGCGAGTCGTCGGAAGTTCTAACCCAAATTCCGCCACAGCCAAGTTTGCATCCGTAAAAAGACGTTTACGATATTTCGGATCCAGCCATGCCCTGGCTACCACTTTCGCCCCATTCGCCGGTGTAGCGGCTTCCCGTTTTTCCATGGCGAGCTGTATCTCAGACGCGCTTATTATCCTCTTCTCGATGAGTAATTCTTTCAATGCCTGGCCCAGTATTTGGTAGTAGAAACGAATTTTATCGTCCGACTGGCGAGGGTGATTGTGATCGTGGCCAACGCTATCCATTGTTCTCAACCTCTCTCCAACCAGTTCTCGTACAAATCAAGGTCTATGGTATCTACAGCAGAGCCCGTATACTCATCCCAAAGATCTTGCTGCCTAAACCGAACCTTAAATAAGGCGAATAAGTTGGTTTGCAGGCAATAAGCAAGTGTTTCGGGGTTCTCAAAGTGCCCGAGATAACGTACCACCACACCACGGCATCCTCTGACATACACAGGCGTCCGAAAGTGTCCGATCGGAAAGTCTCCGCGAACTACAACTTGATCGCCCGGATCGAATTGAAGCGGCACCATCAGAAACTCTCCAGATCTCCGGTTTCATGAAACCGAGTTCGCAGTTGAACTACCTTTTTATCAATCTCATCTTGAGTCAAGATGCCTTTGTCTACCATCTGACGCTGTAACGCCGCAGTCCATCGTTCGTAGTAGGTCAGTGTGTCGTAGATTTCGTGCCCAAATTGCTCGATAGTTCTTCTATTTTCATGTGTCGAAACAATCCCCTTGGAGCCAATCACTGCTCGTATTGCATCAATCTGTAATTCCCAGAATGTCAGAGAATATTCTTCCGGATCGATCGGTCCGAAATCGAGACCACCTACATCATGTGGGCCGCGCATTCTTCCTTCCTCACGTTTAAGTACCTAAATATCAGGTAAATATAGTCTACAGGCACTGAAAAAAACAGTCATGTCTTAACACTTACAATCAGATCACGATGTTGAAAATTTTACCTTGGCCGGGTCTGAAAATAGGAGGATGGAAAGTCTGTGAGTAGCCACGCAAATGTTAATAAAACAGATGGAACGGAGAAGTCGCTGCCGATAGGCTTCAAGAAACCTTGAATTGGGTCCCCAAAGGGGAACTCCTCACCTTAAAGCGATTCATGCTAACGAGAGGAAGATCTGGAACGAATAAACAGGTCTTGTGATCTGTAAGTTCTGTTACATGGGGCTTCCTAGTTTGGCTAAGGGGTGCTTTTCTATGCAGGTCTTGGCAAACTGTTTGCATGACAGACAGGAAAATCAAAAAAACACGGTCTCTGATTCAACAGCTTCATGATGTAGTTGAAAACGAAACTGCTTGGCTTGAAAAGGCCCGTCTTCTTTCAACACCCGGATGTCTCCGTCGCTTGTCGCAGCTCGTTTATCTCAATTCATGGATTACGATCAAGCCCAGATTTGCTGGCAAGGTCAGTGAATTTCACAATGCATACAGTCAATGGTTTAGTGAATTAATATGAGATGTGATAACTGGATCGCCGGTGAGTGGGTTGGATCGGAAGATCGTATAGAGAATATCAACCCGTCAGACACTCGTGACGTCATTGGGTACTACGCTCAGGCTAATTTTGATGATCTCGAGCGCGCCGTGATTACAGCCATGAAAGCGCAAAAACAATGGCAAGCTACGCCTCTTGAGGCACGTCAGGCCGTGCTCGATCGCATTGGTCATGCCTTAATGGAAAACGCAGACGCGCTGGGCGAGTTGTTAAGCCGAGAAGAAGGTAAAACCCGACCTGAAGGCCGTGGCGAAGTTTACCGAGCCGGGCAATTTTTCATCTACTATGCAGCAGAAGTATTACGACAAATCGGTGACACAGCCGATTCGGTTAGGCCGGGTATTGAGATTGATNTACGTCGTGAGCCAGTCGGTGTNGTCGGGGTCATTAGCCCATGGAATTTTCCTATGGCGACAGCGGCTTGGAANATCGCCCCTGCGTTGGCCTTCGGCAANGCAGTGATCTGGAAGCCAGCAANTTTAACCCCGGCATCAGCTGTTGCTTTGACAGAGATTATTGCTCAACAGGATATCCCAGCAGGGCTATTCAACTTGGTGATGGGCTCGGGCAGTGACATTGGTAACACATTGACGGCTCATCCGAATGTCAATGCCATCAGTTTTACGGGATCGGTCGACGTAGGCCGGCAAGTTGCCACCAAAGCAGCGTCTCATTTTGCCAAGGTGCAATTGGAAATGGGATCAAAAAATGCACTCCTCGTGATGGATGATGCCGATATTGACCTGGCCGTCAAGGCTGCCGCCAATGGAGCATTCGGTAGCACTGGCCAGAAATGTACAGCATCCAGTCGATTAGTGGTGCATGACAAGATACTTGATTCGTTTGTTGATCGACTGCAGGCGCAGATGGCCAGTATGGTGGTCGGCCATGCTCTTGATGTATCGAGTCAAATTGGACCAGTCGCCTCACGTACGCAGTTAAATGAAAACATACGATATCTTAAGCTCGGACGCGAAGAAGGCGCTCATCTTTTGTGCGGTGGCGAGCTGCTTGAGCGAGAGACTCCTGGGTTTTTCATGCAGCCTGCATTGTTTGTAAAGACGCAGAACACCATGACAATCAATCGGGAGGAGATGTTCGCTCCGATCGCCAGCGTGATTTCTGTCGACTCTTTTGAAGAGGGGCTAGCGACCGTGAATGATACGGCATTTGGATTGACATCAGGAATCATGACGCGTTCATTAGCGCGAGCCAACCATTTCAGACGTCACGCGCGAACTGGCTGTGTCATGGTGAATCTACCCACGGCAGGGACTGATTATCACGTACCATTTGGTGGACGTGGTGACTCGTCTTATGGATCTCGTGAGCAGGGCCAGTATGCGGTCGAATTTTACACTACTGTGAAAACTTCCTACATCGCACAGGGCGAGCCAGAATAATGCGAATTGATGGTCTACAATATTGCAATTGGTCAGGTGAGATCTTCCAGCAGATGGCGGAGGGTCAGGTTGATTGTGTGCATGTGACAATTGCATATCACGAGAACTTTCGAGAGATGGTCGCCGTGATTGAGTCATGGAATCGGATGTTCGAGTATTTTGCGGATCGCATTGTCCATGCTTCTACAGCGAATGATGTGCGCAAGGCCAAGGCCGATGGCAAGACAGCAATTATATTTGGTTTTCAAAATCCAAGTCCGATTGAGGACGACATCGGCCTAGTTGAGATCGTTCACCAACTGGGAGTGAGATTTATGCAGTTGTCCTACAACAACCAATCGTTAATGGCGACTGGATGCTATGAATCTTCAGATCCTGGAATCACTCGGATGGGGCGAGAGGTGATTCGTGAGATGAATCGTGTTGGCCTAGTAGTTGACATGTCACACTCAGCTGAACGGTCCACTATAGAAGCGATCGAGATCTCCGAGCGGCCAATTGCGATCACGCATGCCAACCCGAATTTCTGGTATTCAGCAAAACGAAATAAGAGCCGCGAGGTTTTACAGGCCCTAGGTGCATCGGGAGGCATGCTAGGATTTTCGATGTATCCCCACCACCTGAAAGGTGGAAGCGCCTGTTCACTTGAGAGTTTTTGTCAAATGATCGCTGACACGGCGGACCTGATGGGCTTGGATCACATTGGACTCGGGTCTGACCTTTGTCAGAACCAACCAGACACGGTTGTTGAGTGGATGCGCTCTGGACGTTGGACGAAGTCAGTCGATTTTGGTGAGGGCACCAAAGATCAGCCAGGGTTTCCAAAGCAGCCAGATTGGTTTGTCGATAATCGTCACTTCGGTAATCTCGAACAAGGCCTTCAACGCCATGGATTTCAGGACGCGGAGATCAAACAAATTATGGGCGGTAATTGGTTGCGATTTTTTGATGAAAGCTTTCGTATGCAGAAGGTCTCGTCATGATTGCAATGCGCGAGCCTAGTGAGGTCATGCGACTCGATCGTCTCGGCTCGTTGCATGCATCTCGTTTATCTTTTTTGCGCATCTTGCTAAGACGCATTCAAGAAGAATGCTGGTCATTTCAACGAACAGTCTTCGATATCGGTGCGGACCTCACCGGACATGCGGTCTACTCAGCACATACTCCTGATCGAACGTACAGCTTATTAATCTTCGCTCACCAACTCGATCCAGAGCACCGCACGGATCGAGTGATTGCGAATGCATGGGATGCCACGTTTACCCTGTATGATGGTATTCCGAGTGCCAAAGATATAGATCGATTACGGTCCAATGTGCCCTTCCAAGAAGCGGGACGCTTAAGTGCGTCAGAATTGACACTCTCTCGCGCCAATAAATCAGTTCGGCTGTGGGATGCCGTAGTTTCTGCCCTGGCGGCTGGTAAGCAGCCACCAGTTAAGGTCATTGATGACACGGGTTATCTCATGCGTACCACGGCCGTCTATGGTTCCGGGAAATTTGGTGCGTGTGACCGAGAAATGATTCTCGATCGGCCAGAACTCCAGCCAGCGTTCCAAGCTGAGATGCTCACCGTACTGATGGTTAGACAATTCGCCCGTGATTGGGTGGAATATGAAGCCTATTTCAGAGCCCCAGATTCAGCGGTTCCGTTGGAAGAGTCGTTAGCCACCCGGCTTGGTATTGGTAATTCAACTGGCCTTGGGATGGCCCCATTCCTAATCAATCATCCCGTGTTGATTGATCATTGGATGCGGGCGCGTGAGACCGCTATTGCGCGAGTTCAAGCTGTTACCAAAGTTGTCCCGGGTGATCGGGACTTAGTTGTGCACCTATTGAGGCGTGCGCGTGGTGATTTTATCCTCTGGCAAAGCGCCGATGAGGCGCAGAGTGTAGCCATCGAAGAGCTGGTGCAAGCTGTTGATGTGCTTCTAGACTGGTTTGATACTCATCCGTTGAACGCGACACTGTGGTCCGATGCAATGTGTTTTGCGAAGTCAAAACTGTGTCTGGAAGCTCAAGAGGTGCTCGCATCTGTGATGCTTGAACCCTACTCCGAGCTGGTTGATGAGCTTGGCGATGAAATGGCAGTGACTGAATGCGAGTTAAGGCCCTTGAATGGATCTTTTACTGTCGAGGAGTCCATCGCGCAGATTGATGACTCTTATCATTGGCTCGATGAAATCCAGTGGAGGGACGTAGAGGCAACAGCATTATTGTGGTATGTCTCTGAAGAAAAACTGGAGCCACGGCTTGGTGTTCGTAATGAAGACGCATTTGACGTACATGAGCAACCACTAGCACCAGCACGCGACATCACGGCCTATCGGCAAGCGCTCCGCAAATGGTCATCTGATGCGACGCTGGCTGAATTTCTCATGCGTCAGCCTGAACACCGTTTAGCTGCATTGCGCGTTCAGTGGATAGCATCCAATCGATATGGTGAGATTCGAGGAAATACGATTGACTCAGGACTTCGCCCTATTGATTTACTG
>PBZS01000028.1 GCA_002730235.1 Gammaproteobacteria bacterium | reverse complement strand
CACCCAAGTTCCTTCACCGAATGTAGCACCGTCTTTAGTCTCAAACTTAACGTAGTAATCGTCTTGAACGAGTTCCACATCGCCTTTGACTTTGACTCGTGAGTCGTTGAAACATTTGATAGGAAGATCAGTAATCGCTGATACCGATTTATACACGAGTCCTAGACCTGTGTTAGAAAGGCTGTCACTAACGGTAATGTCCAAATCACTCGACATAACGATCTTAATGACCGAACCGTTAGCAGTAGCAGATGTAACGCCAGCTAAACTCGATATAGCCGTAGCTAAAGCTGTCGCTATTGTTGTCGATTTATGATCCGAAGGTCCAGACGTTGTAGCGTTATTACCATTAATAGTTACGTTATAATCTGTACCGCTGTTACCTTGCTTAACAAAGACAACAGCTTCGTTGGGAAGCGCGGTTGAAGTCGTGCCCGCCATAGCAACAGTCTTACCTGTGTCAGCGACAAAAGTATAATCAGCAACGTTCAACACTCTGAAGTCGCTTAAAGGATTAGTAGCACCGTTTAGGTACGTCTGAGCGGCTGAAGTTATAGTCGTCGTTACAGCCGATCCATCGGTAGTATTAAAAATGTTTAACGAAGTAGTACCGCCAGAATGATTAAACAACATGACGTGCTTATTCGCTACGTCTCTGTCAAAAAAGCTAACTAAGGCGTCGTTCTCAAGCGTCGTTCCCAACGCCGCTATATGATCGGTATGAGGACGTTTTGTAAGTCCGTCTACAACGGAGCTAAAAGCGTTTACTTGCTCTTCAGCTTGTCCAGGAAATCTTAAATTGTCAGGCTGTTGCGATACACCTTGAACGAGGTTCGGTACAGAAGTAGTAAGTAACGGCATGTCTATCTATCTACAACACGTAATACATCATAGTTATCGAATATATTACGATCTGCGTTTTCACTGTCGCTATCTATCGCTGTAGCTTTTGAGTTAATCTCATCACGAAGCGTAAAGCTCTCGATCTCAGGAGACCCAAGAAAGCGATTAGCAAACTTACGTGCCGCTCGTATCGTGATGTAACTTCTAAATTGTTGTGGTAGTTGTTCAAAGGTAAGTTCAAAAGTAATAGAAACGTCTAGGTCTTCGCCAAAGACGTCGGTATGGTTCTTCCTGTCATACAATGTAGTCCCACGCTGTACGACGTCTATGTCGTTATACTTGTCGATTGGAACGTCGACTTTAAGCGTGTTAGCGGGAAGATTGATTTTATTAGAGGCGTCTCTTATAAGCGCATAAACATGTTCGGTATTAAAGTGCCAACCTTCCGATTGGATTTCTTTATTAACTTCGTCAAGGACGTTTAAAGCTGTCACCACAGACACGGGTACACTAGTACCGCTAATAGTATTAACAGGACTTTCGCCGACTACGCCAATCATTGTGTTGACTGCTTCAAGCTTCGATGTAAGTGCCATATAAAAGGTAAGAATAAAGTTAAAGAATAATCTGATTGCGAGAGAGGAGCGAGGTCAAAACGAAAATTAAACCCTCGCTCCCCTCAACACAACCAAACAAGAAAGAACTACTTCTGCAATTCAATAGCACATTCTGGACGGAGTATTCCGTGACCCATAGCGTACTTTGCAATAAACAGAGTTCCTTGACGCTCCATCTGATACTCGGACTCAGTCGCAAGATCAAGAAGCTTAACAGTTCCTACAGCCGCGGGGTGAGCAACGATACCAAGCGAGTTGGTGAAGTTACCATTGTACCCTACTCCGCCTGAACCGAATACATCGTTAGAAGCGGCTCCGTCACCTGTAGAGGTGGAAGACAAATCAGCCGATGGAAGGTGAGTAGACTTATAGATGCTGATACCAGCAACTTGAGCGATAGAACCAGAAGCAAGTGATCCAGAACCACCGACGTCTTGATTAGACGCAGAAGTCGAGATAACGAGCGCTCCGCTACCACCAGTAATAAGCTTGTAATACTCTTGAGGACGAAGAACGCAGAATCTTCCATCGGAAGGAACGTCGTTTTCATCGAGCTTTTGAGCGGCTGTAAACAACGCGGCAACAAGCTCTGCTCCAGTTGGATCAGTATTGTCGGAGTCGTCAGAACCATCAGCGGGTGTTCCCATCGCGTTAGCAGATACGTCAAGTACTCCACCAAGCTTTCCACCAGTAACGTTAGCTGTAGCTTCACGAGCGGCGGCGATAAACACTTTAGCAATCGCTTCATCGAAACGTTTAGCAAGCGCCTTACCAAGCTCAGAAGCGTAGACGGAACGGATGTCGTAATGATTCTTTACATCGTCGATAGAACTGAGGAATGTCGAAGAAAGAAGTACGTCGTCAATAGTGATGACTTTTTCGTTCTTCTTGATGTCGCTCAAGTAAGAATTACCGCTGTCAGCAATGTTCTGTCCAGGAGTATAGTAGTTAGCGGAAGCAATACCTGTTACAGGAAATTGAGCGCTCTTACCATTCTCGATAGTACGGATAGTATGCAAAGGTTTGAAGACGTTATTTTCTTCAAAGGTCGTTAATATTTCGCCAGCAAATTTCTTCAAGAAAAGAGCATCAACTGCTCCGCTTGAATTAACCTGACCGACGCGTGAGGGAGATGTATCTCCATTAGCCATAATTAAGTTCTCCTATTTATAGAGTTAATATTAGTGTTAGTATTATTAGTCGTTGCTAGTCGGTCAGTTGTCCCGCGCACGGGGCTGTCTTTTGCTTCGTCTAAAAAAAGTGTTATCTTCGTCCTCCAGGCGTGAAGTAAAACCCCACGATCATTGGCAGAACTACGGTCGCTTGAAAGAGCGCGATATGTCCTGTTGTAACAACCAAAGGGGCTTGGCTTGCTTGAAGACTGATGAGTCCGAATAAAAGTTCGTTCCGTCCTTCTCCTGTGATGTTGGTGACGGAGACAAGTGGGACGGTTGGATAAACGGCTGTGATGCATGTGACGAATGAGAGCGTTGACATCCCGATAAGAGCAAGCATACGACGAGTACCACGGACAAAACCGCCAGCATCCCCGCTATTGATAGATTCTTGAAACTTAACTGCTTGTTCATTATTACGTGCCTCCCTTGCCATTTCTAATTCAAACCGATGTTGGCGACCATCTACCAACGCGCCGAAAACGCCCTTTAACACGCTTCCCATAGCGGCACTTCCACCGCCTGTTAAAAAGAGTGTTAAGAGTTCAAACATATCAGATATTGGAAACCGCCAATCGACGGTCTACCTCGGCGTGATACGCCTTATCGCCGCTTTTATACCGTGGGTCTTGCATTGCTCGACTCACTTCTTGCATAGATTGATACGGCATTGTCGATGTACCTGTCGTATTGCCCGTGACAAGCTTTGGTCCTTGACCACCTGTCTCGTTCTTATAACGCGCATACAAACCGCTTACAGCGAGCTTTGCGTGTTCAACAGTTCCATTGTTTACAACGTCGTTAAAAGTGTTCATTTCTTCGTCCGACAGCACTTCGCCAGCCCATTCCGACATAGTATCGTATTCACCATTTGCCGCGCTTTTAATCGTAGTTGATTCGCTGTCTTGTAGAGCCGCTTGACCACGTGCAAAGCTATCGACCAACTCGCGGTTAAGACCGACTTTAGCCAACGCTTCATATGTTTCATCTGCAAGTTTACCGTCATTATCAAAAAATTCCTTCGATGCGTCTGTGATTAAAGTTTGTGCTTCGTTTGATTCCGTCGATGGTTCAGTCTCATTTGTTACTTCTTCTTCGACTTCTTGTTCTTCTGCGGGTCTGCCCATCTTGGATTCAAGTTCTCCATAGGCTTTGACGAGGTCTTCCGCTGACTTAAACTTCTCTGGTAACCATTCTGGGCGTTCTTGCTCGACTTGAGGTTCTTCAACCGTCTCTGTTTGCTGTTGATCGGGTTCAATCTCGTTAGGAGCTTTTTCGTTTATTTCGACTTTTTGGTAATCTGCCATGATTGTATTCTTTCACGTGGTTTGTTTGTGTTATTGTTCTTGTGATTGCTCTTGTGCAATAGCGTTTATAGTCGGCGCTACAGCGGGCGCTCCAAGCTTCATCATCATTTCCTGTTGTTGAGCTTGTTGCATCTGTTGTTGAATTTCTTCTTCCGTCTTAATCAATCCTTCAGTTTCGATTCCCAACGCGGTAGCACGTCGTTTAAAGTAATCACTTACATTGACGTACTGCATAACGGATTCGGGACCGACGACTTGTGACGCTCCAGCAAGGAACATATCAAGACGATTAAGATCATTACCACGTCCAAGCGCTTCAACGCCTGTTACTATGGTAGGTTTAACGATGTCCTTCGGAAGTTTAGGAAGTCGATCCTTTCTGCTCATCCTGTCCATAAGACGCGATACAAGCGGAAGTTGGAACTCCTGTGAAAGTATTGAATAGAGACCGCCCAATGCTGATTCGAGTTCTTGGGATAACATTCGTATTTCCTCGGCGGTCACTCGTTCAGCATCACGCACCACGGAACTATTCAAAAGGAAAGCGTGAGATAAACGGTCTTGTATTTTAGCACTTACCGATTCAGCTACACGAAAGTCATTAAACTTATTAAGTTGTAAAACGGATACATCGCCGTCACTACCTTGTACGATTGCACCGTTAGGCGCTTCAGCCANCGTACGCGCGCGAGTAGTACCGTTAGGATTAATCATAAACAACACCTTGGCGGCGGCGGCACTNCCTTCTACNATTGCTTTAGTCAGCGCTTCAAGCGATTTAAGNTCGCCTATNTACTCTTCAACAAAACCACGTCCGTAGTCTTCGCCGTCAATGCGTGTATAACGCAACGGTATCCAAGGCGATTTATCAACGGAATACGATCCTTTAGACTCTTCGATGACAATTCCTTTGACGTCCTGTTGAACGATGAACTTGTCACCTTCACGAACAATACTCGTGTATAAGTCGCAGTTGTTTTCTTTAGATTCTTTATATACTTCGTCGCGTACTTCTTCGGGAAGCATGAACGGAGCAACAGTTTCCTTCACGGCTATATGCGTGACATTGCCCATTGCATCGCGTTTAACGACGTATCTGTCTGGACGGAACACACGCATACCACCATCGTCAGGCATGTATAAAAGTGTGTTACCACTAACCAATAAATTCTTTAGTGCTTCAAACACACCGACTCGAAACGCTTCTACTTCGACCTCTTGACTTACTGCTCGTTCAACATCGCTTAAAGCTTTTTCAAGATCGGTGCGTAACTGTTCGCCTTGCTCCTCGCCCATTTCTGCCTTTGCTTTTTCAAGCTCGTATCGGTCGATGACCAAACGAAAGAAAGGCGCATTAGGCGGTAGTAAAGCGAGTAATAACTTAGACGCTAGATTGTTTACACCACGCGCACCTATACCTTGATAAGGCGTGTAGTATTTCGTGTGAGGACCGTGTCCTTCGGGTGGAAGAACGTAAGGTATCGTCAACTCCGCAGACGTTCTAGCGCGATCTAAGAACGACCAACGCGAACCTTCAAGCTGAGTGTATAGGCTTTGAGCCGTTTCGTATTGCATAATTAAACTGAGTCAGTTGACCACTCTTCGCCATTCAAGATGTTAGATATTTCAGAGTAGTTATATTGAACATTACCCGCAAGAAAGCTAGGAGTAGCGCCATCAAACTTAACTAATGTTTTAGTACCGTCCGTCGAGTGACGAAGTGTCTTTTCTGATGTTTGAAGTACCTCGTCAAAATTCACAGATGGAACATCGGAGACTTCAATAATAACATATTTTCTACTCATAATTAGGCGATGTAAATAGTGTCAGGTGCGGTACTTAGATCGTGTAAGGTTGGACTATTATTAAGTGTAGCGTCGTTGGTTCCAATATTCTGAGCGTTTGATACAGTCGTACCTGAACCGTTGTTATTATCACTCATTCTCCACCACACGATAGGACCATTCCCGCTATTACCGATTGAACTTAAATCAGTAGGAATAGGATTAGCACCGCTTGTGTCTCTTATTGCTGAAATGTCAGAACCAGATAAGGCAACATTCCAAATCGCAGCCTCATCACAATAACCAGCGGAAGGTCCGTTACCTATAGTTGGCTCAAATATTCTGAGGTCAGGAGAGGAGTCGGAGTAGCTGGAAGACGAACTATTAAATCCTTGATGTCCTTGGCTAATAGTTACTTGACTACCATTCACATACAGGAAATGAGTACCGCTATTACGACCCCAAGCTAAATTTGACCATGTATCAACCCCTAATCCTACTTGAACATTAGAAATAGGATTGTCGTAAGCACCGCTACCGTTACTCGCCCACACAGAGAGATTGCCATTACCCGCCGCGTCGGTAGAATCAAAGTATAAACGCCATCCAACTTTCCCTGTTGCGCCGTAATTATTAGCCCAAATAGAACCGTCAGCAGTATCGTTTGCACTAAACCTTACCCATATCGACGTAGTAAAATCAGATGCCATTAAACTTGTTGGTATCGAGCATGAAATATTGTCGTCGACTCCATCGAACTGTATAGCATATCTATTAGCAAACGATGCAGTCCCAGTATCTTTAGGTACATCAAACCCGTATAATGTGCCAAACCCAGGTCGTTTTAGACCCGACGGAGAAGCGGTTATACCGCTAGGTTTTAAAAGCGAAGACGTAAACGTAATCGACATTACAACGAGTCAGTAGTTCCTGTTGCAAATAAGCTGTAAGTACCATCGGTACGAGCGGATACATTACCTCGTATCTTTTCATAATGTCCGTGGTCGTCTCTTACGGTTACGTTACCGTCGGCTGTTACCGCTTCGCTGTGGATTACGCGCCATCCTCCGCCGATATACGCTTCAACATCTACAGTCCCACCGCTCGTGACTGAGCTTGATGCAACGGTAAATGTCCAGCCTTTCGAGCGTTCAACGCTAAAGGAACTGCCCGCACCTGTCGCCGATACAGCGGACAAGAGCGTGATTTTCTGGAGTGATTTTAATGCCATGATGATTATTCTTTCTGTATATTATATTAAGTAGGTAAATTGACGCCACTTCCTGAGTAGCTTCCACCCATCGAAGGACGTGTTAATTGTGCAGTACCTCGACGTTTTTTAGACGCAGTTGAACCGCCGCGCTTACCCGCTGGCTTAACGACCGCCGCTGTCTGAGTTGGAGGAGGAGGAGGAGGAGGCGGCGGAGCGGGTGTTACAAATTTAGGTGATGGAAAGCACATAGTTAATTATTCCTTGGGACTTATTAATGTTTTATGTTGTTCGTCATAAGTGTCGATAAGGAACTCGATGACTTTACGTTGACCGACCTTGATCCATATCTCTCGTTCGTTATCCTTCGGATCGGGTAAACGAAGCGGAAATCGCTCGTCTAAAACGTCGATTAAATCGCGGCTCAAGTCGGGAAGTTTTCTAATAGGATTAGTCATCCGCCTAAAAACTAATCGGATCAAACGGCTTTTGTCGAGACAAATCTTCGTCTAAATCGCCAGTAACTTGATGGATTAAATGGCTGTATTTTCGTTTTTGTTTTTCGTCAAAACACGACGGCATCCATAGATATTTAATCTGTTTATGTTTATTATTATATTCATCCTTGCGAATAAGATAAGCCATCCACGCGTTCATAAGCGCATCTTGTTCGGTCATGTGTGCCTTCTTATACGCGTTAAGAACGGTGTCCCAAGTCGCGCCGTATATGTCGAGTAGCTTACCCGCTGACTTAACGCCTATTCCTGGAACGCCTTTATATCCGTCAACATGATCACCCGCTAGTGTCTGCATCAAGTGATAACGATCTGCTTCTTCTTCCGTCGTCTCGTGTAACTCACCACGGTTGAAGTCATAGAACGCACAAGGTACTGACTTAAAGTCTTTATCAATACTAACGATGATACGCTTGTCCTTTCGGTTCGGTCGTTCCGTCGCTAGGATCGCGAGTACATCGTCAGCTTCTAGGTTTGGATAGATAACCGTACCGTATTCTTCTGCAAGCCAATCGCGTATAGGGTCAAGTCCTATCGGTGCAAACTTGGATCGTCTATTAGCTTTGTACTCGCTGTTAAGCTTACGTCTGAAGTTGTTCTTATCGGATATAGCGAGGATGAAGTCGTCCGCTTTCATACGCTTTTTAAACGTTTCCAGTCGATCAACAATCCATGTCTTAGCAATGGCGAGGTCAGTATGTACCGTCCATAGGTCTTCCTTCCATTGGATGTTAGCTTGCGCGGTGAACGCAGATTGATACGCCAATACGTCAGCGTCTATTAATAGTGTTGTTGTCATTGATTTCCTTGTTGTTGTTGTTGGTTATGTTTGTGTATAACGAGGTAATTGTATGCTTTAATCACGAGATCGGGGTCGTCCTTGAGTTGTCCAATACCTGTGTTACAAGACGGACATAGCAAGCCTCTGATCGCTCCTGTTGAGTGGTCGTGATCTACGCTTAATCTTCTTCCGTTGGTTGATGGCGTGTCGCATATAGCGCACGTGTGTCCTTGCTTAAAAGAGATGTAGTCGTATTCTTCGGTTGATAGGTTGTAACGCTTTTTTAAATCTGACCGACGTGTTATTTTCTTTCTACTTTTACGGATACAGGTTTTACATCTGAGCGTTAACCCGTCTTTTCGCGTTTTGTCTTTATAAAACTCCGATAACGGGAACTCTTTCTTACAAGCCGTGCAAGTTTTCACGTGTGGTATTAATGCGTTTCTGCCCAGTTGTTACCGACCTTGTACTCGCCGTCCAATGGACACTTCATCTTTAGATGTCTACCCGCTTCTCGTATCGCGATACATGCGGTCTTACCGAATTGATCTGCTAGTTCTGGTTTGACTTCCGTTTGAAACTCGTCGTGTATATTCGCCACAAACGCGTAATCTTGCATCACTCTCCAGTTACTCGTGGCGAGGTGCGCGTTCAACCCGATCAACGCTTGTTTCATCACGACTGCTCCCGCCGATTGTAAAAGCGTGTTAAGCGCAGAATGTTCAGAGCGTATCGGTAGTATGCGTCCGTCTAATCCCCGAAGAAATCCACTACGTTTAACCTTCGCTTCCACAGCTTTCTTCAACGCGTTTAAAGCGGGAAGAGACGTGAGGAATCGTTGCTTCAACGCTTTACCTTCTCGCGCTGTACCGCCTACAATCTCTCCAATCTTACCGTCACCAGCACCGTATAAGAATGCATAGATAAATGTCTTTGCTTGATCACGGGTCTTCAATCCCGCCGCTTGTTGATTAACCGTGTGAATATCTTCTTCTAACAATTGACGTCCATATTGTCCACCGTCAAATCCCGCTAGGTAATGCGCAAGCATACGAAGTTCAAGACCGCTCGCATCACAACCGACAAGGACGTAACCATCACGCGCCTTAAATAACTCACGACATTCCTTGCCGTAGGGTGCGCGTACTGCTGGTACTTGTGCGATGTTTGGATAGCTATGAGTACAACGACCTGTGACCGTGCCGTTAGTGTTTACCTTGCCGTGGATACGTCCGTTACGAACGCGTTTGATCCA
>PBZS01000027.1 GCA_002730235.1 Gammaproteobacteria bacterium | reverse complement strand
ACCTCACAGCCTCTGTGAGATTTTGTTCGACTCCGCGTCCAAACTCGTACATGGTGCCAAGGTTTTTTTGTCCACTAGCGAAACCTTGTTCAGCCGCCAATCGATACCACCTCACAGCCTCTGTGAGATTTTGTTCGACTCCGCGTCCAAACTCGTACATGGTACCAAGGTTTTTTTGTCCACTTGCGAAACCTTGCTCAGCCGCCAATCGGTACCACCTCACAGCCTCTGTGAGATTTTGTTCGACTCCGCGTCCAAACTCGTACATGGTGCCAAGGTTTTTTTGTCCCCTAGCGAAACCTTGCTCAGCCGCCAATCGATACCACCTCACAGCCTCTGTAAGATTTTGTTCGACCCCGCGTCCAAACTCATACATAGTGCCAAGGTTTTTTTGTCCACTTGCGAAACCTTGCTCAGCCGCCAATCGATACCACCTCACAGCCTCTGTAAGATTTTTTTCAACTCCGCGGCCATATTCATGCATGAGGCCAAGACCCACTAGGGCTTGAGGATGGCCTTCATCACCTAAAGGACCCCATTCTTGAAGCGTTGAACCATAATCACCTCGCATATAGGCCTCTCTTCCTTTTTGATAGTCTGCGGCCCAAGCAGACACCGCAACTAAAAGGACACTTGCATGCAGTAAAAGAACTAAAAGGCCGAAATATTCACGTTTCACTGCAACACCCACCTATTACCGTCACGCAATAAAGCTACTGTATGAAGGTAACCCGTACAAGCAAATCAAATAAATCTATTACAGGCTAACTAAACCGGCTCAATCATGATGGATGATGCAATGATCTGCAGAGTTTTCGTACCGAAAAGTTGAAGATAGAATGAGTAAAATCTGAACAATTAGGTCAAGTTGTCTTGCCCCTAAAGACCAAAGACGGATACCCGATAGATAACTAACGGCATCGAACTTCTCAGCTTTTTTCTGTCAGATCAGTATGAAAGACATATCACTACGCGCGTCAGCGTTCTCTACATCAACGATGATTGCGAGAAAGTGGAAGAAGTTGATTAGTCTTTAAAGACAAGTATTACCGACTCGCACATACCAAAGATTGAATTTAGCGGGGGCTCTTGGCGAACTATATTAGTCGCATTTCAGGGAAGTTAGCCATGTCAAGCTTCATCAGAAGTGGAGTTTTAGTGCGGCTCAGTCTGCGGTAAATCGACTCAACGATCCTCACAGTTATTACCTTCATGCTACGGTGATGCGCTCCATCGATATTATATACTAACGACCTGCAGCTATACCCTCTCGACGAGGGTCGACTCCGCTCACCAACTGATCGGAAAAGACTTTAATAACGTGAATACCACTATTCAAATCTCGCACTCTGACTTGGTTTCCCTTTTTCATCAGTACGGACTGGAATCGCGCTAAATCCGTTGATGTTTCAATATCGATGATTCCGTTTCGACTACTCAAACGGCCTTGATTCACAGCATCTTGAGGTGACATATCAAAATCAATCAGAGCAATAATTGTCTGTGCGACATAACTGATGATTCGACTACCTCCTGGCGATCCAAGTACGTACTTAATAGAACCATCAGGCCCATAAATAATCGTTGGTGCCATCGAACTTCGTGGACGTTTCCTAGGTTCGACCCGATTGGCAATCTGCTTTCCTTGCTTCTGTGGGCGAAATGAAAAATCAGTTAGCTCGTTATTAAGGAGGAATCCAGACGTCAGCAAGCCCGAACCAAAACCACTCTCG
This sequence comes from Gammaproteobacteria bacterium, assembly GCA_002730235.1. Classification (GTDB taxonomy): domain Bacteria; phylum Pseudomonadota; class Gammaproteobacteria; order Pseudomonadales; family Litorivicinaceae; genus HIMB30. The sequence continues at coordinate 39,532 of PBZS01000027.1, read as the reverse complement.
ATCGTCGTCGTCAGTGAGACGGCATTACCGTAGCGATCGACAATGGACACATGGCTTGTACCGGGTAGCCCATCCCGGATGTCTGGAAATAAATCGACGACCTCGAGAGGTCTCCCAGCGGGAACAGGGACCTCCAGTGCTAAATTCAAATCGATCAAATGTGCCCGACTCCTCAAATAATCTTTGGAAAGCAACGCATCAACGGGGATATCAATGAAGTCGGGATCAGCAAGAAACAGATTCCGATCCGCGAAAGCTAATTTGCCGGCTTCGATAAACAAATGCCATGTCAGCGGATTGTTGGGTCCGAGCATTTTTAAGTTGAAAAGCTCGAGGATCCCGAGAATCTGTGCCACGGTGACGCCACCAGACGATGGCGGTCCCATACCGCAGACAGAGTGTCCTCTATACTGCACACAAATCGGTGGTCGCTCAATAATACGGTAGGCCTCAAAATCAACACGTTCGACTAACCCCGGATTCACGGGCGAGTCTCTCACCGTGCTCACGATTTTCTCGGCGATCGATCCTCTATAGAACGTCTCCCCCCGATCACGTTGAATCGCTGATAGCGTCTTTACAAACTCGGGATTTTTAAGTACATCTCCATTGGCAAGAGGCTCGCCATTTTGAAAGAAATAATCAGCTGCAGCAGGAAATTTCTGTAATCTTTCGCCACCATACCCTTTTAGAGATTTCGCAAGTCTCGGTGACACTAGAAATCCATTCTTCGAGAGCTCAATCGCGTGCTCAAATAATGTCTCCCAAGGCAGTTTTCCGTAGCGTGCATGCGCGTCATCCATCAACGCAAGCGTGCCCGGGATACCAACTGAAAGACCTCCTGGAACCATTTCGGACCATCGATGGGGCTCACCGTCCGGGTTGAGAAACATGGATCCATCAGCTGCCACTGGGGCAACCTCTCGGCCATCCAATGAAATCAGTGTATTCGATTGAGCGTCGTGGAAGAGCAAAAAGGCACCGCCACCGATCCCTGAGCTTTGCGGCTCAACTAAATTCAATACCATTTGAACTGCGACCATGGCATCAATAGCTGTCCCGCCGTCTTCTAGAATATCAGCGCCGGCTTTCGTTGCCAGCGGGTGTGCAGCGACGACCATTTCTCTTTCGGTTTTAACCGCGGTTTTGGAATTGATCTCGACCGTATTCTCGGGCTGCATCTCGTTTTGTGCGAGACTGGCAGTCGAAAAAAATAACATAACCGTCGCCACAAGACAGTCCATGGAACGACGCTGCAACGACAATGGGGATGTTTGAATTTGGTTGAATTGGATCACAGATTGTGCCCTACCGAGTGGATCTCTGGCAACTACAATAACAGAACTCTTGATTATCCAAATCTTGACTTGCCGATAGATTTTCTAGATGGAGGTAATCGCACGTTATTATTCAGGAGGACCCAAAAACTGCCTGAGCTGAAACAGCAAATCCTTATCCTTATCCTTATCCTTATCCTTCTACATCTAGCCCCATCCGTTTGAATGTATTTACTCCTAATTACGCGCCCGTCAGACAACACAAGATGGCCTCCAAAGTTCCGGGACTAATCGCAGCATCAATCTCGATCACACCATAAGATCCAGCCAGACTATCCCGAGTGCGAAGCGGATTTATGATCCCTCGCCTAATACGAACAATCGCTGCGACAATATTGCAGAAGTTAAGCCTGGTTGAGGCAACTGTTAACACAATTCTGGTCTATCTTTTTTGCAGTTGGCTGTGCGGGAGTGGTTATGCCTTGTAAGGCCTCAAAAATCTGTCTCGTATCTTCAATTTTATCTGCTGTGGTGGGTCAGGTTCGGCCAGGTTGAGATTGAATGACCGTCGCGGGCTTTGAACCCTGAGCCAACTCACGTAGTTTCCAAACTCTGGGGTTTTGGGAGTGGAGCCTAAATCTATACATTCAGGCTTATATTTGCTGCTAACTCGTGTTCGCTCCTCTTTTTCTGATCGCTTGTCGGTTACGTAAAAATGATTTGACACAACGTTACAGTTTGCAGTGCAGGTTTCTCAACCCTCTTTGACACTATTTTCTAAAAAATACTCTCTGTTTTCGCAAGGGTTCTTGTATCTTGCCTGATCATAATGGACCCTGGACGAACGCGCTTACCACCAAGATACTTCCCATGAACCGCGATTAAGAGTTCACCACGTCGCCGGTAAATAGAGATCGCATAACAACAACAAATAAATACTCTGGTACGGATTAATGGCGAAATATTCATTCAAAAAATCGCCGAGCTAAATTAACAGCCGATTGATATTCGGTATGGATTGTTGCCAGACTCCGTGTTGGATCACCTAAGAGGAGACCAGCTTTGAATGATGAGAAAATTTACTATGTGATTGCGGCTGCATTGGCGCTAACCATCGTTTGGATAGGAGCCAGTATGATGTTTGGTCCTTTTGGATTGAGCAAATAAAGCCTGTTCTGGAGCGAAATCAATATGAATATTCTTACATGACTGTCAAGCAGCAGTAATCAGGATCAACCACTAGGGACGTTGCAAAAACAATTTAAAGTGGTGTGAACATTAAAGGTCTGCAACAGCATCCTTCAAAGTTTTGTGTTTATCTCGCTGGCTCGCTGTTCATTCTCCTGTTCGGTAGCCTCACGCATCGTATCGACGACATGTTTATATGACACTAAATATGCTTCTAAAAATTCATGATAGCGTGCTATGAATGTGGGCAGGTATATGTAGGTCAGGCTAAATCGAGCCGCATCTCGATCGCGCTCGAATCTCAGGACGATCAAGACTCCTTCATCTGTTATCCAGCTTTTTTGCGAGATATCTATCGACCAATCTTCCGCGATCGCGTCGCCATATTTCTCATTTAAGCCGGAAACCACGGGCTCGGTGAGCTCCGTTTCATCGTACTTCCCAGCATAACTATGAAGCAAAACATAAACAGGGAATTGATTTCTTTCACTACCAATCGCGTCTAAATAATAAGTTCTACCGGGAGGTAACCAGTTTCCTACCCGGATTTTAAATTCATCTTCGTTGTTCTTTGATGAACAACGGACCATGCTTTTATTGGACAGATTCCTTAACCTAATCATCGCAGGAATCACCTCGACCCCGTCTGGGTTCTCAAGATAATCTGGCACGTATCCGTTTACGAAAAGCCGTAGCATATTGTCGTACACCAGTTTGGATTTATTATCTCGCATATCCCATAGCTCGATTCCCAATTCATGTTGATTACTTGTATCTAGGATATTAAAAGCATCATTTATTGACTCCTCAACAGAGATTAGGAGATCAATAATGTTGTCGAACTTTATAAAGAAATGGCTGAGCTGACTGTCATGTAAATGCGGAAGAAAGTCCCTGACACCAAACATGTCTATTGATTTTTTTTCGCATGTGGTGTCGCTTTTCTCGAGAAAACTAAATCCAAAAGCTCTACTAACTGATTTTTTTTCCTGGTTCAAAAGCACCTTTGAACGATGCTGAAACAACGCCTTTTCACTTTGCAGATATTTGACTTGGGCATCAATTCTTTGGATCGATAGACCGTCGGTGTATGCACCGTGTGTTGAGAGTATGTCTTTAGCAACGTTAGTGTCAGGAAACTTCGCCACGACGGCTTCAAGTTCAGCGCGAATTTCAAGGACAGCGTTCAGCGCGACGTCCACGTCGTCCTCATTCATTAAACCAGGCCTTGGTGATCCAAAGTTCCAGAGACTGGCTGCTTCATATTGGTAGCCCAAATCCCTAAGAGCTTTGATCGCCTGTTCTTCGGTATTACTGCACCCAGTAATTAACAGGAATAAAGCAATAGAAGATAAATTTTTTGTTCTGCTTAGAACCATTTCTCCTGCCCGTTAACATTTCCCTAAGTCATGATAACTACAAAAATACCAAGTAGCATTCTATGAAATTGGAGGAAGTTCTTTATGAAGAGGTCTGTCTTGGTGAAGCCTTAGAAATTGAATGACTCATCTGAGTATGACAATTTACCCATGCCTTGAGGTTTGACCGTCAGGGTGTCTTGACCTTCTTTGATCTTGCCTGAGAGTATTTAGTTGTTACCTAAACTCCAAGCTGAGAACTATTCAGCACAACCTTCAGAAGAACTCCCCCGCCAATCCATTGCCCGTCTCTCGCAATAAAAGCATTTCCGTCAGGAGTAGTGACAGACTTTTCCACTTGCCGGTCATACTGAACCCCTGTACCTGAGCAGGCAGTCAGTGCCGCACTTAGAATAAGTAATGCCAGAAAACGAATTGGCGCCTCCATCAAATCAATAGCCAACGATACCAGATTTCACTTTCCAACAAACGACTGCTATCCCCCCGCATGCCAGAGTGATTAGCAAGAGGATTTAACATAAATAGGGCTCAAGACTATCGGAGGATCTCGTATTCACCTCGGACATCTTTGGAATCACTCCGCGAATGTTTAGTTCGAACTAGACTATAACGAAAATTGAACAGGCAGAGCGGCATTCCTCTAACCTTACGATACCAGCACTATTTTTAAGATGGGTTTTACACTGGGTAAAGAATAAAAAACCGAACAAGAATCTCAGTTTTATTGAATTAATGGCGGAGCGGACGGGACTCGAACCCGCGACCCCCGGCGTGACAGGCCGGTATTCTAACCAACTGAACTACCGCTCCATGCGGATCGTTGCGGAATTTTTTTGGTGGGTGGAGAGGGGCTCGAACCCCCGACCCTCGCCTTGTAAGGGCGATGCTCTTCCAACTGAGCTATCCACCCGAGAACAACGATGGTGCGGGATGATACTTCCTATGAACTTGGTGTCAACAGATTTTCTTGCTTCTCGACCGATCACCTTTAAAATAAACGACCTAATCCATTATTGACGAAGAGCACGCCATGCGCTTATCGGATCTGAACATCCAGGACTATCAGGTGGTCATAACGCCAACAGAGCTGAAAGAAGAGTTGCCCTTGCCCGATTCAGTGCGCGAATTAGTTGCCAAGTCTCGTCAGACCGTGAAGGATATTCTGGATGGTAAAGACGAGCGCCTGTTCGCGGTTATTGGGCCCTGCTCAATACATGACACCGAACTCGCTCTAGAGTATGGCAAGCGGCTCAAGTCGCTTGCGGACAAGGTCAGTGACGATATTTTTGTGATCATGCGGGTGTATTTTGAAAAACCCCGCACGACCGTGGGCTGGAAGGGTCTCATCAATGACCCACACCTGAACGATAGCTTCGATATCGAAACAGGATTGCGAAAATCTCGTAACCTATTGATAGAACTTTCAGAATTAGGTCTTCCTTTAGCAACAGAGGCGCTCGATCCGATATCGCCTCAGTATCTGCAAGACACGATCACATGGACCGCAATTGGGGCACGGACTACCGAGTCACAGACCCACCGCGAAATGAGCTCAGGACTCTCGTCGCCGGTCGGGTTCAAGAATGGGACTGACGGCTCGCTCGACGTCGCTGTAAACGCTATGAAATCGGTCGTCAGTGGCCACGCCTTTTTGGGAATAAATCCCCAAGGCCAGGTCGCTATTACTAAGACTAAGGGTAACCAGTACGGTCATGTCGTACTCCGTGGTGGTGGCGGGAAACCGAACTACGACTCTGTCAATATCGCGCTCTGTGAGCGGGCGCTCGAAAAGGCTGGACTACCAACCAATATCGTTGTTGATTGCTCGCACGCGAACTCTAATAAGGACCACAACGTCCAACCGCTAGTATTAGACGATGTTACGCATCAGATTAGAGACGGTAATCGTTCAATCTGCGGGGTAATGATTGAGTCCAACATCAACGAGGGCAACCAGAGCATCCCTGAGGATTTATCTCAGTTGAAGTATGGCGTCTCTGTAACCGACGCCTGTATCTGTTGGGAGTCGACAGAGAGTTCCATCACGAAAATGGCCACGAACCTAAGCACACATCTCACTGGCCGCAGGGATTGATCATAACGAAGGTTTAGTGCCCGGCATTAAGAACTCCACATCTGACGTGTGAACGGCCTGCATCATCCGAAGTGCTGTCTGGCGGACGGGTCTCCCACCATAGATGACATCATAAAGTGCGCTTAGGATCGGCATCGCTACTGTATCTCTCTGGCACTGCTCGTAAACCAGGCGAAGCGTATTAACACCCTCGGCTACCTGGCCAAGCGCCGCCTCCGCCGCCTCAAGCGTGTGCCCCTTGGCAAGAGCCCTCCCTACCCTGAAATTTCGTGACAGTGGTGATACCGAGGTCACATAGAGGTCCCCGACCCCCGCAAGACCTAGAAAACTTAGTGGGTTCCCACCCATGTGCGCGGACAGACGTGACATCTCAGCAAGGGAGCGAGTAATCAATAATGCCCTCGTATTCTGACCGACCCCCAAGCCGTCGGCTAGGCCTGCCGCGATTGCATAAATATTTTTTAACGCACCACCGAGCTCAACGCTAATCAGATCCTCCGAGCTGTAGAGCCTGAAGTATTTGTTCGCAAAAGCGTCACGGGTAAGTTTTCGGACGGTTGGTGACTGGCTCGCCACAACCGAGGCCGTTAGGTGACGCTCCGCCACCTCGTGCGCAAGGTTAGGGCCCGACAACACGCCTATGGGGTGATCCGGTAGTCTCTCAGAGATAACCTGACTCATCAGCTTAAATCCATCTGAACGAATCCCCTTGGTGGTCGACAACAATGCGGTTCCAGGGCCCACCACGCACGCCAGCTCCTGACAAACGTGATCCATTGATTTAGACGGAACCGAAAGCAGAACAAGATCAGCTCCATGCAGTACTTCTCGCAGATCACTAACAGCGCGAATAGATTCATGCAACTCCAGCTCAGGGTGGTATCGTGAGTTCCGACGATGTAGGTTAATCTCCTCCGCCAAGTCAGCGCGGCGAGCATAGATCTTTACATCGCACTGGTTATGGGCGGCAATATCCGCCAAAACTGTCCCGAAACTCCCGGCACCAATCACCGCCACCTGCATATCCAATCCTCAGGAACTACAACTCAAATGATACGCCGAATCACCCACAGGTGGCGATTCACCAAGAACCTTAGCCGACTGACATTCCTCAGAAACCCCGCCATTTAATGCCTCCCGGAGTAAACTGACTGGGGTAAAGTCAAACCCCTCAGCGGCACGAATAACTCTATCAAGCAGCCAGTAGCTAAGCATCCAAGATGGAGAAGCCGCCCGCGCGTCTGGCACCAGATCTTTACTCACCTGAGATGACCATTGGCTTTGCAGTTGAGCGAATGTGTCGAGCCCCTTCAGGGGCTGGGACAACCCCTTCCAGTTTTCCCGCAACAGGTAACTAAATATCTCCGGGTAATGAACACCGGGGGTCTTGCAAACGTTTTTGAGCAGCTGAATAATATCTGAAAGCGCGTCGTTGTCAGCCTCTAAAGCGAGACGCTTTGCCATTTGGGTCCGATATGCTGTTTGGTAAAAGACCGGAAATCGATCCAGCGAAGCTCTTAACGTGCCAACATCAACAAATGGAGTCAACGTCTCAGCAAGGCACGATAAATTCCAATGCATCACACTAGGTTGCTGGCCGTAGGCATATCGGCCCGCACGGTCTGTATGGTTGATCACATAATCGTCTCGATACGACGTCAGAAACCCGTAGGGGCCATAGTCCAGCGTTTCTCCAGATAAAGCTGTGTTATCTGTGTTCATGACCCCATGAACGAAGCCTACCGCCATCCAGTGTCCCATCAGCTCGGCGGAGCGCTCGATATATCGTTGAAACACCTGCTCGACCCGATCAGGTAAGCCATCAAAGTCTGGATCAAGCTGATGAATTGCAAACTCGATCAACTCGCGCAAATGTTCATGGTGTTGGCGATGATAAAAGTGCTCAAAATGTCCGATCCGAAGGTGACTCTTGGCCAGACGCATAAGGCTCGCACCCCGCTCCATCGTCTCACGCTGGACGGGGGTGTCAGACGTGACCAATGCTAGCGCACGCGTGGTAGGAATTCCCAGCGCGTGCATGTACTCTGAGCCAAGGTATTCACGGATCGCGCTACGTAACACGGAACGGCCATCGCCAAAACGTGAGTATGGGGTCTGACCACCGCCCTTGAGGTGCCACTCGTAGCCGCCCGACACACCAAGATAGAGGCCTCTACCGTCTCCTAACTGACCAGCCCATTGCCCAAATTGGTGACCGCTGTAGACCTGCGCAAGTGGAGTCCACTCGGGGAGCGGCTCACAACCAGAAAATGCCCGTAAGATTTTCTGGTCCGTTGAATCAATCAGACTATTAACTTCATTGGCTAGTGCGTAATTGACATCCACCCAACACGGATTGGTCAGGGGCGATGGAGACACCCGTGTATAGAAAATGTCTTCAGGTAATTCACTGTAGGGAGCTGACCAGTCAGGCAGCTGATTCGTCATTCGCACTCTCTAAGAGCGATTCCGGTGCTTGCTCACAAGGTAATTTACGACCGATGAACTCCTCTATTTCCGGAAGCAAGAAGGAATCATCTTCACACGCGAAACTGATTGATGTTCCCTCAGCGCCCGCGCGACCTGTACGACCGATCCGGTGCACATAATCTTCAGGGTCTTCTGGAAGCGTGTAATTGATGACGTGGCCAACACCGTCAATGTGGATGCCTCGTCCCGCGACATCGGTCGCCACCAGAATCCGGGTCCTTCCCTCTTTGAACCGGTCGAGTGTCTGTATTCGCTTCCGTTGCGGAACCTCTCCACTCAACAAGGCCGTATCTATCCCATCCTTTACTAAACGATCGACAAGACCTCGACACAGGTCACGACGGTTAGCAAAGACCATCACCTTATGCAAGTCACGGGTGCTGATGACATTTTTTAGGAGTCGATACTTGGCGTCTGCTGTTGTTATATAAACGATCTGTTCCACTGTCTCGGTTGCCACATTTTCTGGTTCAATCTCGATGCGGATCGGCTCAAAGGTCCAGCGCTCCGATAATTCGATTATTTGACCGGTAAAGGTGGCAGAGAACAGCAAGGTCTGACGAAGCTCCTTCCGCGGACAGGCGCGGACGATTCTTCGAACGTCGGGCATAAAGCCCATATCAAGCATCCGGTCGGCTTCATCAAGGACCAGAACTTCAATCTTTCTGAGGTTAATTTCATTTTGGCCCAGAAAATCAATCAACCGCCCCGGCGTCGCGACCATAATGTCACACGGAGACTGTCGCAGGTCATCACGCTGCTTTTGATAGTCCATCCCACCAACAATAGACACCACCGACAACCGGGTATATTTACACAGACTTTCTGCATCCTCCGCGATCTGGACAACTAGCTCTCGGGTCGGCGCGAGGATCAACGCACGCGGGGTACCCGTCCGGCGCTTGCCCTCGATCGGCTCCCGCAGAAATGTATCAATAATTGAAATCAGAAAGGCGGCCGTCTTTCCAGTTCCTGTCTGAGCCTTCGCAACAATATCCTCACCGTTAAGAACGATCGGTAACGACTCGGCCTGAATAGGGCTCGCGTATTGAAAACCAAGATCAGCGATCGCGTGCATGACGGCTTTAGGTAACCCAAAATCATGGAATCGAGGCTTACCTTCCTCTGGCTCAACGACAAAGGATTCTATGCTCCAGGCGTCGTTACTCGTGTCGGACATGGTCCCTCGCTTCTAATAATCCAAACAGCGAGTTTACACGAGGGATCATATTCCGTGTGAATTAACGTTCGATCGCGAGGGCCACACCTTGACCACCACCAATACAGAGAGTAGCAAGGCCTTTCTTTTTATCGCGTTTGATCAGTTCATGGATCAAGCTCACAAGGATCCGGCAACCGGATGCACCGATCGGATGACCAATAGCTATAGCACCTCCGTTGACATTAACCTTCGTAACATCCCAACAAAGGCCCTTATTTACGCCGATTGCTTGCGCCGCGAACGCCTCATTCGCCTCAACGAGATCAAGATCTGCGTGTGTCCAGCCTGCCTTCTTTAAACAAAGCCCAGTCGCGGGTATCGGACCGGTACCCATGATTTCAGGGTCCACAGCGGCCGACGCGTATGCTTTTACCGTCGCAAGAATTGGGAGTTCTAACTGTTTAGCCTTGTCGACAGCCATCAGCATCACCGCCGCCGCGCCATCATTGATCCCAGATGCATTCCCCGCAGTCACCGTGCCCTCCCTATCGAAAGCGGGACGTAGTTTGCCGAGCGCCTCCGCAGTCACCCCATCACGAATAAATTCGTCTTCATTAAACTCTATCGGATCCTTCTTGCTTTGGGGTACCGTGACCGGAACGATTTCGTCATCAAAACGGCCCTCGGCTCGTGCTCTACATGCCTTTTGCTGCGAGGCCGCCGCAAATTCGTCCTGCTCCTCACGAGAAATATTAAATAGCCTTGCCACATTTTCAGCAGTCATGCCCATATGGTACCCGCCGAAGGTGTCAGTCAAACCATCCCTCAGCATGGTATCTACCAGTGAGGCATTGCCCATTCGAAACCCATCGCGCGAACCTGAGAGGATGTGCCCCGATTGGCTCATATTCTCTTGTCCCCCCGCGATCACGACCTCCGCATCCCCGCAAACAATGGCCTGAACACCAAGACTCACCGCCTTGAGGCCTGACCCACAGACCTTGTTAATTGTCATCGCGGGGCATGTGTTGGGTAACCCTGCGTTGATTGTTGCCTTGCGTGCGGGATTCTGTCCCTGGCCTCCTGTTAATACTTGACCCAATATGACCTCAGAGATTTGATCCGCAGCGACACCAGTATCCAAAAGTAACTGGCGGATCACTGTAGCGCCGAGCTCATCAGCGGAGACTGACGCAAGTGTACCCGCAAAATTTCCAACAGCCGTCCGTTTGGCAGCGACAATAGCGACTTCGAACATGTGACTTATTCCTTAATGAATTCAAATGCGGGGAGCTCGTTTAACAGACTCTGGCCCCAGCGGGTGTCCACCAAACGTCGATCCAATATTGTAACTTGACCCGTGTCTGTTTCCGAGCGAATCAAGCGACCAACCGCTTGACGTAGTCGAATGGCGGCGGCTGGGAGTGATAATTCTATGAACGCGTCTCGGCCCCGGTTCTTTAAATACTCAGCAAGTGTCGCCTCACGTGGATCGTCAGGAGGCTGAAACGGGAGCCTGGTAATAACAACTTCATTGGCCAGATCGCCTGGTAAATCGAGTCCTTCGGCCATACTCTGGAGCCCAAAAATAATTGAAATTTGCCCGTTCGCTCTTCGGGCCTCATGATCAGCTAGCGTTATGGTGAGCGGCTTCTTGCCCTGTACTAGGGTGACATCACGAACCGATTGATCGAGGAGTTCTTCAACCTGATAACATAAACGCCAGCTCGTGAATAGAACCAGAATTCCTATGCCCTGATCCACACGCGTCTTCAGGTACCCGGCTATCCGCTCAGCATGAGCCAAGTCAACACGAGGGTCTCCTGCGAAACGGGACACCACGATACGTCCTTGAGACTGGTAGTGGAACGCACCGTCCACGATTAGACCCGAAGATTCCGGAAGACCGAGTGTCCCTGCGGGGATATTGAACTCACCCTGGTTTGCTAGAGTCGCAGAGGTCAAAATACAGGCACCTATCCGGCCCCAAAGCGCGTCCGCCAGCGACTGAGCCGGCTCCATGGGACTTACCCAGAACTCGAGATCGGTGGGATCATCAGGGGTCGCATAGCGGACGTCTTGTCCGATCCTTAACCACCGTGCATCACCGGTCTGTAACGCATCAACTGAATATGACTCAATGAGATCGGGAATTGCCTCCAATCGTCCAAGCGCAATCGACATCTGTTCAGATAAAAGCTCAGCGTCCGTCTCTGGAATGAGTTCCTGACCACCTTTAGATATTAGAGATTTCAGCCAGTCTCTAACCTTCTGAATTCGTGATAATGTCATTATAACAGATTCAAATCCTTCAGTATTTGCAGAAAATTTATCTGACAGTGATAGCCTAAATCGAGATCCACCTTGTTGAAAAGTAAACACGCTTTCCGGTAACTCAACGAGCCTCTCAAGACATGACTTCCCCCAGTTCGCTAGAATCTGACCAAAACCCTCAAGCGGTTCCCCTAAACGCTCTAGGTCATTCGATAGACTATGGTCTGAGGGTAGCAGCCCCTTCAAAGTGGTCGTTACACGCTCGATTGTCTTGATTGACCCAAGACTTTGAGCTATTCGGCACTGTGCTGTAAATTGTTCTGACGCTACGCGAGCTAACTGATGCGCCTCGTCAATCACCAAGACCATCCGCTCGAGGGGCGGCAGGATCACACCACCGCCAAGCTTTAGGTCCGACATCAAGAGGTCGTGATTTATCACCAAAATATCCGCATCCATCCAGGAATCGCGCTCATTGAAGTAGGGGCAGACCTTAAAATGCCGACAGCTTCGGCCCTGGCATCTTCTGTGATCTGTGGTGATCGCAGTTTTGACAGAGTCCGAGATAGCCTGCGGAATCCGATCCATATCACCACCCCACTCGCCTTGTGTCCAAGCCTTGGCCAAGTCGGAGACCACGTCACGATCATCTGACTCCAATAGTACGGCCAACTCATCAGGATAAATCACGTGACCTTGGGTAATGGTCTCAAGAGTCGCCTCCAAGCGGATCGGACACAGATAGCGACGTCGACCTTTGGCCAGTGCGAAGCTGAGCATCAGGCCAGTGGAATCGATCAGCTCTGGGATATCTTTCTCGATCAGCTGTGACTGTAAGGAGATCGTCGCCGTTGAGATCACCAGTGGCATCTCTCGTTCCATCGTATGAGGGAGCGCGCCAACCAGATAGGCCAGCGTTTTACCGGTACCTGTTCCCGCTTCAATAAAACCAATCGGCGGGCCATCTGCATCACCGATTCTTGCTAGAATACGAGCGATCTCCGCGATCATTTGTTTCTGACCGAGTCGAGGCTTCAAGTTCTTCGATTCGAGGAAGTCACGATAAAGCGTCTGGATGCTGTGTTTAAGGGNGTCGGGGATTTCTGTCACTGAATTACTTTATTGATCGAAAGTCTGAGTTTAGGGGATTTTTATGAATACGTCCGAGATTGCGAACGAGGCGTGCCGTATTGGCGGAAAAAAAGCGCTTGAATTCTTCCAGAATAGAGAGCTCCTAACTATTGATCTCAAGGGGCCTCAAGACTACGTCAGTGAGGCGGATCGATTGGTCGAGGAAACCATCATCTCGCATCTGAAAGCAGTTTTTCCAAATGATGGATTCTTGGGCGAGGAATCTAGTGAGATTCATAACTTCCGTCAGTGGGTGATCGATCCGATCGACGGTACGACCAATTTTATTCGGGGCCTTCCTTATTTTTGTACAACCCTTGCGTTGGTTGAGAATGAAAAAGTGGTTGGGGGCTGGATCTACGACCCTACCCGGGATGAAATGTATGAGGCATCTCTAGATGGTGGCGCGTTCTGTAACGGCAACAAACTGGCTCCACTTTGGCGGACCAGCTTTGCCACCGGGCTGGTTGGCATCTGTCACAGCTCGCGACTAACCGCCGACGAGCTCTCTGGCCGAATTATTGGTGCATTGAGGCGTGGTGCAATTTTAAGACAACCGGGCGCTGCCGCCCTGATGCTGTGTGATCTCGCGAGTGGACGCCTCGACGTCCTATTTGATCAACATCTCAAGCCCTGGGATTCGCTAGCTGGCTTGTTAATTGCGCACGAGGCAGGAGCAATCGCCAGTGACTATTTAGCTAACCGGGAATGGCGAAGCCAGCCACAAATTACTCTGGCGTCGGGGCCTGAGATCTATCAAGAGGTCTTAGAATTGTGGCCAGAGTCCCGCGACGTTCGGTTACTTGAAAGATAATTGACCTAGAAGCCAACGGGTAAGAACACAAAGGAAGCAGCACCCCGAGCCACTGCATTAAGCGCTCTCTGGTCCTTCTTGGTCAATGCTGTCGAAAGCGCGTCTTGAAGCCCGATCATTTCTCCCATCAGTTGTGAATATGATGCATTGAGAATACCGTCCTGGATACCATCTGCGTAAAGATAGGGCTCGTCGGAATCATTGCGTTGTATTCTTAGTAAGTACGCGGCGGTCTCGATATTCCGGGCTGAGTTGTAAACAAACTGAGCCGACGGAAGATCATCCAATAATAAATATTCCCGACGATGATCAAACGCATGGTTCACCATCGATTGCAGGCCACCGACAAACGCGTATACACGGTCTCCCGTAAAATCCTCGCTAAACGCCATACGCACCAGATCGTCCGGCTTTGGACCACCGAACTCCTGCAGATCCAGCTCAGGTGATTTCAATTGCGAGACACGATCCTCCACACTGGATGAAGCCGGCAATTGGATTGGGTTACGGCGGTAGAGCTTTACAAGCAGGAGGCTGAGGCTCTGATCAAGCTCCGATCGCACGGCCTCTACAAAGAAGGCCGTATCGCTCTTAACCAAATTTTTGACCTCTTGCGGTGCCTTTATTGGCATCGCGCAGGCGGCCATGGATAGCACCGCGATTAAGCCAATCGATCGTCCTACTATACAGAGAGCTCTGTTAATAACGCATTCACCCGTTTGAGGTAACCAGGCGCATCATCAAGCTTTCCTTCGGCTCCGAGTTGCGCGTGATCAAAGACCAACCGAGCCAACTCCTTGAAGCGACTCTCATCTTTCTCTGATTCTAACCGCTTTAAGAGCCCGTGGTCTGTATTTACCTCGAGGATTGGCTTAGATACGGGCATCGTCTGGCCCGCCGCCTCCATTATCTGACGCATCTGCGGTCCCATATCATGCTCTGCCAAAATCAAGACAGCTGCTGAATCAGTTAGACGTACAGATGGTTTAACGTCCTCGACTTCCTGGGATAGAGATTCTTTCATCTGCTTGATTAGTTCTTTCTGCTTCTTGGTCTCTTTCTTCTTGCCCTTCTTCTCGTTTTTGTCCTCGCCTGGGAGCGCGAGTCCATCACGTGTGACATCGACGAACTTGTGTTCCTTATATTCCTGTAAGTGGCCCATCAACCACTCGTCGATTCGATCAGATAGCAAGACTACTTCGATCCCACGCTTCTTGAAGGTCTCTAGGTATGGAGACCCGAGCGCATTCGTGTGTGATTCAGAAACTAGGTAGTAGATATCTGTCTGTCCCTCAACCATCCTGGTAATGTAATCGTCGACGCCAACTTCCTGTTTCGCCGTGCCTGTCTGCGTGGACGCAAACCGCAATAACTTGGTTATCCGCTCTTTATTTTGATGATCCTCAGCTGGACCTTCTTTTAAGCACTCGCCGAAAGTGTCCCAGAACTTCTGATACTTCTCAGAATCGTCTTTAGCGAGCTTCGCGAGCATATCTAACCCGCGTCTAGTCACGGCCGACTTCATAGCTTCAACACGTGCGTCCTTTTGCAGAATTTCACGCGACACGTTCAAGCTCAGATCCGATGAATCTATAACCCCGCGGATGAAGCGCAAATAGAGCGGTAAGAACTCCTCCGCACGATCCATGATAAATACGCGTTGCACATACAGCTTTAACCCACGAGGACTTTCGCGATTCCACAAATCAAATGGCGCCCGCGCCGGTAAGTAGAGGAGCCCGGTGTACTCGCTCTTGCCTTCCACCTTATGGTGGCTCCAGATCATGGGGTCTTCAAAATCATGGGCGACATGCTTATAAAACTCATTGTACTCATCGTCCGTAATATCTGTTCTAGAACGCGTCCAAAGTGCGGTAGCCTGATTTACCTGGTCCCACTCTGGCTTCACTTCAGAATCGTCATCTTTCTCGACCTCATTCTTCAGATATACAGCGATCGAGACGTGGTCAGAATATTTCGTCACCAAATGACGCACGCGATAGGTCTCGCCGAATTCTTTTGCGTCTTCTTTCAGTGTCAGTCGGATTTCGGTACCGCGATTTGGTTTTTCGATAGGTTTTATGGTGTACTGGCCATCACCGTCGGACGACCACTCGACCGCCTCCACCTCATTGTTGCCAGCTCGACGACTACGAACAATTACTCTGTCTGCGACGATAAATGCTGAATAAAAGCCCACACCAAATTGTCCAATCAGGTTTGCGTCTTGTTTCGAGTCGCCCGATAAATTTTTTAAAAATTCTGCGGTTCCGGATTTTGCGATCGTTCCAAGGTTTTGCACGACATCATCCCGATTCATACCTATCCCATTATCAGAAATCACCAGTTCCTTTGTCTCGGGATCAAACGATATACGAATGGCCATCTCCGGCTCTGACTCCATGAGATCGGGAGCATCGAGGGCCAGGAATCGCAGCTTGTCACATGCATCATTGGCATTGGAGATCAATTCTCTGAGAAAGATTTCACGGTTTGAGTATAAGGAATGCACCATCAGGTGAAGCAGTTGTTTGACTTCCGTCTGGAATCCTAAGGTTTCTTCGTTTGCAGTCATCGTCGTAATCACTGTTAATGTGTTGAAAGTTTGACAGCATAAGTTGGGATGAAATTCGAAATTCCAAGCAATTCCCCACGAGCGAATGCCCTTCAGGTTTTTTAGCTGACCAAACCAAGATCGGCCCCTTTACCTACCAGCCAGTCGCTTCTTTTAGGGTCTCACCGATCTCAGCAAGATTGCGAGTCACTTTGACACCCGCTGCCTCCAAAGCCTTAAATTTTTCATCCGCCGTTCCCTTTCCTCCGGAGATGATAGCGCCCGCATGGCCCATGCGCTTTCCTGCAGGCGCGGTCGCGCCAGCGATGTAGCTTACGACCGGCTTTGTCACATACTTCTTGATGAAATCGGCGGCTTCCTCTTCTGCGGTTCCACCTATCTCACCAATCATCACGATCGCCTCTGTCTCAGGATCCTTTTCGAATAGAGTCAGAATATCGATGAAATTTGAACCAGGAATTGGGTCGCCACCGATGCCAACACAAGTGCTCTGTCCGAACCCGGTATCTGTCGTCTGTTTTACCGCCTCGTAGGTCAACGTTCCAGAACGAGAAACGATTCCGACACAGCCTCTCTTGTGGATATGGCCCGGCATGATACCGATCTTGCACTCGTCAGGCGTGATTACTCCGGGACAATTTGGTCCGATCAGGACAACACCCCCGTTGTCGCAAGCTATCTTACACTTCAGCATGTCGAGTGTGGGAACGCCCTCAGTGACACAGACAATGATCTTTATGCCTGCACCCACTGCCTCCATAATAGAGTCCATAACAAACGGAGCCGGGACATAAATTACTGATGCGTCGGCTCCAGTTGCGGCAATCGCATCTATAACCGTATCGAACACTGGCAAACCCAAGTGTTCAGTACTGCCCTTACCCGGTGTTACCCCACCCACCATCTGGGTGCCATATGCAATAGCTTGCTGGGAATGGAATGTACCATTCTTTCCAGTGAACCCTTGGCAAATAACCTTAGTATGTTTGTCGATAAGGATACTCACAAGCCGCCTCCAGCCGCAGCGACAACTTTCCTGGCGGCGTCTGCCAGAGTCGATCCAGCAATAATATTTAAATTAGATTGACTCAGGATCTCAGTCCCCTTATCCGAGTTCGTTCCCTCAAGACGGACAACAACCGGTACCTCTACTCCCACCTCCTCGACAGCGCCAATAATTCCCTCAGCGATCATGTCACAACGAACAATCCCACCGAAGATATTTACAAACACTGCCTTAACGTTCGAATCAGACAAGATCAGCTTGAAGGCTTCGGCGACTCGTTCCTTGGTAGCTCCACCACCGACATCTAAAAAGTTTGCTGGCGCACCACCATAGAGCTTGACTGTATCCATCGTACCCATTGCGAGACCAGCTCCGTTTACCATACACCCAATATTCCCGTCCAGTGCCACATAGTTTAGGTCCCACTTGGCAGCGATTGCTTCACGTTCATCCTCTTGTGAAGGATCGCGCATAGCCGCTAAATCAGGGTGGCGGTACATAGCATTTGAATCAATCACAACCTTTGCGTCAAGGCATAACAGGTTCCCGTCTTCAGTGATCACCAAAGGGTTAACCTCGATCAGTGACACATCTTTATCTTCAAAAAGCTTACCTAAGCCCAAAAAAACTTGGGTAAACTGCTTTATCTGGGCCGAATCTAGGCCCAGCTTAAAGGCCATCTGCCTGGCCTGATTTGGCTGAGGGCCGACCAACGGATCTATGGAGGCTTTCAAAATTTTTTCGGGGGTTTCTTGGGCGACCTTCTCGATCTCGACCCCACCCTCTGTCGAGGCCATGAACACGATGCGGCGTGTCGAGCGATCAACAACCGCGCCGAGGTAAAGCTCTCTTGCGATACCTATACAGGATTCGATCAAAATTTTTGAGATCGGTTGTCCGTGTGCATCTGTCTGATAGGTAACGAGGCGGCCTCCAATGTGGCGGCCACAGAATTCACTAATCTCTGCCTCTGTTTTCACCAACTTGACGCCACCTGCCTTGCCTCGACCACCCGCATGCACCTGGGCTTTTATAACCCAGGCATCGCCACCGATTTGCTTTGCAGCAGCGAGCACTTCTTCTGTAGTGTCACACGCTACGCCAGTCGACACCGGGAGATCATATTTGCGAAATAAGGCCTTCCCTTGATATTCGTGAAGATTCATATCCTTAACGTCACTTCTTTATCAGATCAAAAGAACACCGACGGATGGTCGGCAACATAATCAGTTCACGCTCGTGAGTCGTGTGTGCTTTAATTTTCATCAAGCACTCTTGCGTTTGTTGGCGATGTGGATCGCATGTCCGTGCACAGCCAGCGCCGCCTCATGAAGGGCTTCAGACACTGTTGGGTGAGCAAACATGGTCATCGCAATATCCTCTGCAGACGAACCAAACTCCATAGCGATAACAGCTTGTGCCACCATATCGCCAGCTGTTGGCCCAACAATGTGAACGCCCAAGATACGGTCAGTGTTCTTATCCGCAATCATTTTCACCATACCTGCTGTTTCATTTGTGGCCATTGCTCGTCCCGATGCCGCGAACGGAAAAACACCGACATTGTAGTTCACGCCCTCTCGTTTTAGTTGCTCCTCCGTCTGACCCACCCAGGCAACTTCGGGGTGGGTATAAATTACCGAGGGTACGGTGTCATAGTTCACTTGCGCACGCTTGCCTGCGATACGCTCGGCAACCATTACTCCCTCTTCTGATCCCTTGTGTGCAAGCATTGCCCCACGAACTACGTCCCCAATCGCATAAACGCCGGGAACCGCCGTCTCGCAAACCTCATTCACTTCAATAAAACCACGCTCGTCCTGAGTGACGCCACAGCCGTCTGCCAACAAGCCATCAGTGAAAGGCTTACGACCTACAGCTACGATGAGTTTGTCAAATGTCTGGGTTTGCGTGCCATCTTTGCTCTCAAAGGTAACCTCTACCTTTTTCCCTTTAACCTCGGTCCCTTTCACCAAGGTGCTTGTTAGAATATTAAGGCCCTGCTTCGCGAAAATCTTCCGAGACTCTTTGGCGATCTGCTGATCAGCAAGCGCCAGAAAATCATCAAGTGCCTCAAAAATCGTGACGTCTGATCCCAAGCGATTCCATACCGATCCCAGTTCAAGCCCAATCACACCACCGCCAATGACACCAAGCTTTTTTGGCACACTCCTGAATTCCAGCGCACCCGTCGAGTCGACGACTAGATCGTCTATTAGAGGAGCGGGCTTAATGTTCACAGGCACAGAACCCGTCGCTATAATCACATGTTTAGCGTGAAGAGCCTCAGACTTGCCGTCGTGGCCCATGAACTCAACTTGCTTGTTCGGCAGGAGCTTGCCTGTACCCGCCAGATGCGTGACGCCATTGGTCTTAAAGAGACCACCGATACCGCCGGTCAGGTTCCCAACGATCGTATCTTTCCGCTTCAGCATCACTGCGACATCAAGCTTTGGCTTACCAACGCTTACCCCGTGTAACTCCAAGTCGTGAGCAGCTTCCTCATATTTATATGATGACTCGAGGAGTGCTTTTGAGGGGATACAGCCGACATTCAGGCAAGTGCCGCCAAGAGAGGGTTTTCCATCTTTGCCGATCCACTTCTCAATACACACAGTTTTGAAACCAAGCTGTGCCGCTCGGATCGCTGCAACGTAACCACCAGGACCTGCTCCAATTACCGCAACGTCATATTTTTGACTCATTACTTCCTCCCATTACAAGTCCAGCAGCATACGCGCTGGATCTTCCAGCATATCTTTGATCGCGACCAAGAATTGAACAGCGTCTTTACCGTCAATCATTCGATGATCGTATGACAGTGCGAGATACATCATGGGCTGGATCACCACCTGGCCACTAACTGCCATCGGACGCTCTTGGATCTTATGCATGCCAAGTATCGCGGTTTGTGGTGGGTTCAAAATCGGTGTCGACAGTAATGAACCAAATACACCACCGTTTGTGATAGTAAAAGTACCACCGGTCATATCTTCGATTGCGAGCTTGCCATCTTTCGCGGCGACTGCATAGTTTCGGATACCGCCCTCAACCTCAGCGATCGACATCCTGTCACAATCTCTCAGAACTGGGACGACCAAGCCACGCTCGGTCGACACAGCGACACCGATATCGAAGAACCCGTGATATACGATATCGTTACCATCAATCGATGCGTTCACGGCCGGAAAGCGCTTCAACGCCTCAGCTGCAGCTTTAACGAAAAAACCCATGAATCCAAGGCGTGTGCCATTGTGCGTCTTTTCAAATAATTCTTTATATTGTTTACGGAGATCCATCAGAGGACCCATGTTGACTTCATTGAAAGTGGTCAACATCGCTGCATTGTGCTGCGCATCTAGCAGGCGTTTCGCGATAGTAACGCGCAGTCGCGTCATTGGAATACGCTTCTCGACGCGCTCACCCGTAAGCGCAGGCGTCGCAGTCTTCGCAGCCGCAGGGGCAGGCTCCAAGCCTTTGGGAACGTTTAATACGTGCTGCACGTCTTCTTTTAATATCCGGCCATCTTTACCTGTACCTTGAACCTTCAATAAATCAACATTGTGTTCTTCAGCTAACTTTTTGGCAGCCGGATTAGCGGCGAACGCCGCATCACCCTGAGCTGCAGCGCCATCCGCAGGCTTTGGTTCATCTGATTTAGTTGTACCGCTGGCTATCGCGCCTGGTTCTATCCTGCCGATCAGTTCTTGCGACGATACAGTGTCGCCGGCCTGTTTTAGAATATCGGTTAGCACACCATCTTCAGTAGCGACAACTTCTAAAACAGTCTTATCAGTCTCAATATCTACGACCAGTTCGTCCCGTGTAACTGCCTCGCCAACTTGTTTGTGCCACGTTGCGATGGAGCCCTCTTCGACTGACTCTGGGAATTGTGGGACTTTAATTTCAATTGCCATTATTTTTCCTTAACGGGTCATTTTCAGTGACGACTACCCTTCCAGTGCATCTTGTATCAATGTTTTTTGCTGAGCGACATGCAACGCCATGTATCCAGCCGCTGGCGTTGCTGCTGCTGAGCGGCCTGCGTAACGTAGGAACTTGTTTGGCAAATGCCGCCACATTGCGTTTAGCATATGCTGCTGACTCTGGAACCAAGCGCCCTGATTCATTGGCTCCTCTTGACACCACACCATCTCTTCCATATTCACGTACGGTGCCAAAACCTCAACGAGATCGTTCTCTGGAAATGGATACAGTTGTTCAACCCGCAATATAGCCCGGTCTTTGATACCACTTTCCACCCTATGTGCGTCTAGGTCATAGTAGACTTTCCCGGAGCAGAGGATAACTTTTTTGACTTTCTTAGGATCAAGGTCAGAGGTATCTTGTATCACCGTTTGAAACTTGCCATTAGCCAAATCATACAGCGTCGAGACCGCTTCCTTCTTACGCAAGAGTGATTTTGGGCTCATAACGATTAGCGGCTTACGCAGGGGTCGAATTGCTTGGCGCCGAAGCATATGAAATACCTGAGCGGGTGTCGAGGGAACACATACCTGCACATTATCTTCCGCACACAATTGAAGAAATCTTTCGAGTCGAGCAGAGCTGTGCTCTGGTCCCTGGCCTTCATAACCATGTGGCAACAATAGCGTCAACCCACACAGACGACTCCACTTAACTTCGCCCGACGTGATAAACTGGTCAACTACCACTTGAGCTCCGTTTGCGAAGTCTCCAAACTGCGCTTCCCAGATCGTTAGACGGCGTGGCTCGGTGGTTGCATAACCGTATTCAAACGCCAAAACTGCCTCCTCAGACAATAGCGAATCATACAAGTCAATGCGGGGCTGCTGTACTGAGATATGTTGCAAAGGAGTGTAGGACTCACCAGTTTTTTGGTCGTGCAGGGTTGCCTGCCGATGTGAAAAGGTTCCGCGACCAACGTCCTGGCCGGTAAATCGGACCCCAATGTTCTGATCTAAAAGGGTTGCGTAGGCAAGAACCTCAGCGAATCCCCAGTTGCATGGTAATGTCCCCGAAGCCATCCTCCGGCGGTCTTCGTATGTTTTTTCTACCTGTCTCTGCATCACAAACCCAGTGGGCAAAGTGTTGATCTGTTGGCCGAGCTCTTGTAGACGTTCCATGGGAAAGCTAGTGTCATGATCAGCAGTCCATTCATGTCCCAGATATGGCGTCCAATCGACAAACAACTTGCTATCAGGCTCTCGCACAAGACTTTTCAGTACCGGCTGCCCAACCTCTAGTGCTGCTCGGTAAGCCTCCTCCATTGCTTTCGTATCATCGTCATGCAGCACGCCCGCGTTAACCAACTGCGCGGCATACAAAACTCTTGTTGTATGCTGTTGCCTAATTTGCGAATACATCAACGGCTGAGTTGTGCTCGGCTCATCTGCCTCATTGTGACCGCGCCGGCGGTAGCAAATTAAATCGATGACAATGTCTTTCTTAAACTCATACCGATAATCCATAGCGAGCTGCGTCACAAAATTAACTGCCTCGATATCATCCGCATTCACATGAAAGATTGGCGCCTGAACCATTTTCGCAACGTCAGTACAATATTCGGTTGATCGTGAATCCGCACGAAGCGAGGTTGTAAAGCCCACTTGGTTGTTGACAATCAAGTGAACCGTGCCACCAGTCTTGTAGGCGCGGGTCTGAGACATCTGGAATGTCTCCATGACCACCCCCTGACCAGCAAAGGCTGCATCGCCGTGTATTGAGATGGGAACTACGCGGTCACCTGAAGGGTCGCTACGGCGATCTTGACGAGCGCGAACACTTCCCTCAACCACTGGTGACGCGATTTCCAGATGAGATGGATTAAACGCCATAGCAAGGTGTACCTCGCCTCCAGGCGTAGAAACATTTGAGCTGAATCCTTGGTGATATTTCACGTCACCGTGATTATCAAAAGTTGTTTTGCCATCAAATTCATCAAACAAATCTTGTGGATTTTTGCCAAGCGTATTAACGAGAAGATTCAATCGGCCGCGGTGGGCCATGCCGATCACAACCTCTTTTGCCCCATGTGAGCCAGCACGCTGAATCAATTCATCGACACAGGGTACTAAAGACTCGCCACCCTCTAGACCAAAACGCTTCGTTCCCGGATACCGCGAATGCAAGTATCTCTCAAGACCCTCTGCCGCGGTCAACCGTTCGAGAAGATGTATTTTAACGTCGTCTGGGTAGTTTTGTTTTCCCATCACTCCTTCTAGATGATTCTGAAGCCACAGTCGCTCTTCGGTATCGACAATGTGCATGTACTCAGCGCCTATCGATCCGCAATAGGTCTTATCAAGCGCTGCAATGATATCTTTGAGTTTTGCTTCTGGCATGCCGAAGTTTTGGATACCAATCTGAAAAACTGTATCGAGGTCCGCAACAGACAAATCATGAAATTCTAGCTCTAGGTCTGGCACTCGCTGACGCTGCATCAAGCCCAGTGGGTCAAGTGCGGCGCGCTGATGGCCTCGCATACGATACGTTGTAATTAGCCGCTGGACTTGAACTTGTTTGCGGTCAAAATCAGAAGACACCGAACTAGGAACAGCAGATACCGCACGACCACGATCTCTGCCCAGGAGGAGAAATTGTTCTTGTACTGTCGAGTGCGGTACATCACCCGCAATCACCCCCTCAATGCCCGGCAGCGAATCAAAGTACTGCCGCCACTCATTCGGAACACTGCTGGAGTCCTCTAGATAACGCTCGTAAAGTTCATCGAGGTAATCAAGATTACCGCCCGCGAGGTGCGAGGACCGCAGGCTTTGCTCCAAAGAGCTATTAGACATCGTGTCCCCCTTACACCGGAATACGCCATTATGGCGTCTTACAACGGCCATTACGCCCCTGCTAACTCTGGAAGCATTTACCACCAAAGCGGTTATAACACTCTTACATTAGGTGCGTTGGAAAAACTCCTGCTGAGCCTACCAAAACATTTCGCTCCAGAAGCCGCTTATCTGCCATTCTGTTTTACCAACATACAAACGCGTCATAGTCTCAGGTTGCCCGTGATAGAAGCATATCGCGAATATGACCGATCGCCTTTGTCGGATTCAGTCCTTTCGGACAGACCGAAACGCAGTTCATTATTCCACGGCACCGAAACACGCTGAATGGATCATCTAATTCAGCCAACCGCGTCCCCATAGCTTCATCGCGACTATCCGCCAAAAAACGGTATGCCTGAAGTAGTCCAGATGGACCAACAAATTTTTCGGGGTTCCACCAAAATGATGGGCAACTTGTTGAGCAGCAGGCGCACAAGATGCACTCATAAAGCCCGTCAAGCTTTGCCCGGTCCTCTGGAGACTGTAATCGCTCGTGGCCACCTGTAGGGGATGAATTCTGCAAATACGGCTTAATACGTTGATACTGCTTATAAAAAATACTCATATCAACAACTAGATCACGAATTACTGGCAAACCAGGCAGTGGCCTAACAACTAACTTCCCATTTGTCACTACCTCCGAAATTGGCGTGATACATGCCAGACCGTTCGTACCGTTCATATTCACACCATCAGATCCACAAACACCCTCGCGACAAGAGCGCCTGTATGACAGAGACTGATCTTTCTCCTTGATCAGGTTGAGTACATCCAAAACCATCAAGTCTTTCTCCGCTATGAGAGAAACCTCTTCATCCTGCATGTATGGCTCACTGTCCGTTTCAGGGTTATAGCGATAAATGCTCAATAACATTTTTTACACCTAGTACGTACGCACTTTTGGCTGAAACGTCTCGACAGTATTTGGGCTGAAGTTGACGTCACGCCTCGTTAGCTTCTTCGAGTCTGGATGATACAACGAGTGACACAACCAGTTCTTATCATCCCGCTCAGGGAAATCACGCCGCGAATGTGCTCCACGACTCTCCGTCCGCTCGTCAGCAGCTATAGCTGTTGCTTCAGCAACCTCGAATAGATTTTGTAGTTCGAGTGCTTCCATGCGAGCGGTATTGAACGCTTTTGACTTGTCCTCGATGGCTATATTCGCAATACGTTCCCGCATCACATTTAACTCTTCGCGACCTTTTTTCATGTACTCGCCGTCTCGAAATACACCGAAATAATTCTGCATACAGCTCTGTAGCTCTTTCTTCAGCGTGGAAGTATCCTCGCCCTTTTCATTAGAATTCAATGTGTTCATCCTCGCAACGGCATGATCAACGTCATCTGCGGAAGCAGCCGCATATTCAATACCTTGCTGAAGTTGTTCTTGAATGAAGATTCCCGCAGCACGACCGAAAACGACTAGATCAAGCAATGAGTTGCCTCCAAGACGATTGGCTCCGTGAACCGAAACACAGGCAGCCTCCCCACAAGCGTACAATCCAGGAATTATTTGGTCTTTACCATCAATCTGAGTGATTGCCTGACCATTAACGTTCGTTGGGATACCCCCCATCATATAATGGCAGGTTGGGACGACAGGAATCGGTTTCACTGCTGGATCTACGTGCGCGAAGGTTTTCGATAATTCGGTTACACCTGGCAATCGACTATGGACAATCTCCTTGCCTAGATGGTCCAGCTTTAAATAAACGTGATCACCACTGTCACCGCAGCCTCTCCCCTCCAGTATCTCTGTCATCATTGAACGCGCGACAACGTC
Source organism: Gammaproteobacteria bacterium (assembly GCA_002730235.1). Lineage (GTDB taxonomy): Bacteria > Pseudomonadota > Gammaproteobacteria > Pseudomonadales > Litorivicinaceae > HIMB30. Next base: position 13,531 of record PBZS01000027.1, on the reverse strand, counting down.
ACGTCCAGCGAGATCTTTGGCATTTGGGGCGTAACGCTCCATAAAGCGTTCGCCATCCTTATTAATCAGATACCCACCCTCGCCCCGGCATCCCTCGGTCACCAACGTACCCGCGCCGTAAATTCCGGTTGGGTGGAACTGCCACATCTCCATATCTTGCATTGCGTATCCGGCGCGCAACGCCATACCAATCCCATCGCCCGTATTAATATGCGCATTCGTGGTCGATGCATAAATTCGACCAGCGCCTCCAGTAGCCAAAACGGTAGCTTTCGATTCAACAAAAGCAACTTCACCTGTCTCGATCTCAATCGCAACTACACCAACCACGTCACCGCTCTGGTTGCGGACCAAGTCAACAGCGAACCACTCGTTGAGAAACGTCGTTTCATTTTTTAAATTTGTTTGATAAAGCGTATGCAATAGGGCGTGACCAGTCCGATCAGCGGCAGCACAGGTCCGCGCAGCCTGACCACCATTTCCATAATCCTTCGATTGGCCGCCAAATGGGCGCTGATAGATTCTTCCATTATCAAACCGAGAAAATGGCAGACCCATGTGTTCTAACTCAAATACTGCCTGTGGGCCAACAGAACACATATATTCTATAGCGTCTTGGTCACCAATATAATCGGAGCCTTTAACTGTGTCATACATGTGCCAACGCCAATCATCATGGGGATCAGCGCTTGCTATCGCACACGTAATACCGCCTTGTGCCGACACAGTGTGCGAGCGTGTAGGAAATACTTTACTCAAGCAGGCAGTCTTAAACCCAGATTGCGCCATCTGTAGCGATGCGCGCATGCCTGCTCCACCACCGCCAATTACAATCGCATCAAAAGATAGTTTGCGAAGCGCTGTCACTAATCAAACCTCCACAGAATAATAATTCCCCAGACAACATAGACCACCAAAGAGACCGCCACGAACCCCAAAAATACCACACGGACTAACCTTTTTTTTAAGTAGTCAGTCGCGACTGTCCATAACCCTATCCAAGCGTGGCTAGCCAAGGCAAGAATCGTCAACAGCGTAAAGATTTTCATCCACGTCTGACCGATAAAACCCTGCCACTGCGCAAATGTGAGCTCCGTGCCATATACAGCAAGCCACACCACTATGACGGTTGTGTAGGCCGCAAGTATCAGTGCGCTAAACCGTTGAACAATCCAGTCCGCCACGCCACTACGGCCGTAACTCAGTAAATTTGTTACCAAACCCAGACCCCCGCAAGCACCATCAACACCAGAGCCACGGAAATTGAAACTTTCGCGAATAGCGGCCCTGACTCTAGCGTCTCACCGTAACCCATATCCATGAATAAGTGCTTCACGCCGGCTACAAAATGATAGGCCAAGGACGCCAAGACACCCCAAACGACAAAAGCCACAAGCCAATTATCCAAAAGAGCAAGCACATCAGCGAATCCGGCTTCATTCTTGAGCGACAGGCTCAGAAGTGCCATAAGAATAAAACTACCAAAAAATAAAATCACACCACACACTCGATGGAGGATAGATGCGATAGCAGTTATCGGAAAACGAAACGTAGTCAGATCAAGATTAACCGGACGCTCACCCGTCATAGCCATATCCTCGGAGTCCTTTTCACGCCGGTGCTTAAGCTTTTACACAGTATAGTCTCGTAATCATACCGCTACAAAGGGTAACAAGTACTTCTTTGCGACTAAATCGAGTTGCGCTATTTGACACCTGAATTGCCCTCATTATAGTGGGCTTCGCCTCCGCGCAACCTGTACACCGAATAGTGTCGTAAGGAATTGGGTCTAACCCGCGGATTTACAACCAAAGGAGCTGAAAAATATGGCTGAAAAAAATGCCACACTGACTCTCCCAACCGGTGAGGTGATCGACCTTCCAGTTCTCAAAGGATCATACGGGCCCGATGTTGTCGATGTTTCTGGTCTATTGAAAGCTGGCTACTTCACCTACGACCCCGGTTTTATGTCTACGGCCGCAACCGAATCGAAAATTACGTTCATCGATGGGGATCACGGGGTTTTACTCCACCGTGGATATTCAATTGAAGACTTGGCCGCACACTCTGATTTTTTAGAAACTTGCTTCCTTCTGTGGTACGGCCACCTGCCCACTAAAAAAGAAAAAATGGAATTTGTGAACAACATCACCCGACACACGATGGTCCACGAATCTCTCGCCCATTTTTTTGATGGCTTCCACCACAACGCCCATCCAATGGCAATGATGTGTGGAGCCGTCGGTGCATTGTCTGCTTTCTATCATGATGTCATGGATATTCGGTCAGAGCGAGATCGTGAAATCGCAGCCCATAGGTTGGTAGCCAAAATGCCGACGCTTGCTGCAATGTGCTACAAACACTCACTTGGCCAACCATTCATGTACCCGCGCAACGATCTTTCATACGCGGCAAACTTTCTATATATGATGTTCGGCACACCTTGCGAAGAATACCGAATCAGTAAGGCCGTAGAGAATGCGATGGATAGGATTTTCCTGCTACATGCCGATCATGAACAGAACGCATCCACGTCTACAGTACGATTAGCAGGCTCGACAGGAGCCAATCCTTTTGCATGCATTTCGAGCGGTATTGCGGCCCTCTGGGGCCCCGCGCATGGAGGTGCGAATGAAGCTGTATTAGTAATGCTCGACGAAATTGGCTCGGTTGAAAATATTCCGATGTACATCGACAAGGCAAAAGATCCAAATGATTCATTTAAGTTAATGGGTTTCGGACACCGTGTTTATAAAAATTTCGATCCACGCGCCAAGGTCATAAAGGCCTCATGTGATGCAGTTTTGGCCGAGCTAGGGGTCACCGATCCTCGGCTTGCTGTCGCGATGGAATTAGAGCGGATTGCGTTATCTGATCCCTACTTCGCAGATCGCAAGTTGTTTCCTAACGTCGATTTCTACTCTGGGATTATTCTGAGTGCGATAGGCATACCAACAAGCATGTTTACCGTTATCTTTGCCGTCGCGCGTACCATCGGATGGATGTCTCATTGGGACGAGATGAGTTCAGAATCTTATAAAATAGGCCGCCCCCGGCAACTTTACACTGGTCAGACTCCTCGGCCTTATGAGGTCTGATTAAACCCTCGCAAGTATTGTGGTCACTCGTTGCTTTGAGGACGAACACGGAGTCGGAGTTGATTGATGCGCTATGCGAATCTATCCCGTAGGGTACCAAGCTGGGTATTTAGTAATATTGAATTATATGGCACTGGATCACCGACTCCCCAGACAGGGTTTGGCCATGCGGCATCCTCAGGGAACCGAGCGATACTATGAATGTGCAGCTGTCTCACCTGGTTACCGAGAGCGGCGATGTTGAGTTTGTATGGAGAAAATTGGTCGCGCATGACACGGGCCACATGATCGATTTCCAACCAGACTTGGGATCGAAGCTCGGGACTCAAGTCGATGAGTTCTATCGCATGCGGTACTCTCGGGATGATCAGCAACCATGGCCAGCGTTGGTCGTCAACAAGCCGTAGGTCACAGACTGATAGCGAAACTATCGGATAACTGGTCTGCTTTAGTTGAGAGTCTATTTCAAACGTCACTGCACCCATGCGATAGCTCAATTACTTTTTATCCTCCCTTAAAGAGTGCCCATCGAGCCAACGTGGCTCTTCAGATAGGCCTAGCTCTTTTTTCCAAATCGGGACCCGAATCTTAAGTTGATCAATTGCATCCGAGACCGCGCCCAACGCATCCTTCCTGTGGGCACTGCTTGCAGCGATCACGACACTCGCCTCACCTACTCGGACGAGCCCTCGTGAATGGATGATCACGAGTCTGACAGGATAGCCTGTGCAGATATCACTACACAATTGAGCAAGAGCTTTTGTTGCAAGCCCGGGATGTACATCATAATCGACAGCCGTCGCGATCAGGCCATCGTTATGGTTCCTTACGACTCCAAAAAACTGTGCCACTGCTCCATGAGCCGGGTCTTCCACCAATGAATCAATCCCTGCTGTCTGACAAGCACCATCTGTCAATCCGCATGTCCAACGGTCATTCGTGATCTTAGAAAATAGGTCCATCTCACCCACCCGCAACTGGAGGCAGCAGGCTCACTGTTGAGCTTTCGATGACAATGTGATCCCTGAGAAACTCATCGCCTTCAGCAAATATCGACCGCCGTAAAACAGCTTCCAAATCTGGACGATTTAACTTTTGCAGGCGCGCAGAGACTGCGTTACGAATAGCCAGTACTGACCTTGACTCAACATCGACATCAAAGTAATCCCCTAGCTCACGAAATACACCTAGACATTGCACGCTAACCGTAATCACAGCCGTCCTTTCCGACCCTGTTTCTCTATCATCATGATCGCTTTTGGAAGACCCTCGATAAAAATACCAAAACATTCTTTGACAGCTTGCAGACTCCCGGGAAGTGTGATCACCAGAGCTCGGCCGATTAGCCCTCCGCCCATCCGCGATAACCAAGCGGTCTTTGTATAGACCGCACTCTCTGACCGTAACCACTCGCCCAAGCCCGGTAGTTCAGGATTCAGGTAGTCAGCCAAGGCCAGCGGTGTCACGTCGCGTGGTCCAGGGCCTGTCCCCCCAGAGCAGAGGATGATATGCGGATCGTGCGCCTCTGAGACATTCATTATTGTCTTTTGAATCAACTCATAGTCGTCAGGGATCACTTGATAGGCACAAACGTCGGCCCCTTCACCAGCCAATGCCTCAACAAGATATTTCCCAGATTCATCCTCGTAAGTGCCTTCAGAAACACGATCACTCATCACTAAAACCGCAATTTTTCGATTCATCAAAGACGTTTTGGATGGAAGCCGATCAAGGATCCACCCAGGAATTAATGCACCCGTATTAATCCAGACTCCCGACTTGCCACCCGTCTTCGTGAGAAGCTCCAGATCACTTATCCGAAGCACTGGATCGGTGCCCTTACACAAATCCCAAATGCAAAGAAGCGCCGCGTTCGCTCCAGCCAGCGCCTCCATTTCAACACCTGTCTTCGCATGTGCTACCGCTTCACAAAAAACTCGAACCGACTGAGTCTCATGGTTGAGCTCGAAAGACACCAAAAGCTGATCCAGTGGCAACGGGTGACACATTGGTAATAGATCAGCGCACCGCTTCGCGCCCCCGACCCCTGCGATTTCAGCCATCGGAAAACAATCGCCTTTCGGTAGAGATTTGTCGCGCACCTTCGCGAACGCGTTGGGACCTAAACTAATTGTGCCGGCCGCAACTGCCCTGCGTGTGGTTTTGCGTTTACCACCCACATCGATCATCGAAAAATTTGAGACGCGCTCGGTTGTAGACAAACTAGCCCCCTATAGACGCAAAGTGAGGTGTCGCTCCGGTATTATGATAGTGCAGGCCGTGGCCAGCGACTTTTAAATCCAGTAACTCACATATTGTTTCTTTGAGCTTTTCTTTATCTGAATCATGTTGCAAGAGAGGTCGGAGATCATGCCCACCGTCACCGAACAAGCAAAGATGTAACCCTCCTTTTGCGGATACCCGCAACCTGTTACAGGTGGTGCAAAAATCTTTCGAATACGGGGCTATCAAGCCAACGCTCCCTCCGTTGGCCGGATGCTTCCAGACTCTGGCAGGCCCCCCAAGGGCGTCACGGACAGCCTCGATCCAACCGCCATCAAGGAGCCTCTTCACGAGTACATCACCTGAGAGGTGATGTTCGTCAAAATACGCTCGGTTCTCGCCCGTCTCCATAAGTTCGATAAATCTAAGATTTACTCCGCCCGACGCCCACTGAATAAAGGCATCAAGCTCGGAGTGATTGAGGTCTTTAAGAAGAACCGCGTTAACCTTGACCGGAGCGAAACCAATCTCTTGGCACAAGTTCAACCCATCCATGACTTCTTCAAACCGATTTTTTCCCGTAATTAATTCGAACCGTTCTGGTGTCAAACCATCGATCGAGACATTAATAGCGTTCACGCCCGCATCAAAGAAACTCTGGGCCCTCTGAGGCAATTTATACCCGTTAGTTGTCATCGCTACGGTCTCGATACCAGGAGTCTGAGAGACCACCTTAGCTATATCTAGGAAGTCCTTACGAAGCGTCGGCTCTCCGCCCGTAAGGCGAACCTTTCTTGTGCCTAATTCCGCGAAACCGGTGATTAGCCTACGGATCTCTTCCACTCCCAAAAATCCATCCGCCTCCCCTTTATATCCGTTGGGCAGACAGTACGAGCATTTGAAATTACATACGTCGGTCACCGAAAGCCGCAAATAGGGAAACTCTCGCCCAAAGCGATCCACCAAAAATTTATTCACCATTCCCCCGCCTTGAACAACGACCAGTCTTTACTGTATTTCGGACGTACCGCAACCCGTTGTATCCGTCAGAATATATCGGCTAGTCCGCCGGGGTTCAAGGGATAAAAATCAACGCTCTCTCCAGACTGCGTGGAGCCTTGACGTTCACTCATCACAATCCAGCCATTCATCTCGAGCAATGGTTGAGTTTGAAACGACTCTTGCCCCTCAAGAGCGCAGACCAGCGCTCCATTCTGAGTACGCTTGCACCGCGCTTTCAGAAATATAGCTATACCTTTAGGTTTTTCGATGCCTACCTCGAGAGGTAGTTTTATAGATACTTCTGATGGTTGCTGTTGCATAACAGATAACGCATAGTGAACGTAAAAACGGCAATTCACGACCGTTGACACCGGGTTACCGGGTAATCCGAAGTAGAGCGTCCCATTCGGCAGGATCGCAAACAACAGCGGTTTCCCTGGTTTTTGTTTCACTTTGTGAAAAACGATCTGAGCCCCTATGGCCTCGAGTGCGGGCTTCACAAAATCATAACTGCCCATGGACACGGCGCCTGATGAAATCACCAAATCGAGAGACGCCTCCATCGCACGTTTCAAGAAATTGACCATCTGATCAAGCGTATCACCGACATGTTCGTTAACCGCAACATCGCAACCAAAAGATTTCATCACAGCACTCATAAATGGCCGGTTTGAGTCATAAATTTGGCCAGAGCCCGGAGGGCCTAAGGCAATATCGACGAGCTCTTCGCCGGTTGAACAAATACCAACTTGCGGCCGTACGTGAACCGTTACCTCGACGACCCCACTCGACGCGAGAGCCTGCAAATGTTCTGGGATGATCTGGCGTCCTGGCTTCAGGATCACGGCACCTGCTGTGATATCCGAGCCCTTGGGTCGGATCCATGCACCATTATCAGGCATAGCCTTTACTACGAAAGATGTGTCATCTTTGAATTCGATATCCTCGATCATGACCACGGCCGCCCCCCAATCGGGTAATGGTGCCCCAGTCATGATTCGAGCCGCCATCCCACTCAAGCCATGCGCCGTCTCATTAGAATCACCAGCCCGCACTTCGCCGGCAAGGGTAATGGTGGCGCCCCGCTTTGCAGCGTCGATGCCTGCCGATGACAAGACAACCCCATCGCGAGCTGAGTTATCAAAAAGCGGGATCGATAACTGAGCTATCGCCGGTGCTGCAAGTACCTGCCCCACAGCGTCAGGAAGAGGCATAGTCGATGTTTTTATCAAACACTGAGACGCGTATTTCGCGATATCCTCGAAGGCCTCTTCCATAGAAACAAATTGCCGCATAAGACCTCTCGCTATGAATCTACGTTGACGGGTGTGGGCTCGGTTAGTTCAAGTTCGTAGCCCATCGCAGACCATCCGTCCGTGCCCGTCGGGGACCAGTAAACCCTTGTGTAACCGGCGCGGGACAGATGCTGAACGGCGTTCCAACCCATCCAGCAATCACTAATGCAATAAATAAGCACTGGTCGACTTCTTTCACCGGCAGTTGCCTCGGCAACCGCATCTAAAAAATATTTGAGCATGTCGGCCGACGGACGTCCGTACCCAACGTTGGGGAGCCAACTACTTCCAGGGATATTATACCGAGGTTCATGATCTGGCCATGAGCCGTCTAATTCGTCGTATCGGACACCTGATATTGATAGTACGTCGATTAAAATGGCGTCTGTTTTATCGATCAGTTTCTTGACACCCTCCGTGTCGACGACGATGCCGCCGGGAACGGTATCGGGAACTGGTTCAGTGTAATGATGAATTCTTAAACCATTCTCCGGATCGAAATTACTCTCGGTAGCACTAGTTATTAAAACGATCGTACAGAAACAAATGACCACGAAGTTGACCATATTTCGCGTCATAAACATTATTTAATCTCAGAATAAAAAGTGGCCAGGTTAGCTATGTCCTGATCATTCAGAGCTGCCGCCATGCCGTACATAATCGCTGCCTGGTACCCTTTGCGCTCCCGTGTTTTGTACGCTTTTAGGGCGCCCTCTAGGTAGGCGGCGTTTTGCCCTGCGAGACTCGGATAATTTGGGACCGTCGCTATACCGTTTCGTCCATGACACCCGGCACACATAACCGCTTTAGCCCTTCCAGCGGCAGCGTCACCTGCGGCCATGACCCCGGTGCTTAGAGAAGCCCCGAGGGCCGCCACTATTAACTTATTCATTCCTCTCGCCTCTATCACTGAAACTGGTGGGGACGCGGGATATAAACAACCGCTGCAAACGTAAACTGCTAATTGATAATACTACTTCATTTTTTATTCGATAAAATCCACAATCTGGTTTGGTAGGTAAATTACACTTAATCTGGCAATGATAGACTCAGGACCTCAGGAGAATCACCATGAAAATTTTTAAACTCGTTTATTTTCTCTGCTTGGCCGCACTCCTCAATGTCACGAGTGCCTCGGCCCAGACTTCAATTAACTACAAGGGATTGGCCGGCGACTTGTATGAGGCTGACGGCGAAGTAGCTGTCGTCCTGCTGCACGGCACCCTGGCTCACAACCGTATGGAAATAATAAAAACCTTAGCGACCCTCTTATCTGACGATTACGGATATCCTGTCCTAACGCCGAATCTCTCGTTAAATGATAAAAATAGAATGGGTGAGGCCATACAAGCGTCAACAAAAAACTACGCCACTTTGACGGCTTGCGACATAGACCACACACATAAATATGAGGACTCGCTGAACGAGCTAGGGACGTGGGTTGAATATCTAAAGCAAGAAGGGTTTGAAAAGATTGTTGTGGCGGGACACTCTCGCGGTGGGAGACAGGTATCTGCGTTCCTAGCAAAAAATTTTTCAGATCCATCGATAGTCGGGGGAGTCTTAATTGCCTCTGGTTTATCGCGTAACGAGAGAAATATTAAAAATTACAAAAAAGATACTGGATTGGATCTAAGAACGCTTCTTACCGAATTTTCCAAACTACCAGACACTGAGTATGTCGATGTTCCCAAGTTTATCTATTGCGAAAAGCCACGTGTAACAGCCGGCGCATTTATCTCTGAATACGAGGATAATCCCGCACACAGCACCCCATATAATGTTGCAAAAATACAGAATATGCCGATCTTGGTAATCGGTGGATCAGAAGACACGATAGTACCAAATGTTGAAGGCGATTTTGATAGCCTTTCTGGTCAGGGCAACCTGAGTATTAAAATTATTGAGGGAGCGGATCACTTCTTCCGTGATCTTTACGCGGACGATGCTGCCACTATGATTGTAGATCTCATAGAGAATATATGATGCCCCGAATTATGCTGGTTATCGCATTGACCGCGTTGAGTATTTCCACGAACGCCAGCTCAATACTGGAGGAGCCGGCTTTCTTTCAGCGTGATTCGCGCTCGTGGGTTGTCATGGTCACCCAACCTGATTGCTCGTTTTGCCTCAGACTCGAAAAAGAAATCTTGCAACCCCTCCGTGCTTCAGGGGAGTTCGCTGAGAAGGTCCGGTTCACCACCGTCGATATCGGTATCGCAGCGCCCATGACCGATTTTAACGGAACCAGAACGACAACCGTAGAATTTGCTAGTCGGTACGAGGGATTTGGAACCCCCACCCTACTTTTTTTGAGTCCCCTCGGTGACGCGTTGGCGCCGCCCAAGTACGGCATGCCTGATATCGTTGACTTTTATGCGTATGAAATTGAAGAAACGATCAGAAACCTGCCGCCTGCTAACTGACGTAAAAATAAACGACACGCTCTAGCATCCAGAATCCACCAATCGCCCCAATCAAAACAGATCCGGGGATAGTGATAACACGTCGATATCTCGAGGGATCATTAAACCAAATCGTGATCGCTAGATAGGCGCCAATAAGAATTGCGAGTTGCCCGAACTCGACGCCGAGATTGAACCATAACAGAGCCGATAAATAGAGGTCTTCCGGCAGCCCAAATTCGGTCAATATCGATGCAAACCCGAGCCCATGGAGTAATCCGAATCCGAATACAACCGGGAGCCGGAAACGACTTAATCGGTCGGTCAGTAAGTTTTCGATAGCAACATAGACGATAGAGAGAGTGATCATCGGTTCAATCACCTTTGGAGGTAACGAAATGAGACCATANGTACCCAGAGNAAGGGTTATCGAGTGTGCCACTGTAAACATTGTAACCTGCANAANCAGGGGTCTCAGTCGCATCGAGATTAAAAAGATACCGAGAACAAACAGTATATGGTCCAGCCCTTTGGGTACGATGTGTGAAACGCCGACCTCTATGTACGTAGGGGCGATCGAGGAGAATGTTGGTTTTGTGTAGACTTCAGTCAGAGAAAACGGTTTCGACGGTTCGTCTTCTTTAATCCACTGGTACCCGGACCAATGGTACTCACCGCCGGATTCGTTTACCTGTCGAACTCGGACTGCTTGATCCCCAAAACGCAGTGGATAATACCATTGTAATTCCTTGGCCCCAAACGGGATGTTCCCGTTCAGTTCGATCACACTGACCCGCGGTACTTTTGTGTACCCCGGTGACGGTACGTCGACCACGTCCAGTGAGAGAGAAATTTTTTTACTGTCTGCCATCAGAAAAATTCCATTCAACAGCTGTGCATGAAACTCCTCGAATACTCTTTTTAGTTCATCCGATTCAAGCTCTCTGTACCTATCGTATTCCTCGGAATTCGGTGCATCTTGTGTGTTCCGATACCGTCCATCGATTCCAGTTAATAAAGCCTCAACACTTGTCCGAATTATTACTGTCGTTGACCCATCGGAAAACACGCTAACTTCAACTAATGCAGGCTTCACAACGTCTGCGTTAGCTGGTAGTGATAAACCTATTACCGTAAACAATAACAAAAGTTTTTGAAGGATCTTTTGCAAACGACTTACACTCGGGTGTGAACAGAAACTTGGCCGAATGCTAGCACAGCGTTACGGCCCTTCAAGCGAATCTTTAAAACGACTACAGGTACCAGTATGAACTCTCTCAATCGCCGTCAATTTATGAAACTCATGGCAACCGCAGCTGCGGCTGGATCGATTCCAGTGATCTCAGGCACGCGCGCTCTCGCAAATAATTCTGCACCACCCAGTTTTTATGACAAACCGATGGATGGTGATGTGCGAATCCTCCATGTGACAGACGTACACGGGCAGCTTCTACCAGTCTATTTCCGGGAGCCCAATGTGAACCTAGGAGTAGGTGACGCCTATGGTCGATTCCCACATATCGTTGGCGAAAAATTCCTCGACGCAAATGGATTTGAGCCAGGAACACCAGAGGAATACGCTTTCACGTATCTCAACTTTTCAAAACATGCAGAACGACTGGGTCGTACCGGCGGTTTTGCACATGTCAAAACCTTGCTGGACAGCTTACGCACACAGGCCGGTGGACGAGCGAATACGCTCACGGTCGATGGTGGAGACCTGTGGCAGGGCTCCGCAACATCGCTGTGGACGCGAGGAGTTGACATGGTCGAAGCCTCAAACATTCTCGGTATTGATGTCATGGTCGGACACTGGGAATTTACCTACCGTGAAGATGAGGTGCTCTCTAATGTCGCTCTGTTCAAGGGCGACTTTATCGGCCAAAACGTTCGGGTACTGGAAGACTCCTTGTTCGGCGATGATTACCCAGCGCTGGTCGAACGTTTCGATGGGCGGGGGCTTTATGACGAAGACACAGGACACGCATTCCAGCCCTATGTCATAAAGGAGATCAACGGCGCCCGGATTGCTGTCGTAGGGCAAGCATTTCCTCGTACAGCAAATGCCAACCCGAGAGAGTTCTTCCCTGACTGGTCGTTTGGTATTCGTGAAGATGATATGGCTGAACTCGTCGAGCAGATTCGCGGCGACGAGTCACCTGACGCTGTTGTTCTTGTGTCGCACAATGGAATGGACGTGGACATAAAGATGGCTGAGAGGGTTCCCGGACTTAACGCGGTCTTTGGCGGGCATACACATGACGGTTGCCCGCTCCCCGTGAAAGTCAAGAATCCCGCTGGACACGATTGCTGGGTCACGAACGCCGGGTCCAATGGTAAGTTTGTGGGCTGTATGGACTTTAAGTTTGGTGATAGTCAGCTTGAGGGGCTTTCATATCAGATGTTTCCTGTGATCAGCGATTGGCTCGAGGCAGATAGGGAGATGCTGTCTTACATCTCGCAAATGCGTCAGACCAAGTACACTGATACTATCATACAGAGCCGCCGTAAGGACGTACACTTCACACCGAGTTGGGTGGGCAAGACTTATGATGAGATTCTGACCGAAAAGCTCGCTAAGGCCGATCGGCTACTCTACCGTCGTGGAAATTTCATGGGCACGTGGGATCAAGTGATCTGTAATGCGTTGCGTTGGGAGTATGATGCGGACGTCGCAATGTCGGCAGGCGTTCGCTGGGGCACTACCACTCTCGAAGGCGACTGGATCACGATGGATGACGTCATGAGTCAGGTTGCTACGACATATTCTGAGACCTATGTATCCGAGATGACCGGTGAGCAGCTACTTCAAACCCTTGAAGCCGTAGCGGATAACCTGTTTGATCCGGATCCGTATCTCCAATCTGGAGGAGACATGGTTCGGATCGGAGGTATGGACTATACCGTAGCGCCCCAAAAAGGGTTAGGCGAGCGGATCACTGACGCTCGACTCGATAGCGGCGCTGCCATCGACCCCAAAAAGGTTTACAGAGTAACCGGCTGGGCTACCGTGAACCGGACCCCTGATGGGCGTCTGATCTGGGACGTGATCCGGGACTATATTCTTGCGAACAAGGGAACCGATGACTTCCTAAGACTGAGCAAAGTGAACAATCCGAAGGTCGTGGGAATGAGCACTAATCCCGGTATGGCCGACTATCCTGGCGAGACAGGCTAACAGCGCCCAAGCCTCGACTAGTGCATTTGTGACCAAACTCGTTCAGAACAACGTTTTTGTGGTCATTAGGACTTAATTCGCTATCGATCAATCGAATCAAGCAAAGAAACGCGACCGAAGGGTCGCGTTTCTTTGTTTTCAGCGCCCAGCTACTTAGGGACCCGCATCTGCCAGGTTTCGGACTCAATCTTCGCCTGGAGACGTGTTGCCTCAACCAGATCCATTGCCTTATGAGCAAGCTCACGAGCCGCCTTATCGTCGCCAGCGTCCAGAGCCTTTTTAGCTGCCTTGATAGCCTTGACGGTTACTGTCCACTGATAACTGCTCTCC
>PBZS01000026.1 GCA_002730235.1 Gammaproteobacteria bacterium | reverse complement strand
GGTCCTGAAGCCAGTATGCGCCGTCATGCTTGTGCTGGCGGCTCTGAGTTTACTACAACCTTTGTTTACTCGAGTTTTTATAAGAAAAGAGAAAATCGACATCTTTGCTTTTTCGGCGCCACAGTTCCGTATAACTGACATGTTTGCGGTTGGCCTTGTCGGCTTATTGGTATGGGCTTTAATAAACTCGTTGGGATGGGACGATGAGTCTCAAGGAGCGCCTCAGGTTATCATCGTTATCACGTTAGCAATCATATTGATTACCTTATCAAACGCAATTTTTCGACGGGGTAACGAAGGTTATTCAGAGGGCTCGGCGCTGGATCTGTCGTCGGATCTAGGTGGTCTCGCCCGGACGTCATATAACTTTCGAGTGTTTGAGTTTTTCTTGTGGCTCTGTGGCTTCGTGTTCGCCTGGTGGGTTGGTGGTATTTTGGTTGCTTCTACTTTGTTTGTCATAGGTTATATGCGAATACGTGGGAATGAGTCGCTCGGGATGACGGCGGCCTATGTTGTTGTGATTGGTTGTCTGATTTATTTCTTGTTCGATCAAGGATTCCACATAGCGTGGCCTGAGTCTCTTGTCAGGTCGATGTTCCCCGAATTGAGAGGAATCATTCCCACCATATAGGATTAGTAAGATTGGGTAATATTCTGGCCAATATTAAAACGGTATGAGCTAGGACTTACATTTTGAACCGAATTATCTAGTCTGGAAGTGGAAGAATTTGTAACAGGTAAACGAGAAAAAATTATGAAAAAACTTCTTCAATCTGCAGTAATCGGTCTGGCTTGTGTTACCGCTTCAGCGGGAGTACTAGCGGACGCCGTAGCAGAATTCTATAAAGGAAAAGACGTCGAGCTCTACATTGGTTACAAGCCAGGCGGTGGATACGATGGTTATGCACGATTGATTGCCCGTCATATGGGTAAGCACATCCCAGGTAATCCGAATATCGTTCCAAAAAATATGCCTGGAGCGGGTAGCGTTAAGCTCACCAATTGGTTATGGGAGGGCGCTCCTCAGGATGGCACCGCAATAGGCGCTGTTTCACGAGGGGTTCCATTTGAGCCACTACTCGGAAACAAGAAGGCTAAGTTTTCAGCTGACGAGTTCCAGTGGATAGGCTCTGCGAATAATGAAGTGTCTATCTGTGCGACGACCACGAAGACTGGTATCAAATCATGGAAAGATTTGCGGACACGTGAAGTCTTGGCTGGTGGCAATGGAAGCGGATCTGATACTGATCAATTCCCAAAATTACTTAACTATGTACTTGGCACTAAGTTCAAGGTTGTAGGCCCTTACGGCGGTGGTAAAGATGTAGTGAAAGCCATGATCGCGGGTGAGCTCGATGCTCGTTGTGGTTGGTCTTGGTCATCGATCAAATCTAAAAGTAAGGATCTGCTAGCGAGTGGTGATCTCGTTTTGCTTATGCAAATGTCAACGGTCGCTCATCCTGAACTTCCGGACGTACCCCTGGTCATGGATTTGGTGAAGACTTACA
The DNA here is from genome assembly GCA_002730235.1 of Gammaproteobacteria bacterium. GTDB lineage: Bacteria > Pseudomonadota > Gammaproteobacteria > Pseudomonadales > Litorivicinaceae > HIMB30. The sequence continues at coordinate 39,653 of PBZS01000026.1, read as the reverse complement.
ACTCCAAGAAGCAGACTCAAATGCTTAATTTGATGTTTGCTCGTCAAGGGCTTGGACGTCCCTACGTCGCGCCTCCTGGAGTGCCTGCTGATCGCGCGGCAGCGCTCAAGGCCGCCTTCACAGCGACTATGAGTGATTCTGATTTTTTGGCTGACGCCAAGAAGAGCGGATTTGATCTGTCTCCGATTTCTGGTGATCAAGTTGCTGGGCTTGTGAGTACCGCATACGGTACCCCCGACACCGTGATTCAAGAAGTTATTTCTGCGATTAGGTAAGTTGAGAAAGCGCCGGTAACACCGGCGTTTTTTTCCTGATTTTAGTTAGATATCTAAGCTTTTATGAATCCAGTAAGAGCCCACGAAGGGCACGATCACCATCCATCAGTCCACAGCAGGAAAGCCGTTGCTGACTCTATTTGGGAGCAAGAGCATATCGAGCTTGTGACGGTGGGGATCGACATTGGATCATCAACGTCCCATCTAATCTTTGCGAAGGTTCATCTGCAGCGACGAACGCAGGGGCTTTCGAGCCGATACGAAGTTATTAAGCGGGAAATCTTGTGGCAATCACCGATTCACTTTACGCCTTTCTTAAACAACGGACTTATTGACGCTGATGTTTTAGGTAGGTACATCGAGCAGGCGTATTTTAACGCTGGGTTACATAAGCATGACGTGGATTCTGGTGCAGTTATTCTCACGGGCGAGGCGATTAAGCGATCAAACGCCAAGGCTATAGACGAGTTATTCGCCGAACAGGCGGGTAAATTTGTTTGCGCGACGGCTGGACACCGCCTTGAATGCGTTCTAGCCGCACATGGCTCTGGGGCTATCGAACGGTCTCGTCGGCTCAAAAAGAAGGTCTTACATGTCGACATTGGTGGAGGTACGACTAAGTTCACGCTCATTGACGAGGGGAGGATTGTGTCCATAGCTGCCTGTGCCGTTGGTGGACGCCTAATGGCCACGGATGAGGGCGGGAGTTGGGTGCGTTGCGACGACTCGATCCGCGTAGTGTCGAATCGTTTGGGTATTTTGTTTGACCATGTTTCTGATATCTCCGACACACAAAGACAACAAATCGTTGTCTGCCTGGCCGAAGTTCTTGTGTCAGTGATTTCAAGATCTGAGCCCGATTCGCTTTTGGATACATTACTTCTCACAGAACCACTTTCTTGGCCTGTTGTTCCGGAGGAGATGAGCTTTTCCGGTGGCGTATCGGAATTCATTTATGGACGAGCGACCCAACCCTTGGGAGATCTTGCGTACGATCTCGCAAAAGAAATTAACAGACAGTTAATAACAGCTCAGCGTGTCCCGGTTACTGTAGACGTGCAACACGGTATTAGAGCGACCGTGATTGGTGCCTCTCAGTTTACTGTTCAGGTTTCAGGCAAGACAATTTTTGCAAATGGTCTTGAATTTTTGCCGTTGAGAAATGTGCCGGTAGTTCATCCAAGCATCGATCTATCTCAAGAAGATATTGATTCCGGATTGGTCGCCAAGCAGATCATCGATGCATGTCAGATGCGGGATATTAATAAGAATAGTCCCATTGCTCTGGCCTTTTCTTGGAGCGGAGATCCAAGTTATCAACGTCTTAAGGCAATAGCCGATGCCATAGATGGAGCATTGTGTAGTCCAGAGCGACTTGCGCCACTGGTTTTGGTGATTGATGGGGACGTCGGACGTTTACTGGGTCGTATATTGAGCAAAGAGTTGAACAAGGGCGACTATTTATTATCGTTAGATGGCGTAGTCTTATCTGACCTGGATTTTATTGATGTTGGAGAAATGATTAATCCCCCTGGGGTCATTCCATTGGTCATTAAGTCACTAGTATTTGACACAGCTCAGCAATTGAAACATTAGGAGGAATTATGAATGTCGGTGAACCTCGGTATGGTGTTGATCCCTACTTAGAGTGGGTAAATGCAGAGGGTATCCCTGTTGTTGAAGATGTTGGTATTGACCTGTTCGAGGTCCCAGTCAAGCCATGGAATCGATTTGGTTGTGATGGTGCAGCTGTTCATCTCAAAGGACGTGGCGACTTCTCAAGTATGTTCCTGCTGGAGATTGCTAAGGGTGGATCGACTGCAGTGCAACAGCATCTCTTTGAGAAGGTGATATATGTTTTGGAGGGTCACGGATCAACTCAGGTCGAGCTTGCGAATGGATCGAAGCATCTTTTTGAGTGGGGTCCTCGCAGTCTGTTCGCAATCCCTTTGAATGCTAAATATCGCCACTTCAATGGAAGCGGTAATGATAGGGCTTTGATTGTCGCAACAACAAATTGTGCAACAGTGATGAATTTATTCAATGACGAGTCATTTGTGTTCGATCAGTCGTATGATTTTTCGATTCGAGCAGGTAAGGATGGTTACTTCACGGGTGATGGCGATTTTCACGAAATCCGGCAAGGAAATCACATGTGGGAAACTAATTTTGTCCCAGATCTTGCCGAAATCGAACTGCGTGCGTGGGGTGACCGGGGTGCTGGTGGAACAAATATCATGTTCGTTCTTGCTGACGGAGTAATGCACGCCCACATATCTGAAATGCCCGTTGGGACCTATAAAAAAGGTCACCGGCATGGTCCGGGATTCCATGTCATGTGCGTGACTGGTCACGGATATTCTTTGCTTTGGTACGACGGTGATCCTAACTTTACGAGGGTCGACTGGAAACACGGTGTCGTATTCCCCCCAGCTGATCAGCAGTTCCATCAACACTTCAATACATCGACCAACCCTGCGCGTTATCTTGCTACAGGAATCGGAGGTACCCGGTATCCGTTTACGACGGCAAATAGACGTTCACTCCTCGGGATAAAACCGGGTGAAAAGGGTGCGGTGTCGACCAGCTTAAAAGATGGTGGTGATCAGATCGAGTATGAAGATCAGAATCCTGATATTCATCGAATCTGGTTAGAGGAAATGAAAAAGAATGGGGTGGACGCGAAAATGGAGAAATATATCCTAAACCCATGAAAAAATTAAACTTTGAAGCAATATTACCAGAGTTTGGAGCGATTGTTGATGGGTTGAACTTATTTGATGTGTCGGCATCAGCGAAGCGGCTTCTTAATGATGCCCTTGATCGTTATGGTGTGCTCATAGTTCCGGATTTAGAATTGACTGAAGCGCAGCAACTTGAGATCACACAAATTTTTGGGGAGCCATCGAAGCGCTCGAGACCTTCAGTTGATCGAGCAGAAAAGTCACCGTACGCTGAATACATGGGGCTGGTTACCAATGTCCGTAAAGATGGTATCCCCATCGGTTCGTTGCCTGACGGCGAAATGTGGCTCCATCATGACGGGTGTTTTATAGACGAACCGTACCGAGCGACTATTCTTTACGCTCTAGAAGTCACGTCAGTGGGAGGCGAGACCCGTTTTGTCGATATGCGTACAGTTTTCCGGTCGCTACCGAAAAGCCTTGTAAGTCAACTAAAATACTTGAGTGGGCGTCACAGTTTTGACTATCGAAATATAGCAGATCGTCCAACCGGTGATGGTTTAAGCGGACGTGCCAAGAGTGCGATTCATCCCAGTGTGATCAGCCATCCAAATACGCAAGAGGCTGCTGTCTACGTTAACCCACTCTGCACAGTTAGTCTCGAGGGTGACGGTGTAAGCAGAACCGAAGCTGAAAACTGTTTGATGACCTTGTTCCATTCGATTGATGGGAGTGACGCGACATTTTCGCACCGTTGGAGTAAGAGAGATCTCGTAATTTGGGATAACTGGTCGACGTGTCATGCGCGAAATGATTTCCCGGCTGGAGAGGTACGAATGCTCCGACGGAACATTATTAAGGGCCAGAAACTTGACGCGTATTTTAAATAACCAAGAAATTACAGAGATCCTCCGTATGGATCAGTGTATCGACGCTCTGCATGACGCTTACTTAGATTTTGCGTCAGGGGCCGCCGTCACTCGACAACGGTCTGACACGCTTGTCCCAAGTGGTAAGTCTGTCTATGGTCTGAAGACGATGGATGGTATTGCTCCAAGGCTAGGCGTTGGGGCTGTAAGGATCAACTCAGATATCGTTACTTGGCCAAAAATAGGAGATAGTTACCGTCGGGTAAAGGTTCCTGCTGCTCCTGGATCTCGCTATACCGGTCTTATTCTAGTGTTCTCAATCGAAACAGGTGAGCCATTAGCGATAATGCCCGACGGGGTTATTCAGCGGATGCGGGTTGGAGCGACGAGCGCCCTTGGTACGCACCACCTGGCACGAGCTGATAGCCGGACGGCAGCGATCATAGGCTCTGGTTGGCAGGCTGGCTCTCAACTGATGGGATTGTTTGCTGTACGCCCCGATATTGAGGTGATAAGAATCTTCAGTCCAAATCCTGAAAATGTGAAAACGTTTTGTAGAGCGTGGAGTCAACAGTTCAATCGGGAGTTACATGCTGTCGATTCTTTAATAGAGGCAGTCGAGGGGGCCGATATCGTTCTGTGCGCGACCAGCTCGATAGATTCATTGTTCGAGGTTGAGCATTTTGAGGCGGGCATGCATGTTGGCTCAATTAAGCCGCCTGAAATCTCAAGGCAGTGTCTTGAGCTTGCCGACAGAGTCTGCGTGCATGTTGGGCATGGAAAGCCGATACTAACGCAGTCTGACGATCTGATCGTCCCTGATCATTCCAGCGGTCGTGGTTGGAGCATTTCGGATAAATTCGATTTTGCCGTGTGTCCAACGCTTCCGGAATTGATCTCGGGTGCGGTTAACGGGCGAGTCAAACCTCAAGAGCGGACGTGTTTTGTGAACGATCTTGGGTTAGGGCTTCAGTTCGCGGTCGTTGCTGGAATCACAATGCGGCTCGCTCTATCAGCTGGGATTGGACAAGACCTACCAACCGAAATTTTTACACAATTAGAACATCCATAGATCCCATGAAACCTAGGATGGAATCTGCGAGTTCTCCATTGATTCGCGCAGTTTAAATTCGTTGAACCAACTGGTAATCCCCGGGTATGAGACGGTCCACTTAATCTCAGGGAACCGATTTAAGAACCAGTCAAACGTGCATCCGAGGCCGATTGAGGTCATAGAAAGGTCTGATTCTAGTGTTATCCAGGTGTCCTCGATATGCGTCAAACCACGGTGGATCTTGTCGAACTGGAAACTAGCCGCATTTTGTTGTGGTGGGTCTTGATTCTTTAACCTCCGGGCTTGTGTGCCCGCATCACTCATCTCATTTAGCATCGAGAGCCGCGTTCTGTAGTCCCAATAACTAATCTGTTGTTTTATGCCCCACTCCGGCGAGAACGTTGCGATCAGATAATCGCAGATCGTCAGCGAGTCGTAGATGCTAGAACCATCGTCGAGTCGTAGTGTCGGGACCTTACCCATCGGATTGATCGTCCATAAAAAATCTGATGATTCTCTAGGCTTAACTACCTGAATTTTGAGTTGATCTTTAATGCCTAGCTCATGCGCCAAGACTCGGACCCGGCGAGCGTAAGGACTCGTCAGGGTGCATATAAGTTCCATAAAGTGATCCCCCTTTTTGTTTAAACAACATTTATCAGATGGCCTGTCAATCGGATAACAACAAACATTGTTTTTGGTCCAATCTGTTTTGGTTTAGATCGGCAGGGTAAGTTTGGTTAGGCTAGCTTCAGCGGCTCTACATTGGAGATTTCTGTAGTGACTAAATTTGAGGCTGAAATGATCGCGTCGATGGCCCGTGGAATTGTAGACGACATGCAAGCTGGTTTATTCCGTTCAGGTTATTCATCGATCATCAGAGAAAGTCATGATGCGAGCTGTGCGGTGCTCTTAGGAGATGGCTCGCTTGCTGCACAAAAAGTTGTTCTTCCAATCCATATAGGCGCATTTCCAGCGGTAATTTCTGGCATCCTCTCTTGTTACACGAATGATGAGATAAAAGATGGTGACGTGTTCCTCACTAACTCGCCGTGGGAAGGCGGTAGTCCACATAGTCCAGATTTTGCTGTTGCAGTTCCGGTTTTTTGTGATGGTCAGCTTGTGGCATTCGCAGCCTCGATAGCGCATAAGTCCGATATTGGTGGCGCAGCTCCCGGAAGCTGCCCGGCAACAGCTAAAGATACCTTCTTTGAGGGTCTCCACATACCGCCGATCAAACTAATGAGTTCTGGCCAAAAAAATCGCGAAGCATACGTGCTGTTGCGGGGAAATAGTCGCAGCCCTCAGCTCGTCTTAGGAGACTTGGAAGGGCAGATCGGGGTTTGCACCCTAGGCGCAGGTCGAGTCAAGCAGCTATTTGATCGATTTGGAATAGATTTAACATTCTCGGCGTTTGATTATCACAGGAGATGTACTCAGCGACTGATCAAAGGGAGATTGGAAGATCTTGATGATTTCGAGAAAAGTTCTGTACGTTTAATTGATCACGACGGCATTGATCTAGACACACCCAAGGCTGTTCGCGTTAAGGTCACAAAAACAGGAAAATCAATTACCTTTGACTTTTCAGAGACAGATCCACAGGGTGCGGGGCCGATTAATGTCAGACCACACTTGGTTAAGGCGGCTTGCTCCTATGTGATGATTGCAATTACGGGAATCGATACACCCGTTAATCAGGGAGTGTTTGATTGTTTCACTCTGAAGACTCGTCAAGGTACGGTTGTTGATCCCCACTTTCCCGCACCTGTTAATACCTACAATCCAGCACTGCATGCGATTATTGAGTCGATATTTGCTGCCTTCGGTGAGAGTGCTCCCCAATTCGCTCGAGCAGATGGTGGGGGTGGTCGAGCTATGACCTTAGCTCACGCCCTAGATCGGAAAATACTCATACAATATGAACTGTTTGCAGGCGGTGTAGGTGCAATGCAAGGATATATCGGAGAAACGGGCTGTCATTGCAACCAAACCAACGGGAAAGTTGCGTCGATCGAGATGCTAGAGACAGAATTTCCGATTAGAACAGAAGAATTTAAAATCCTAAAAGACTCAGGAGGCCGGGGAGTATTCGAGGGCGGGAATGGTTTCGTTAGAACCTATAAGATACTTGAGGGAGTTACTTCTGTTACCTTGCGATCAAGTAAGCATGGCATTTACCCGCTTGGGATGAATGGTGGCGGTGATGCCCGTGGTGGATTTTGTGAGGTCGAACTCTCAGGTATAAAAAAGACGCTTGCATCTATGCAGTCAGGTGTCACTCTAAATCCTGGCGATATTCTTCGACTAGGGACGCCGGGTGGGGGAGGCTACGGAGCCACTTAGGTAAGAATCGAAGACTAATTTTAGTCGCAGAAGCAGTATGATGATTCGTGTTTTCGAGCTATGGCAAGAGTGTTATGACCAAATACCAGACAGATGTAGCAATTCTAGGAGGCGGACCATCGGGACTAATGCTGTCTCGACTATTACTTCTTGAGGGAATCAGCTCAGTAATCATCGAGCGACAGCCTATGCATCACGTGCTGGAGCGAATACGAGCAGGTGTTTTAGAGGAAGGCAGTGTTAACTTAATGCAGGATGCTGGCCTCGGTGATCGTGTCTTGCAAGAGGGTCAGAGACACAGTGGGTTCCGAATCACCTATGGGGACGATGAGCTCCGTATCGATATAGAGAAGCTGACCGGTAAACAAGTAACGGTCTACGGGCAGACCGAGGTTACCAAGGATTTATTTGAGGCGGTTTCCGGAAATGGAATCAAGATTCTGGAGTCTGTTACTAATGCAAAAATACACGACCTTGTTTCGGATCAGATCAAGATCACCGGCTCTCATGAAAATGAAGATTTTGAGGTCCATCCAACATTTATTGCTGGTTGCGACGGCTTCAGAGGGATTTCGCGTCAGGCGATTCCTGCGGATAAAAAGAATGAATTTGAGCGGGTTTATCCATTTGGCTGGTTGGGTATTTTATCTGAAACGAAGCCGGCTGATCATGAACTCATTTATGCGAGTCATGAAGATGGTTTTTCGCTGTGCTCAATGAGGAACGATCGTTTGAGTCGCTACTATGTGCAATGTCCTGCTGGAGATTCCGTTGAACAATGGTCAGATGATCGTTTTTGGGATACCTTGAAACGTCAAATACCATCAGCAATTGCCAATGATCTGGAGACGGGCCCGTCGCTTGAAAAATCAATTGCTCCTCTTCGTAGTTTTGTTTGCGAACCACTATCTTTCGGTAGACTTTTTATTGCGGGTGATGCCGGTCACATTGTTCCACCGACAGGCGCTAAGGGATTAAATCTCGCGTTTTCAGATGTTTATTACTTGTCGAAGGGATTTGTCCATTTCTTTAAAGATAAAAATGAGCGGCTATTGAAAGAGTATTCTGACCGAGCCCTGGATCGGATCTGGAAATCTGAGCGATTTAGCTGGTGGATGACTTCACTTTTACATCGATTTGATAACGAGGATGGATTCGCTGAGCGCATGAGACGGGCCGAATTTAAGTATTTATGCCAATCTGAAGATTATCAAAGAGTACTCGCGACAAATTATGTTGGGTTGCCGTATTAGGAGGTGATAGTGATATGAATGCTTATACACAGGTTATGTCGGATCGATTTGAGGTCGTTGTGCCTTCATCGCCAAAGGGGATGGATTCGGTTGAGTGGGAGGCGCGAATCGAATTAGCAGCATGTTATCGAATTGTTGCGTGCTATGGATGGACATCAGTGGTGTACAACCACATCACTCTTCGTATTCCAGGGACATCACATTTCTTGATTAATCCCTTTGGTATGAGGTACGAAGAAATCAGAGCGTCAGATCTTATACGGATCGATATAGAAGGTAATCCGGTTTCACAATCTGAGTGGCCGGTGAATCAAGCTGGTTATGTCATACACTCTGCGGTTCACAGTTGTCGTGAGGATCTGCACTGTGTCTTGCACACTCATGAGCCGATATCACAGTCTATTTGTGCGCTGGATCATGAGGTCATTCCGCTTACGCAGGAGGGATGCCAGTTCTTCGAGCGGATCGGCTACCATGACTACGAGGGAATCGTGCTTGATGGATCGGAGGGTCCGTTAATTGCCAAAGCGCTAGGAGAAAAGAACCATACGTTGGTCCTGAAGAACCATGGATTATTAACGGCTGGTAAAAATTGTGCATGGGCGTTGGCCAGGCATCAGGCGTTTATCCGTAATGCCGAGGTTCAGCTCGGAGCCATGGCCTCGGGTCAGGTCAATTATATTCGAGATGATGTGATGATCAAGACGCGCGACCAGTTCGAGGGTGGGGCGGCTCAAGCTGGCGCGAAGGTCAGACATCCTGAATGGCCAGCTTTGGTTAGGCTGATCGACCGTAGTGATCCATCATGGAAGCATTAAATTTGGTCGGATATTTACTTTTCGTGGCGAGTTCTAAGTGAATACTTTCTGAGGGTTGCATCCTCGGAAGGCGGCGATAGGTATCTCTCCTTTGACCGTCGTTCGATGCATTTCTCTTCTATATCCGTCGTAATCGTTGAATGCTCGGTGTAAGCAAATACGGTTATCCCAGACAGCAACTGTATGAGGCTCCCATCTCAACCGACAACTAAACATTTCTTGGGTCAGGTGAGCAACTAAGAATTCGAGTAATGGTCTTGATTCCCTTTCAGTCATTCCTTCGAGTCCCACCGCATAAACTGCATCGCAGTAAAGCGATATCTCACCAGAATCGGGATGCTTCCGGATTAAGGGATGATAGGATCCGTCAAGCATCGATTGAATATCGAGTTCTAACTCCATGTCACTCATCTTTGACGCCGATGGAGAATCTTGCGCAAGAGTTTTCATCGAGTCGATCACATTTTGTGCTGACATGTGTACACGTAGAGGGCTGAGGATACTTTTCATAGTGGGAGAGAGGCTCTCGTAGGCCAGTACAGAGTTATACCAGATGGTATCTCCTCCATATGGGGGTATTTCTACACCATTAAGGATGCTTACCGAAGGAGGCTGCGCAAGAAATGGCGAATCGGTGTGCCAACCCCCACCAAAAATCATCTTTGATTTGGTTGTAGCTTCTTTTATCACCGGTTGAACATCTGGATGCCCCATCATTCCTTTTGTATACGCATCAGTACCAAACTCACCAAAACGAAGCGTAAAAAGTTCTTGGTCAGCAAGCGACAAAGATTGCTTCCTGAAAAATATCATTTTGTGATGGTGTAGGGCTTTTTCGATCTCGAGGAAAGAGTTTTCGGTCAGATCCACTATCTGAGTATCGAGGATTTCGCCTCCCATGGCGGCTGCCAAGGGTTTTGTCTGGATGTGCTGCCCCTGGAATGGCGTGTTACGATACGGCTGCTGCTGGTCAATTAGATCCATGTTGATACCCATCTAGACTGATAAATCTACCGATTTTATTTTTAAATTTATAATTATCAAAACCAAAATCGAAGCAAATATTAAAACGAGACCGGCAGCAGTCCAAGAATCGTAAGCCTCCACCGCCCATCCTGTAAGCGACGGGCCGAATAAGATACCTGCACCCTGCACCTGAAGCATTAGACCATTAAAGGCGGGTATTTCTGATTTTTTTTTCGCTAATTTAGCGATGAGTGTGAAGGCAGCGGATGGAGTGAGACTTGTGAAAAATGCTCCAATAATCAGACCGATGAATCGTGCGATATCGGGAATATTGGGGAAAAATAACGCGATAGCTAAAAAAGGAACGGCAATGAAGTGGATAGATATTAAGCGATAGGGTCGGATTCCTCGGTGGATCGCATTACCGGCTAAGAAATTGCCAAAAACGTTGATCAGGCAATACCCGGCGACGATGTAGCACACTGTGGAAAAAGATGAACCTAGTGATGTCGTCCCGTAGACGGGGATGAATTGCAGAATAATGTGAAAAACGAGGGAGTGCATCGCGAAAACACAACCAATCCAGATCAGCATGAACGTATTCAAAGTTTTCTTAAGGAGAGTGTAATCAAGGCCCAGTGCTGCTCGATTTAGGTCATTAGGGATCCAAAGTGAGGCCGCTATCAGTGCGACTAGTGAGACGAGAACTGAGAATGACCAGAGTCCCTGCCACCCTCCGATAGACAGCATCGCCGGTGCCATTAAGAAGGCCAGGGCGGTACCCAGTGGCATGAAGGCTGACCAGAAGCCAGTGTGCTTGGCCCTTGTTATATCGTCAGTGAATAGGGAGACAGCGGTTGGTCCGGCGATCATCATTATGATTAATCCAATTCCCTCAAGTGCTCTGCCCGATACAAGGCCGATATAGTTATTCATACTTAGCGCTATCAAGCTACCAAGTAATGAGAGGAGCATAGCGAGACAAATTAATCTCTTGACTCCCACCTTGGACATCGTGTTACCCACAAATACACCAGTAAAAATAGTTAGAAGCGTGAAAGTTGATGCAAGTATTCCTGCTTCCGTGAGCGATATGCTGAAATTGTCCATGATTGAGGGCATGGACGGGCCTAGTTTGGCAATGTGGACACCACACACTGCGCCACAGGCAACGGTAGTTGCAGTAATCTTCCATTGCTGTTTAGCAGAAAATATTGCGGTCAAAGAGGGTCCATTTTTTGTTTCAACTGGTTGATGTGAGTTGGTGTCACCAAAGACATTGGTTAACCAACTCCTACAGATTTATGTACTGATTTGACGTCAAAAGCTGGTTACTTTTTGGTCTATGGCGCCAAAAATTGATTTACCTTCGTAATCAATCATCTCGATACGAATTGTGTCTCCTGGCTCCATAAAACGCGTAACTGGTTGTCCTGTTTCCAGCGTCTCAATCATTCTTTTTTCAGCCAAGCATGATGATCCGACCTCTTCATAATTACTATTCGAAACAGTTCCAGAACCGATAATCGTACCGGAGCGAAGTTCTCGAGTTTTCGCTGCATGTGCAATTAGTTCCGCAAAATCGAAATTCAGATCTTTCCCGGCATGCACGTTTCCGAACGTTTCACTGTTGTACGTCGTTTTCAATGGAAGATTAATTTTTGCTTTATCCCATCGGTCCCCGAACTCATCAAGTGTCACGCATACAGGCGAAAATGCACTCGCTGGTTTGGATTGGAAGAAGCCGAATCCTTTTGCTAATTCAGGCTTCATAATCAGTCTGAGAGATATGTCGTTGCACAACATTACTAACTTGATATGCTCAGGTGCTTCTGAAACAGAGCAGCCCATAGGGATATCATCCGTGATGATAGCGATTTCGCTTTCAAAATCTAAGCCCCAGCTTGTATCAGAGCAAACAATGTCGTCGGTTGGTCCGAGGAAGTAGTCGCTTCCCCCTTGGTAAAGCAAAGGCTCGATTTCTGAGTTTGGTGGCATTTCGGCCCCTCTCGCTTTCCGAACCAGACGCATATGGCTTAGATACGCACTACCATCGGCCCATTGAAAGGATCTTGGAAGTGGACTCGATAATCGTGTTGGATCGTATGATTCTGTTTGTAAAACTCCATCTTCTAGATCGGCAGCAAGTTCCATTAATAACGGAAAAATGGTCGTCCAGTGTTCTATAGCATGGCGCAGATTTGGGCAAATAGACGAAGCGTTGTGCATAGACGTTAGGTCACGAGAGACTACCATTAAGGTTCCATCACGACTATCTGATCTAAGAGATGCTAGTTTCATTAGAGTCTCCATGTTTTGCTGCATTCTTCAGAAAGTTGGGCAAACATTTGTAAAGTTCTTGCATTGAAGCGGCACCTGCACCCATGTATCGATCCGGCCGGATCCATGCGGCGTTAATATTTAATTCCTCAAGCAGCTTGGCAGCCTCCTTTTGATTTGATGCGTTAATCCAAAAAACACTTTCATTGAGCCCTACGGGCCTCGTTTTGCTGACGATCACGTGCTTATAACCTGATACATCATCGATTAAGTCGTCGTTTGGTTGGATACGAAATTGTGAGGCGGGCCGACCCTCAACATCTGGGCTTAAATTAGATTGAGCGGCTGTGAGCGAACTTGGCCCCAGTTTTGGTGTGATTGATTGCATTGCCCCCGACTGAGCCCGATGTCTTGAGACGTCGTCTAGAGCGTCATCATGATTTATCGAATTAATTATTTGACCGATTTTTTTAGCCATTTCAACNTATGCNCGAGCATGAGGATTTCTTTCATCCTCGTAACTGTCCAACAGTGAATGATCCGCTTCTTTATTNATNACAGATGCCAATTTCCAAGCTAAGTTGAATACGTCTCTGATNCCTATACACATCCCCTGTCCTAAAAATGGTGGCGAAACGTGAGCTGCATCACCAGCGAGAAATATCCGGCCGCGACGCCAGTTTTTTGCAACTTGGGACTTGAAGGTATAGACCGCAGCCCGTTCGAGAGAGGCCTCATCTGATGTAATCCATGGGTTCAGTAATGACCAGATATGATCAGGTTTTGTGACTTGACTCTCATCCTCAGAATCCAATAACGTTATCTCCCATCGACGGCGTGTACCTGGTCCTCGACAGTAGGTCATTGGTCGGTCTGGCCGACAAAATTGGATTGAATGGTCGCCAAGATCGGGTCTGAGTTTTTTGAGGATCAGGTCTATTACGAGCCATCTTTCTTGGAATCCATAATCATCAAGTTCTGATTCAATAATTGTTCTAGTTCTAGAATTGGCCCCATCACAGCCAACTACATAGCGAGCGCGATAAACTTCCGAGGAATCGGTCGATACCGTTTTAGTTTGGATGACAGCCTCAGTTTCGGTTTGATCGATCGAAGTAACGCTTGTTTTGGTTTTCAGTGTTACGGCATCGTAGCCCTTGAGTTTCTTATGCAACAATCGCTCGAGATCCGGCTGGTGCAGCCGATAGCTTGCGTTCCAGCCCTGCGGTGTGATGTCCTGGGGCCTGGGCCAATCAAGCAAGAGATTATTTTCTTTATCAACAAATTTCATACCTGGATTTACCCGAACCATTGGCAGCAGTTCATTCGCAATGCCAATATTCTGAAATACACGCATAATCTCATCATCAAAATGAACCGCTCGTGGTAAATCGTAGATCTGGGCCTCGCGTTCTATAACGAGAACTGACAGACCCTGCATCGCGAGTAAATTGGCTAATGTAGCGCCGGCTGGGCCTAGACCAATGACGGCTGTGTCGAATACTGTCATATTAGATCCGCTTTTGAAAAAGCCATGGACAGTTGACTAGTTGTGGCGCTCGTTGCCCGTCTTTCGCTATCTGTAATCGCTTGTCACGAAAAGTCGTTCGCTCGTTTTCTGGCAGATAGAGCCTCTCGTGTCCCCAGAAACTGGGTCCGAGTGTTAGTTCATGAGGCACCCATGCTTGTGGGTCAATAATTCGGCCACCCCATCCACTTTCTACAAAGAAACCTGAAGGGGTGTACGCGTAGTAGCTAATCATATAGTCGTTCGTGTGACGCCCGATGGTATATGCGATGTCTGCAAGACCTGTTTGGGCCAGATCATATCCTTGTCCCACATCATCGAGGTTGTCATATTCGACCATGAAATGATGAAACCCACTGTTTTTAGACCCGACAAAGGCGAGGCTATGGTGGCGCTCATTTACATGAAAGAAATATAATGGGATTGGATTATTCCCATAGTCGCTTAGCTGGAAATCCAGTATTTCACGATAAAAAGCTACCATTTGATTGATATCCGCGACATGCAGGACTGCATGCCCCATGCCTAGTGGTCCGGTTCTGAAGCCCTCGATGGGACGACCAGGCATAAATTGATCCCCGCTTTGTTCTGGCTTCCAAACTAGTTCAACTCGAAATCCAGCCGGATCAATAAACCAGAGAAGATCTGCAACATGACGCTTTGATTTGAGGCTCTGGGCTCCATGACGAACTTCAACCCCCCTAGACTCGAGTCGACTACCGAAGACCTGCAGATCGGCTTTTGTTTCAACCTCCCAGCCAATGCACGCAATTGATTCGTCGTTTTCTTCGGATACAAATAGACGCTGCGCCTGATTATCCATACGAAATATTACGGTGCTGCCGGCCTTTTCGAGAAGCTGCATGCCCAGAACTTTCGTGGCAAAAGTGGCCCAATCGTCTTTGAGGGTTGATTTGATTCCAATATAGCTAAGAGCTTTGATCATAATGCTCAGGTTTGCACGTTAAAAAGTCAAAAAATTTTAATTAATAAAATACCACGTTTATTCGAACAGAGAATTTGTTTCTAAGGAAAAAGTCGGATCAGGAAAAGTGTTATTGACGGGAATAGTAACAGCATAGATACACGGATGAGATCACTCGCAAAAAACGGAAGTACGCCCTTAAATGTCTCCGATATCGGGATGTCGCCTGCCATCTTGTTAATTATAAATACGTTAAGACCAACCGGGGGAGTGATTAGACCAACCTCGACCACGATCAAGGTCAGAATTCCGAACCAAATGGCTGTTTCTTCCGCAGTTAGGCCGAAATCAAGGGTCATTATGAGCGGAAAAAATATTGGGATGGTGAGCAAGATCATTGCCAGACTGTCCATCAAACATCCGAGAACCAAATACAACAGGAGGATTATTACTAAGATATAAATTGGTGCGATGTTTGCGTTAGTAACGAGATCCACTAGAAATACTGGTAATTGCGAGAGTGCTATCAGTGAGTTGAAGAATTCCGCTCCAAGTAAAACCAAGAAAATCATCGCCGACGTTAGGGCCGTGCTTTCAATAACTTCTAACAGCTTCGCAAAATCGAAATCTTTTTGAAAAAAGGCTACCAGCCCAGTACCAAATGCACCAATAGCCGCACCCTCTGTTGGGGTAAACCATCCCAAATAGATACCGCTAATCATGATGATGAAAATTAGCAGAACATGCCAAATAGATACTGATAGTTTTAATCTCTCGCGCCAGTTGATCCTAATAGAGGCTGGTCCTGCGTCTGGGCTAATTCGAACATAGATCGCGACCGCGAGCATGTAACCAATTGCCGCCATCGCCCCGGGAACAAAAGCTGCCAGAAATAGCTTTGCGATATTTTGTTCTGTGAGAATGGCAAAGATGATGAGGATCACTGAGGGTGGGATCAATATTCCCAGCGTACCACCTGCGGCGAGCGCGCCTGTGCTCAAGGCTGGCGAATAGCCCAAGCGCCGCAGTTCTGGAAGGGCGACTTTGCCCATCGTTGCCGCGGTTGCCAAGGATGAGCCGCAAATTGCCCCAAAACCGGCACAACCTCCGATCGCAGCCATTGCGACTCCACCTTTTCGGTGACCTAAGAATGCACTTGCACATTTAAACAGCGATTCACTCATACCAGCTTTCGTCGCGAAATTTCCCATCAAAAGGAACAGCGGGATTACTGATAAAGAGTAGTTGGAGAACAAATGCCAGGCGTTGGTTTTCATTTGTGAAAATAGCGGCAGCCAGCCAGCAATTATCGCCGTTCCCAAAGCCCCAACGATTAGCATAGCGAGACCAATTGGCACCCTGATAACAAGCAATACGAATAAAATTGGAAAGGCTACGATCCCGATTGTCAACCGTTCCATTCTGTTAGTTGATCCTTGGCGTGTGAAGACAACGGGATACCAGGAGGTATGTGGCGCAGGCGGTCAATAGATAAAACGAGAGTAAGACCGGGATAAACGGAATCCAGATTGGTATCTGAAGGAGCATAGTTTCTTCGCCGTACTTGTAGAAATCTTGAATACCCGAAGTCATGCGCACTGAGAACGTTGCCGCGACCAGGAAGAAGATTAGATCTGAAAATATTTCCAAACTATGGACAAGTTTTTGGGGAAATCTCGTGGAAAAAAAATCGACTGTCACATTTCCTTTTTTTAGGAGACACAATGGCAGGAATGATGAAATTGCTATCGCACAACCGAGCTCTACAAGCTCAAAATCGCCAACCAATGGGCTCGAAAATAGGGTGCGACCGACGATAGACGATGCATTCACGGCCACAAGGATGACTAAGGTAAATCCTCCAAAAAAAGCCGCAGACCTTGAATACTTGTGAAGGAGGAGTCCGACCCAATTCGTTAGGTTGGACTCTATTATTTCCATCGGACTCGGTGATTCCGGATCACTCATACTTTCTGATTAAGTTACGAGCCGTATCGACGAGTTTCTTTCCGTCTAAACCTCGTGATGCAGAGTTTTTGATCCAATCGGAAACAAGTTGATCACCAATTGTCTGCATCTCCTTCAAAGGTGCTCCAGATAGCTCATGGAACTGCCCACCAGCCTTAACGGCAAGACCTTTTGCTGGATCTTCGAAACTATCCCAAAGTTCGCCTGCAAGCCTCGCTAAGGCCATCCCAGCATTTTTGTCGATGATCGCTTTGTGTTTTGTGCTAAGAGATTCGTACTTAGCTTTATTCATAATGAACAAAAATGGGCTGGTATATAAGCCCCTCGAACCCGCAATATTCGTGTGTGCTTTTGTGAGCTCTTGCAGCTTGAACGATGGCATAATCTCCCATGGCACGACCATCCCATCGATCACTCCTTTCGAAAGTGAGGGAGCTACCTTCGGCACGGGCATCCCCACGGGGGTAGCGCCAAGTTTTTCTAACATCTGTGTAATTGGCCGAGTTGGGCCGCGCATTTTAAGACCTTTTAAGTCTGACACTGATTTGATCAAGCGGTTTTTCGTATGGATTTTTCCGGGAGCATGTACGTGGACTGCGAGAACCTTGTAGTCTTTAAGGTCTTCAGCTGCCGCTGTATCTACATACTCTTGAATGGCCTGAGAAGTGGCGGTCGCAGTTGCAGGCATGAACGGTAATTCAAACACCTCCAATCTGGGGAATCGACCAGGAGTGTAACCGGCTACTGTCCATACGATATCGACGACTCCGTCCCTAACTTGATCGACGAGTTGGGGGGGGGCGCCGCCTAATTGCATTGACGGATACATCTCTACCTTGATTTCGCCATTTGATTCGCTGGCCACTTTATCAGCCCAAGGCTTCACGAATTTTGCATTTGAGTTGGCTGGCATCGGGACAAAAGTGTGGAACTTTAAAGTAACCGACTCCGCTATCGCGACGTGCGATGCTGACAATGTGACCATCGCCAAGCCGACGAGTTTAATGATGTTTTTCATAAATTTTCTCCAATCGACGTAGTTTTTTATTTTCGTCGTCGACGGAAAATAACTGATTTGTGTCCCTCCCGCCAATGGAAATCCATTGTTATTTGGCACCGACTGAAACTTATTTTATCTAATCGGGGATCGTATTTTAGCCTCCCGCATAAAGGATGACATCTTCTAGAATCCGGTTCCTCAATATTCGGTACGCATTCGGAAGATCAATTTTCTCAATCTAAGTCTTAGCCTGCTATTCATTAAATCGCTGTGTGATCCAGTGTTTCGTCAGTCGTTGTTTCACTAATCCTAGTTCAGACCTCAGGAAAGTCTTAGATCCCGGTAATCGCTCAGATCTTTCCAAATTGTTTCATCAAGAAGCAGATAGTCTCTCTCAATAAATACCAAATCATCATAATCATGAATTGGACATACAAAGTTGATAATTTGCTCAGTGTCGCGGACGAAGGTGGGTGTGTAGATCTCTTCTTGTTTGCCTAGTCGTTGGAGTAAGTGAACGAATCCACTCACATGAATATTTTTGGCGACTCTTTTTTGATTTCTTAACTCTTTTTTAGTGAGTATGGGGTTATTCGAATGAAATCCGTTTAGCGATATCTACGAACAATTAGTTAGTCGGTCGGCTAGTGTTCGAACCACTGTTATTTCTTCTGAAAGGATGGCATGTTATCGGGACTTATTACGGTGATTAGTGTACTTCTACCTAGTCTCTATATTACCAGCGAGACCATCCGCTTGCTCTTTTCAGTTAACTCAGAAACCAATGATTTGGCCCAGTCTACAAAAAAAGATGCGATTGATAGGATCACCATAGTCCTTTTATTTTTTGGATCTGAGACCAGCCTTAACAACTATTTTTGTTATCATCTCGTGGGGGATTTGCTCGAATAGGAAGCAACTCATAAGGCAGTGTGGTTGACAGCCGAGTTTTAATGTCATCTTCGTGCCGGTATTGTTTCTATCGAGACCCTTTGGTCCTAAACGATTTATTAGGCCGATATTATTTTGGATTTGGAAATTTTATGGAAAGAGACTACGACGATATTCCTGGCACCTATCCTCTTGATAGCAGAACGTACAGAAAGGGTTACCACGTCAACATGTTCCTAATGAGCCTCAACAATGTCGAGTGTCGGAATAAATTCGCTGCGGATGAGCAAGCGTACTTGGATACTTTTAGGATCACCGAAGATCAGAAGAGGGCGGTGTTAGACCGTCGCTTTCTCGATCTCTTAAAGTTAGGGGCAAATGTTTATTACGCGTTTAAGTTGATCTCATTTGACAGGCAGCCGCCACAGGTGATGTATGGACAGATGGCAGAGCCGAGACTGACGTTTGATGAGTTTCAGCAAATGATGACCGATGGTGGTCGTCCAATTGACGGTAATCGCTCTATTAAGGAGTGGAATGATGGCTAAAGTAATTGCCGGGATGGGTACATCTCACGTGCCAGGCTTAGGCGCAGCCATGGATAACGGCAAAACTCAAGAAACCTATTGGAGACAACTTTTTGAGGGGTTGCAGCCGTTAAGAGCTTGGCACCGAACTAATGTTCCAGACGTGAACATCATTGTTTATAACGATCACGCTACTGAGTTTTCGCTCGATAGTTATTCGACATTCACAATCGGCGTCGGTGAGACCTTTAAGCCCGCCGATGAGGGCTGGGGTCCGCGTCAGGTTCCAAATATGAGTGGTTATCCCAATTTGGCGTGGCATATCATCGAGTCGGCAATGGCCGAAGAGTTCGATCTTGCTGTAAATGCGAGCATGGATTTGGATCACGGATTCACCGTGCCTTTATCGATCGCGTATGGACAGCCAAAAGAATGGCCAACTTCAGTGATCCCAGTGTGCGTCAACGTGATTCAGCATCCTCTACCTACGGCCCTACGTTGCTACAAGCTGGGTCAAGCCATAGGCAGGGCAGTGGCATCATTTCCCGAACAGATCAATATCGGTATCTGGGGCACGGGTGGCTTATCGCATCAGCTCGGAGGTGAGCGAGTTGGTGTTGTTAACCCAGACTTTGATAAGAAGTTTCTTGATAATTTAAGTCGAGATCCACTCGCGAATACTCGGATTTCTCACACAGAATTTATGCGTGAAGCGGGCTGTGAGGGTGTGGAGATGATTATGTGGAACGTAATGAGAGGGGCGTTGGAAGACGATGTCGATGAAGTATTCCGCCTCTATCACATTCCTGTATCAGCGACTGCTTATGGAGCCATTATCCTTGAGAATAAGTAGCATAGGAGAATTAATTAATGAGTAAAGTTCGCATCGGCGTCGCTGGAGCCAATGGAGCGTTTGGATCGAAACACTTAGACGCTTTGGCACAGATTGACGAGGTAGAGATTTTAGCTGTGATGGCCACTACGCTTAATAAGGCTGATGGTATTGCAGATATATATTCAATCCCCAACCGATTCGATAACTACGATCAGATGCTTGGTTTACCCGATTTAGATGCGGTAATATTGGCGAGTCCTACTCAGATTCATGCTGAGCAGGGTCTCAAAGCCATGGCAGCCGGTAAACACGTTCTGATCGAGATACCGATGGCAGATACATTGGCCGACTCAGAGGCGCTGTTAGCCAAACAAAAGAAAACAGGGCTTATAGCGATGGCGGGACATGTTCGTCGTTTTAATCCGTCTCATCAGTGGGTCCACAATAAAATTGTTGCGGGTGAATTGTCTATTCAACAGATGGATATTCAGACCTATTTCTTCCGGCGAACTAATATGAACGCAAACGGTGAACCTCGCTCCTGGACTGACCATCTGCTATGGCATCATGCCTGTCATTCGATCGATCTATTTCGATACCAGGCTGACGAAGAGGTGACCGAAGTGCACGCTATTCAAGGGGCAATTCACCCTGATCTGGGAATCGCCATGGATATGTCGATTTTGATGAAGACGGAGACTGGGAAGCTTTGTACACTTTCGCTATCATTTAACAACAACGGCCCTCTCGGATCTTATTTCAGATACATCTGCGATAATGGAACTTACATAGCTAGCTATGACGATTTATACGATGGTCACAACAATCAAATAGATGTCTCAGATATCGATGTTTCGTTAAACGGAATAGAATTAATAGATCGCGAGTTTGTATCCGCAATCCTCAAGGGAAGAGAACCCAATAGCTCTATAGAGCAGTGCTTGCCAGCAATGAGAATCATGCACGAAATTGAACAGAAGATGACCAAGTAATTGCTCTTATTGGTACTCATCGAAATATCCGATTCCGAACACTTTTGTAAGCTAGATTGACGCCATGTGCTCGAGTCTGATTTTTTATACCTCAGCAATTATCTTGTTATTGGTGAAATTTAGATCGAGTGCATAGATTGTTATAGAGCTCACTTAGGAAAGAATATGATCATTGACTGTCATGGGCATTACACGACCACTCCTCCTGGTGTTGGGGCCTATCGAGAGGCGCAAAAAGAAGCGATTGAGAAGGAGCCCTCGTTTAAAGGGGAGAAAGGTTCGATCGATATAACCGACGAGGAGATTCGGGAATCGATTGAGAAAAATCAGCTGAAACTGCAGCAGGACCGCGGGACCGACCTAACAATTTTTTCTCCACGTGCAAGTTGGATGGAGCACCATGTCGGTAATGAGTGGACGAGTTTGTATTGGACCGAGCACCAGAATGATATCATTCGACGTGTTTGTGATTTGTTTCCCAAAAACTTCGCGCCGGTGGCACAGCTTCCCCAATCTCCAGGTGTGGCGCCCAGAAAGTCAGTGCCTGAGATTCGTCGTACTGTTGAAGAAATGGGTTTCTTAGGTATCAACTTAAATCCAGATCCGTCAGGTGGATATTGGCAGGACCAGTCCTTGGCTGATAAGGCGTTCTATCCAATCTATGAGGTGATGTGCGAGCTTAATATTCCGGCAATGGTTCACGTCAGCGCTGCATGTAATGATTGCTTCCATACCACCGGATCGCACTATCTTGGTGCCGATACCACCGGTTTTCAGCAACTGGTGATGTCTCAGGTATTTAAAGATTTCCCTTCTCTAAAGATTATCATTCCTCATGGTGGAGGCGCGGTCCCTTATCACTGGGGGCGTTTCCGTGGCATCTTGCAAGACAAAGGATATGCTCCACTCGAGGAGTCCGCGTTGAATAATATCTTTTTCGATACCTGCGTATATCATCAACGGGGGATTGATTTATTGTTGGATATCGTTCCGGTAAAAAATATCTTATTTGCATCAGAAATGATCGGCGCTGTTCGCGGCATTGATCCAGAAACTGGTCATTATTTCGATGACACGAAGCGATATATCGACAATAACACCAAGCTAACGGCCGATGAAAAGCAACAAATTTTTTCTCGTAACTGTCTCCGCGTGTTCAGCAGATTGAAGCTGGAGGGTTGATATGTCGAGGAATGTGGTTGTTCAGAAAATTAATCGTGTAAGCAATGAAGTACGGGACGGACTAGCACGATGCGGCGTGGCTACAGTTCATGAGGCTCAGGATCGACGTGGTTTATTGGCCGATTACATGCGCCCAATACAGCAAGACGTATCGGTCGCAGGGAATGCGATCACGATCTCGGGCGCTGCTGGTGATAATTGGATGATGCACGTCGCTATCGAACAGTGCGAGGCCGGTGATATTTTGGTATTTGCTCCTACGTCACCATCGAATCATGGTTTTTTTGGTGACCTACTGGCTACTTCGGCGCGGGCTAGAGGTGTGGTGGGTTTAATTGTTGAGGGTGGAGTCAGAGACACCAAAATTTTGAGGGAGATGCGCTTTCCCGTGTGGTCAAAGCATGTGTTTGCACAGGGGACAATAAAGGAAACGCTCGGCTCTGTGAATATTCCTATCGTTTGCGCCGATGAACTTATTAATCCCGGTGATGTGGTGATCGCAGACGATGACGGTGTGTGCGTGGTGAGACACAAAGAAGCGGAGGCTGTCCTGGCCTCAGCGCTCGACCGGGAGGCAAAAGAAGAAGATAAGAGAGTGAGGCTTGCTAGGGGTGAGCTTGGTCTGGATATTTACAATATGCGAGCGAAGCTCGCTGAAAAAGGTCTGAAGTATGTCTGACGGCATTCCCTGCGTGTGGATGCGCGGCGGCACCTCCAAAGGTGGCATTTTCAACGCTGCCGATTTACCAACTGATGAGAGCTCGAGAGATCAGTTACTCCTAGAGATAATGGGATCCCCGGATAACAAACAGATTGACGGAATGGGTGGGTCAGACCCCCTTACCTCAAAGGCTGGTGTCGTCAAAAAGTCATCACGGCCGGATTGTGATATCGATTATCTCTTTCTACAAGTATTTGTCGATCGAGCGATTGTCACTGATGCACAGAATTGCGGAAACATTCTAGCGGCTGTTGGTCCTTACGCGGTTGAGCAAGGACTGGTTCAGGCGACAGGAAACGTAACAAAGGTAAACGTTTTCATGGAAAATACGGACCAAATCGCGGTGCTACAGGTCCAGACTCCTAATGGGAAAGTGACCTACCAGGGAGATGCTCAAATCGATGGTGTACCTGGAAAATCAGCTCCCGTGACTTGCGAATTCAGAGAAACCGCCGGCTCAACCTGTGGGGCCCTATACCCAAGTGGAAATCTCATGGACTCAATCGACGGCATCGACGTCACCTTGATTGACAATGGGATGCCGGTGGTTGTCTTAGCTGCCTCCGACCTTGAAATGAGCGGCTCGGAATCACGTGATGAGTTGGATAACGATACAGACCTCAAGAGGCGGCTCGAGTCTATTCGATTACAAGCCGGCCCTATGATGAATCTCGGAGATGTAACAGAGAAATCTGTTCCCAAGATGAGTTTGGTGAGCGCGGCAACTAAAGGTGGATGTATTTCTACCCGCACATTTATACCCCACCGTTGCCATGCTTCTATCGGCGTACTTGGCGCGGTCAGCGTGGCGACAGCTGCGATTACCCCGGGGACAGTGGCACGCTCATTAGCAAATGTTCCAGAGCAGGTGGAGAAGACGCTCTCTATCGAGCATCCGACCGGAGAAATGACTGTCGTTGCTTATATGAAAGATGATCAATTAATTAGTGCCGCGTTACTAAGAACCGCGAGAAAACTATTTGAGGGTATTGTTTTCCCTCTAGAAAAGTGAGAATTCCATGGATTCAGATTATTTACCATTTCATTCAAATCCCAAAAAGCCATCGTATGACCCACCTGTCGGTGCGGTTGATGCACATTGTCATGTGTTTGGACCTGCCGATCGGTTTCCTTATCATCCAAAGCGCAAATACACACCGTGTGATGCACCAAAAGAAAAGCTATTTGAATTAAGAGACTATCTTGGGTTTTCGAGAAATGTGATTGTTCAAGCTAGTTGCCATGGATCAGATAATACGGCTCTTGTTGACGCTCTAGAGGCAGCTGGTGATCTGGCCCGTGGTGTATCGGTTTTATCGTCCGATGTTACTGATCATGAGCTCCACCAACTAGATAGCGCTGGCGTCAGAGGTATCCGGTTCAACTTTGTGAAGCGCTTAGTGGACTCAACCCCTAGAGAGGTTTTTATTGATCTCGCCGATCGTGTGAAGGCTTTCGATTGGCATATCGTCGTTTATTTTGAAAGTACAGATCTTGTCGACCTGAGACCCTTTATCGAATCGTTAGCCAAGGATCAGGTTGTTGTCGTTGATCATATGGGTCGGCCAGATGTTGGTCTTGGCCCGACGAGTACCCAGTTTAAGGCATTTATGTCATTACTGAACGAGAATACCAATATTTGGACCAAGGTGAGTTGTCCAGAGCGGCTAACCCAGCAGGCGCCTGATTATTCCGATGTTGTGCCGTTCGCCAAGGCGCTTGTGGAGGCATTCCCAACCCGGGTCTTGTGGGGAACTGACTGGCCTCATCCAAATATGAAATCGCATACTCCTGATGATGGTGCTTTGGTTGACGTGATTCCTTTGATCGCTGAGACCGAGGGATTACAAAGGAAGCTTCTTATCGAAAATCCGATGCGATTATATTGGAACTCTCGATATACATTTTGAATCCTCATGTCTTGCAACATATGAGTTTGGTAGCGGTAGGGTAGGTAATAGTGAGTAAAACAGTAAAAGTAGGTGATGTGAGTGTTAAAGCGATTGCGTATGGTTGCATGGGCCTGTCGCAGGCCTACGAGCCCTGTAGTGAAGAGCAGGGCATACGAATACTCAATGCTGTGCTTGATATGGGCTACGATCACTTGGATACGGCCGCCCTGTATGGTTTTGGAAAAAATGAAGAATTACTAAAAAAAGCGGTCGGACACCGCCGATCTGAGTACTTTTTGGCTTCCAAGTGTGGCCTCTACCGCGACGCCAGCGGTAAACGAGAAATCAATGGTCATCCGGATACTTTGAAACAAACCTGTGATGACAGCCTGTGTCGACTTGGTACTGATTGCATCGATTTATATTACTTGCATAGGATCGATCTGAATGTTCCGGTCGAGGAAAGCCTTGGGGCACTGGTTGACATGAGGGCGCAAGGGAAGATCAGGTATATCGGACTGTCTGAGCCATCACCCGAGACACTGAACAAGGCCCTCAGGATTTGCCCTATTGCGGCGGTTCAGTCGGAACTGTCGTTATGGACCAGGCAGCCCAGTCTTGTGGTATCAGATTTGTGTAGGCAAAACCACATAACGTTTGTTTCATATTCACCTTTAGGTCGAGGTTTCATGGGCGGTGTTGTGCGAGACATGTCGACGCTTGGGGATAAAGATATCCGACACACGATGCCTCGCTTCCAAGGTAACGATTTTACGATAAACCTCGAGAAATTGGATCAATTGACCCACCTGGCTTCCGAGCATGATCTAAGTGCGGCTCAGCTGGCGCTGGCGTGGGTCATTGCTCAGGGTGACCACGTGCTTGCGATACCGGGTACACGTTTTGAAGGCAGAGCCCGCGAGAATCTTGATGTTGCAAGTGCCGTAGTAAGTGAATCTGTTATCTCAAAAGCAGCCTCGATCTTGAATCCTGAAACAATAATCGGTGAGCGATATTCAGAGACCATTCTCAGAGAGGTCGATTCGGAGCAGTTTCGGTTTACGTGAGTCTTTGCGTGGTCGAGTCTGGTCAAGATTTGTTCATTGGCACGTCGTTTTGCAAAAAGATTGAAACAGTATCCACTAGTCTGTACTGTGCGCACTTCTCAGCGCATAGCGGGCTCGCGTTGAGTGATCCCCCGATGGATCGTACGATGGAGCTTGCTCAAGACGATTTGTCGTCAAACGATGTGGAAAAATGATGCGCTTTCAAGAATTGGGCTTGTTGCCTGAACTCGTCTCTAATGCGGGCTATGACGCCGCGACTCCAGTGCAATCAAAATCGATCCCTGCGATCCTCAACGGCCGTGATATTTTAGCTGGGGCGCAGACAGGAACAGGAAAAACAGCTGCATTTATCCTTCCGGTAATGCAGAAATTATATGCAGGTACGAGTATTCGCTCGCCCAGAGCACTTGTTCTTGCACCCACGCGGGAGCTAACGGCTCAAGTCGCAGACAGCGCGCGAAGGTATGGAAAAGGGCTGGGTCTCAAGCAAACGAGTATTTTTGGTGGTGTAAGTTATGGTGGCCAGTTCAAAGCTATTAAGTCTGGTCTCGATCTTGTGGTCGCGACACCCGGGCGCCTGATCGATCATCTCAACCAGGGCTCGATTGATCTTTCTAAGGTACAAACCCTGATCCTTGATGAGGCTGATCGGATGCTTGATATGGGATTCATCCGCGATATTGAATTAGTCATATCAAAGTGTCACGAGAAACGGCAGACATTGCTCTTTTCGGCAACATACAACAGCGCAATCAAGAGACTAGCCTCCAAATACCTCAATAATCCTGTTGAAGTGGCTGTAGCTAAAGAAAATACAGTCGCTGAATCAGTCGATCAGACCTTTGTCCACGTAGATCAGCACCGAAAAAGAGAGCTACTGACACAGCTGATAGGCTTGAATGATATGCATCAAGTACTTGTGTTTACCAAAACAAAATATGGTGCCGACAAGTTGGCAAAGGCACTGACAGGTGATGGTTTACCTGCGGTGGCAATGCACGGGAATAAAAGCCAAGCGCAGCGTACAAAAGCCCTTCAGAGGTTTAAACGTGGCGCGGCGCGAGTAATGGTGGCAACAGACGTCGCGGCTCGCGGTCTTGATATTCAGAAACTGCCTTTTGTTATTAATTTTGAGTTACCGATGGTGGCGGAGGATTACGTCCACAGAATCGGTCGCACGGGACGAGCTGGCGAAAAAGGTGACGCTATCTCATTCGTTTGCGCGACAGAGCATCGATTGATGAGAGACATTCAGCATTTGCTCAAGATTCGTGTTGAGTTTGAGGTAGCTGATGGATTTGAGCCAAAGATTCAGTTTCCTGTCAACAAGCCGAAAAACAAACCTCAACCACGGAAACATGGCAAACAAAGCTCCCGCAGCCGAAATAGTGGCGATGCTAATTTCGAACAGAAAAAACGGACTAACAATAATCGCAACCATTTCCGCAATGAAAGCGATCCCGAAAAAAAGAATTTTCAGCAAGTTCGAGCTGGCCCACTTCAATCGACTTCAGAGGGAGATGATCGCCGGAAAAATCGAGAAGAGCAGGGTCCTGTTTCCGCCTATCCGAACGCAACGAAGCGTAAAAAGTCACGAACAGGAAAGGCAAAACATTGGTCGGACCAACCAAAGCAATCTGCCAAACAGGGAGGATCCCAAGACCGAGGGAATGGATTTTCGCCCCCTAAGCGAAAAGTAGTTAAGCGGATAATGTCGGCCCGATAAAATCGAAAAAAGAGATCATGCATCAGAAAGTTATCAGATCTCCAGTACCGACGATAATGGGCCGGGTCCGGGGTGCGCTTTCATTATCAACCTAACGGATTTTTAAGGGTTTTGGGTAGGTGATTTGGCATTCCTTTGAGTTCCGTGTGACAGGATCTATCCGGAAACTGGCGGCGCAACTGTGTCGGTCCTTAATACACTGACGAATCTGTCGGCAAGGTTTTACTGCAGTATATAAGCGACGAAAAAAATCCCGAAATTTATAATGCGAATGTCTTTTCAATAAAAAATGGTCTGCTCCTTAAGTATTTCAGAGCGGTATCGTACAAGTAGTCGGTGTTCAAACAGTATAAATCCCGCTTGGTTCGTCAGTCTGGAGTCTGCGGTGTTATCGTTACAACCAAATTTTATTGGGAGTACGGTGTCGGGTATGGCGTCTGAGCTGTCTAGGTCTTTAGGTTTGACTGGTTCAATTAACAATGGTGAAACAGGACGTTGCATGGCCCAGGCCCCGCATGGTTCTGCACCAGATCTAGTGGGAAAAATATTGCGAATTCTACTTCTCTGATCTTCTCACTAACGATGATGCTGATATGGATTCGCGATAATCGTGGTGATACAAAATTGAGCGCATCCGGATATTTGACGGAAATGGTGATTGATCAGGTTTTGAGCAACCCAGAAAATTGGCCAAGAGATTTGGGTAGATCTTTTTATACAGACGAATTCGGTCATCATTCGTGCGTTTCAGTTGGTGAGTTCACTTTTGTATCGATGGTAAAATTTCAAGCATGTTAGCAGAACTAATAAGACAACTGATTCACGAGAGACCGATCTTGGCTTTGAGCCTTTGTTGGATCGAGGGCTTTATTGTTGGTGGGTTGTTAATTTATTGGTTGTTCGTGTGACCGCAAAGATTCATAGAAGTTCAGGACCGTCTGAGTGGATAGCGAAAAAACTCAACTCTCTAGGCCGCCCCTTTGGACGTGCGGTTGATATTGCCTCAGGTGCAGGCAGGCATAGTTTTCTTTTGTCAGAGTTAGTTTCTGATGTGACCGCTATAGACAACAACCCTGAGCTGTCGAAATATTTTAAAGAGACTCGTATCAACTTAGTTTGTATTGACCTTGAGCAACCTACTTGGCCACTGAATGATCATTTTTATGACATTGTCCTGGTCTCAAATTACCTTTACCGACCTCATTTGACCAACACATTCGAGTTAGTTGGCCCTGGAGGCTTTTTAGTTTACGAGACATTTGGCGAAGGTAATGAGCGGTTCGGTAAACCTAGCGATCCAAATTTCTTATTAAAACCAGGCGAACTTAGAAAGTTGGCTAGCGACGAATTTGTTGTGATTGAGGACTTTTTTGGCGAAGTAGGGAGACCTCAAGTGGCAGTGAAATCGCGCTTCTTTGCTCGACGGATGGAACACCTGAGTGAATAGTCTTCTTTCCCGGCCTTTTGTCGGCTATCTTGCCGCACGCATAGCTCTGGGAATCGCCAATACTATGCTGATTGTTGCTCTTGGTTGGCATCTGTATGAACTCACAGGCGATCCATGGAGCCTCGCTCTGGTCGGCCTAATGCAGATTATCCCTGTCTACGTCTTATTTTTTCTTTCAGGTTACGCGATTGATCGCTTTCCACGGGTTTGGGTGGTCAGGTCTTGTGCCGTTTTAGAGGCATCGGCCGTTATCAGCATTGGGCAAGTTCTGACTCAAGAAAAACCTGATTTTTTTATTCTCTATGGTCTGATCTTTCTGCACGGTGCGGGACGCGCCTTTCACGGGCCAGCGCTTCATGCCATCGTTCCAAATATCGTATCACCCAACCTTCTGGACAGGGCGATTGCAATGTCAAGTACCTCGTGGAACGGGGCATCCATAGTAGGGCCAGTGATTGCGGGATACCTGATCTTGATGATAGATCGACAGATTTATCATGCGATTGCGTTAGCTTCAGCTGCAACTTTGATCGGTTACCTCTTTATTCCGTCTATTAAAATTTCTCAAGAGAAGGGCGATAAGCTGAAAACACTCCTTGCTGGTATTAAATATGTACGCGACAAACCAATTATTTTGGGTGGGCTTACTATCGATTTGTTGATGGTTGGTCTTGGTTCAGTGATGGTGTTACTACCCGTATTTGCTGCGGATATCCTAAATGTGGGTCCAGAGGAACTTGGATTGATGCGAGGAATGCCAGCGCTCGGCAGTGTGCTGATGGGAATATTCCTTTCTACCAGGCGCTATGAAATGAGTGGTGCGGGAGCCAAGCTTTGGGGTTCACTGATTGTATTCGCGAGCTCTATCCTAGTATTCTCGATCTCAGAGATTCTTTTACTGTCGCTGCTCGCACTCTTCTTTTATGGTGCCTCAGATATGGTTAGCGTCAACATACGAATGGGAATGGTTCAAAGTACCACTCCTGAGCATCTGCGTGGACGTGTTGCGGCCGTAAATATGTTGTTCATCCAAACGAGTAACGAGGGGGGCGATGTACGTGGAGGAGCGTTAGCTGGCCTGATTGGCCCCATTCTTACTGTGTTAGTGGGAGGCGTTATGAGTTTTGGGTTCCTTTTCTGGAGCCGTAAACAGTTCCCGGACCTCTACACATTAGATAAGATCTCAGATCTTTCGCGAAAAATTAGGAATGAGTAATTACGGCGAGCCTTTTTTATTTGACGTTTGCGCTGAGTAGCTTATCCTCCCGCGCGTTCACATATTAATTTTACAACCGGATAGATTGTGGATACTTTAAACAGCCCCTCGAAAAAGCCAAGAAATCCAAACTTTTCCTCAGGACCATGTTCTAAGCGACCTGGGTATCAGCTGCACGCGCTAGAGATAAAAACATTGGGTCGCTCCCATCGATCATCGGTCGGTAAGACCGCATTAGGCGCGGTATGTGACAAAACAAAACAGCTCTTAGGCTTGCCGGACAACTATCTTGTTGGTGTCGTGCCTGCATCCGACACTGGCGCTTTTGAGATGGCAATGTGGTCGATGCTCGGAGTGCGTGGTGTCGATGTTTTTTCGTGGGAGTCCTTCGGTAAAACCTGGTTGAATGACATCGTAAAGGATCTAATGTTGCCAAATGTAAATATCTACGAGGCAGATTATGGGGTTCTTCCCGATCTATCTTTGACCGATAAGCGTAACGACATCGTATTTACATGGAATGGAACCACATCAGGCGTCAGGGTACCTAACGGTGACTGGATTCCCACAGATCGAGAGGGCTTAACTTTTTGCGATGCCACGTCGGCTGTTTTCGCCATGGAGATGCCTTGGGAGAAACTCGATGTTACAACATTTAGCTGGCAAAAAGTTTTGGGTAGTGAGGGCGCGCACGGGATGCTTATTCTAAGTCCGAGGGCAGTAGAGCGTTTAGAAAATTACACACCACCGTGGCCATTGCCAAAGATTTTCAAGCTCGTAAAAAAAGGGAAATTAATTGACGGGATTTTTCGCGGTGAAACGATCAATACACCAAGTATGTTATGTGTCGCCGATTATTTAGACGCCTTAGGATGGATTGATTCTATAGGTGGACTGACGGGGGCTATCCGTCGCTCGGAGGAGAACCTGGCGGTTATTGCCGATTTTGTAAGCAAGTCTGATTGGTTGAGCTTTTTGGCGCAGGATCAGAATACGGTTTCCAATACAAGCGTCTGTCTTACTCTAGATGCAAGCCCAGATCAAATAAAAAAGATGATAAAATTACTTGAGAATGAAGGTGTTGCGTTTGATATCGGCGCCTATCGAGACGCGCCTCCCGGGTTAAGGATTTGGTGCGGTGCCACGATCGAAAAAACAGATGTCAAACTTTTGATTGATTGGCTTGAATGGGCGTATGAATCAGTCGTCAGGGGAGGAAAAAAGTAAGGTGTTGTCCATACGGACTTATAATGCAATATCACCTACGGGGCTTGCCAGATTTAATAGCTCACAATATTCGGTATCTCCAGAAAGCTCCGAGCCAACCGGTATTTTATTGAGAAGTTATAAATTAACAACTGACGAAATACCTAACATGGTGGTTGCAGTTGCTCGTGCTGGGGCAGGTACAAACAATATTCCAATTCCACAGCTGACTGAAAGGGGTGTTGTTATTTTCAATACCCCCGGCGCTAATGCAAACGCGGTCAAAGAGCTAATCTGTGCTGGATTGTTAATGTCGTCCCGGGACATCTTTGGCGGGTTAAAGTTTGTTGATGAGCTCGGAAACTATACCGTTAACGATCTTGATTCATTATTGGAATCGGAAAAGAAACGTTTTGCTGGGTCGGAGATTTATGGAAAGACACTTGGTATCGTTGGTCTTGGCGCAATCGGCTCCTTGGTAGCAAATATGGCTTTGGATCTTGGGATGCGGGTTGTTGGCTACGATCCTTCAATTTCAGTTGAGGCTGCTTGGCGGTTATCTAGCCGCGTTGAAAAGATGTTAAGTCTTGACGCGCTTTTGAGGGATGCAGATTATATAACACTTCATGTCCCAGCGATCGATGCGACGAAGAATATGATTAACTCTGGATCTATTTCAAGAATGAAGAACGGAGTAAAGCTTTTGAACTTTGCCCGCAAAGAAATAGTAGATGCAAATGATGTTATTAGTGCTTTGGACACCGGCAAGATGGGTGGCTATGCGACAGATTTTCCAACGCCCGAACTTATTGGGCATCCGAAGGTATTACCGATGCCACATATAGGGGCGAGTACGGGTGAGGCGGAGGATAACTGCGCTGTCATGGCTGCCGATCAACTAATCGATTTTTTAGAGAACGGCAACATAAAAAATTCGGTCAATTTGCCTGACACTTCGATGATGAGGGGGTCAAAATTTCGCTTAACTTTCTTGAACTTCAATGTTCCCAATGTGCTTAGCACCGTCCTTGCGCAAATCTCGGCGACCGGCGCTAACGTTATTGATTTGGTGAACCAGAGTCGTAATGAGATTGCCTATAATATTATGGATCTCGATCAGCCTGTTACTGACGAAATGCTCAACGTTATTTCGGATTTAGAGGGCGTTATTCGAGTCAGACGCATATGATTGAGCTGCTGATGAAGGATCCATTTTAAGAATTCTGTAACGGTCTGATTAACTGATGACGTTTATTGGGGTGCCGTTTTGGAAGGACTCAAAGGCTTCAAGCATTTCCTGATAAAAAACGGTAAAAGTCTCCTCGGTGCAGTATCCGATGTGAGGGGTTGCCAACACTCTGGGGTTGGCCACGAGCCTATCCGAACTGCTCGCGGGCTCCTGTGAGTAAACATCAGTAGCCAATCCACCCAAAGACCCCGCGTCTAGGCAGCGTAAAAGTGCCTCCTGGTCGATGATTTCGGCTCTTGAAGTATTGACGATATAACCCTCAGGGCCTAAGAGATTTAGCTCAGCCTCTCCAATTAGGTTTCGACTTCGTTCAGAGAGTTTGTAGTGAATACTCACAAAATCTGATCGTAAAAATAATTCAGATTTTGATACCGCTGTGACACCCGTAGCGTCAGCTTTTTCTTTATCTAAGTTACTGCTCCAGGCTAGAACATCCATCCCGATCGCTAGACCAAGCGTGGCTACTTGATTACCCAATCGCCCGAGCCCAACGATACCCAATGTTTTGCCCCGAAGATCTCGACCCATCACAGGTTGCCAGATGTTATCGATTTTGAGGCTGTTTATNAGTGGCACGGCTTTTCGACAAAGCATCATTATCAGCATAAACGCGTGCTCTGCGGTGGCGTGGCCAGGGGACGANGTACCACAAACAGTNACTCCTTGGGCTCGAGCTGCGTCAAGATCTATCGCNGCGTTTTGCTTACCTGATGTTACGATTAGTTGCAGGTTNGGCAGTGCCTCGATGACGTTGCGTGGAAATGGCGTTCGCTCTCGCATAACTCCGATCGCGTCGAAAGGTAGAAGTGTCTCAATTAGTTCATCAGTGTTTGGGATATGAGAGCCAAAGAATGTGATCTTTAATGCATCCGAAGAGTTCCAGTCGGCAAAGGACTCCGCTCTGTTAAAATAATCATCAAGTATTGCTATTTGCATTATTTTTTACTCTGTTGGGTCGAGGCCTTGCATCCAGCTCAAGGTATCCTCAGTGGATCCTTTCACAGTGTATTCTGCCCCTAATGGTTGCTTCCAACCACTTCGATCAATCGCTCCAAATATATGGTTGTAATCCAATTCGCCAGTATCCGGTGGTCCACGATCAGGGACCGACGCAAATTGAATGTGGCCAATAAATGAGTAGCACGCGTTGAAACGCTTAATTACTTGACCCTCTGTCCGACCAACGTGGTAGCAATCGAACATAAGCCTTACATTGGAACAATCCAACGTTTGAAGCAGTTCACACGCATGGACAGTATCTCTCAAAAAATATCCCGGCATATCGAGGGGATTTAGGGGCTCGATTAAAACCGACATATTATGTCGTGACGCGACGTCTGATGCGTATCGCAGATTCTCCAAATAGGTAGTAGAAGCTGATGAACCAGAAGCTTTTCCAGCCATTACATGTACATTTTTCGCCCCTATTTGAGAGCCATAGGTAAACGCCTGATCAATTGCTTGCCTGGCCTCAGAAATCCTATCCGGCAGTGCCGCAAGGCCAGCTTTAAGTGGACCACGTATCGTATTCAGTCCGAGCATCGAAAATCCTGTTGACTCAAGAGCTTGACGAACGTCTGTCAGGGGCTCTTGGTAGGGAAAATGACACTCCACGGCATCAAAACCGGCGGCGTGTGCGGCCCGGATGGCCTTAGCTAATGAGTGTTCTTGCCAAAGAAATCCGAGGTTAGCTGAAAATGCCGGCATTAGTCCCATTCCACGTTGTATTGTTTGACTAGCTCTAGCACCTGCTCATTGCTCAGCATATTCGGTTCGAGTGAACGCGTTAGGTAGGCAAGTTTTGCTGTAGCTTCCAATTCTTCTGCTGCGTAGACTGCTGCTTCCAGGGTTTTTGCAGAAATGACTGGACCATGACTTGCTAGCATTACCGCTGCATGCTTTCCCGCAAGTCCTTCGATCGTACGTCCAATTTCAGGGCTTCCTGGGATGAAGTAGGGTATTAATCGTACTCTTCCCAATTGCATGATCCCGTAGGGTGTGAGGTGCGGCAACCAATCTGTGATATCGTCGCAGGGTAAAAGAGATAGCGCTGTTGAGTAGCAGCTATGCAGGTGCACAACGGCACCTGCATCATTCGCGCGCGTATTATAAAAAGCCTGATGAAGAGGGACTTCTTTGGTGGGTTTCGGGCCAGATAGAAGCGTTCCATCAGAGCTGATAACACTCAGTGACTGAGGCGTTAGACGTCCGAGTGAGCTGCCGGTTGGCGTAACTACTAGATTACCATCAGGGAGACGGGCCGAGAGATTACCTGTACTCCCGTGCGTGAGTCCTCGTTCATAGAGACTCATTCCGAAGTCGCATATTTGCTCCCTTACATCCTTCATGCTTTCTCCAGAATGGTTAGAGCATCGCTGAAAAAATTGGGAGTCCCGAAGTTTCCACTTTTGAGCGCAAGAGCAACGGAATCACCCGATGCGGCGCTGAAAACCCAAGGAACACCTGGACAGATTTCTCGGCCAATTATAACTTCATTAATACCGAGTGCTTGGGTTACGGCCCCGGACGTTTCCCCACCGGCCACCACAAAACGTCGGGTACCGAGTTGATGAGCAGCGCTTGCAATCCCAGCCATAGCATCCTCAATCATCTCACCGGCTTTAGCAACACCCAGGGCGGCTTGAGAGGCCTTAACTGAATCAGGCGATGCTGTGGCATAAATCAGCGGAACCGCGGTGGATGGCAGCGATTTCATCCAAGAAATACAGGCATCAACTTCCTCTGAATCTATAGTTTCGGGCTTGATCTGATAGCTTGGATGTTTTTGGCGGTAGAGATCTACCTGTTGCTGAGTCATATGTGAACAGCTACCACTCAGTATCACCGCTCTATCTTGAACACGCGGATCGGCGGATTTCTCAGTCGAAGCGATTCCTAAAATGCCTGGTAAAGGCATCGCCAGTGCACTTCCACCAGTCAGTAACACACTCGACGGTGTATTTTTCGCGAGAAATTCAAGATCTAAAAGTTCGACCGCGTCGCCTATGATGTGGGTCTCCTGCGGAAATGCTGACCTGTTTTTTTGCGCGATACGACTCCAAATACCAACTGGTGCCTTGACTTGCGGAGCCAGTATACGAGCTAGATTTGCGTCTGCCATCGGTGTGAGTGGGTGATCTTTCATGCTGGATTCATTGAGCAGTTGATTACCTACGAAGAGGTGGCCCATAAACACTGATCGGCCATTTTCAGGAAAGGCCGGGCAATAAAGCACCTGATCTTGTCGCGTGATCGCCATAATTGCCTCTGCGACAGGCCCTATGTTTCCGGTGTCTGTTGAATCAAAAGTCGAACAATATTTCCAATATACTTGTGCAGCACCACCTGCGATTAACCAATGCGCAGCTAGAGAGCAATCTTCCACTGCTTTTTCAACTGATTCAGTTCGACATTTCAGCGCAACAATTTCGATATCAGTCAATGTATCGGATGGCTTTGTTGGCAGTCCAAAGTGCAGCTTCACTGAGGCACCACTGCGTCTGAGTAACCCAGCCAAGTCGGTAGCGCCCGTAAAATCATCGGCGATACAACCAAGTTTCATGTACTGCTTCCTGGTAATTTGATATCTGATTGTTTTGCGAGAACTTTAACGATTGCACAATCATCTTCAGAGCCAAAACCGGATTCCGATGCCCTTTTGTATAAGATAAGAGCAGCTTCGGACAAGGGTGTCACGATATTTTGTTGGGTTGCCTCTTGGGTCACTATTCCTAGGTCTTTGACAAAAATATTTACGCTTGAGAGTGGGGTATAATCGCCGTCAGCAATATGCGGACCGCGATTTTCAAACATCCAGGATGAGCCAGCACATTTACTGATTACGTCGATTACTTGATGCAAATCCATCTTAAGCCCGGCCGCAAGGTTCATTGCCTCCGCGGTAGCCGCGATATGAATTCCAGCAAGTAATTGGTTTATTAGTTTCATTTGCGAGCCCTGTCCCGCATCCTTTCCCAGCTCGAAAATATGTTCAGAGATTGCATCAAGGACTGGTTTTGCTTTAGCCATCGTTTGGGGTGACGCAGATGCCATGATCGACATCCGCCCTTCCAGCGCTTTGGCAGCGCCGCCACTCACAGGCGCATCTATATATTGAAAACCCCGATTAGTTATACGGGACGCGATTTCGATTGCTTTTGAGGGAGCAAGAGTCACGCAGTTGATGATGACAGCAGTTGGATTTAAACCGCTTAGAAGCTGGCTTTCGAATAACACAGATTCAGCTTGGCTAGCATTCACAACGAAGATTAATACGCAGTCGACGTTGGTTATTGAATCGAGGGATTTTACTGTTTGTCCTCCTGCGGTCTTGAATCGTTCAAGCGCGTCGGGATTTAGATCAAATCCAATTGTGGAAATACCATTACGGAAGCACGAAACGGCGGCACCAAAGCCCATTGACCCAAGGCCAATGACCAGCGTTTGCATGAGGAAGCTCCTTAATATCTCGTTGATCTTGTTGTTCGTTGTTGTTATCTGATAGACACGACTTCGATTACATCATAATGAAAAGGAGAGCCTAATGGCCAGAATTGTCGTAACCGGTGGCGCTGGATTTTTGGGGCATTGCTTTATAGATGCGTTGCTAGAGTCCGATCAAGTCGTCATAAACGGTGATACTGTTTCTATCGAGTCGCTGTGTGTGATCGACCGGTTAATCCCCGAACACTTTAAGGTTCAAGGAATTCAGACGGTCGAGGGTGATCTGCTATCTATTATCCAAAAACGGCGTGAATTATTTAGAGATGTCGATGCCGTGGTTCATCTTGCGAGTGCTGTGAGCGGAGAATGCGAGGCCGACTTGGAGCTTGGACTTGAAGAAAATCTTACCGCAGGGATGGCCCTCGGACGACGGCTTGCTCAAGAAAACAATAAACCCCTCCTTGTCTTTTCCAGCTCACTTGCTGTTTATGGTGGAACACCCGATTTTCCATTACCTTCCGTTATCACAGACGACGTCCGTCCAAACCCACAAAATAGCTATGGTGCTCAGAAGCTTATGCTCGAGACTTTATATGCGGATCTAGCTCGTCGTGGTCTGATTTCAATTAGGACTTTGAGACTGATGACAGTTTCTGTGAGGCCAGGTAAGCCGAATCAAGCGGCAAGTGGTTTCTTATCGGGCATAATCCGTGAACCGCTTTTGGGCATCAACAGTAATGTACCTGTACCTATGGATACGGAGGTTGCTTTAAATAGCCCGAAGCAAGCGGTTGACGGACTTATCCGTGTGATGGGAATATCGGATAGGGTTTGGGGTAGTCCATTGGGTTTGAACCTGCCGGGGATTCGTATTTCTATTCGAGGAATGATTGATGCCCTTCAGTTAGTAGGCGGCCGTCATGTACTTGATTACTTGACCTACGAACCGGATCCTCTAGTTCAGCAAATTGTCGCCGGTTGGCCTTCGCGGTTTGAGTCAGTGAGAGCGCGGACACTTAAAATACGATCCGTCGAGCTTTTTGAGGCGGTTGTGAGACATTTCCAAGATACTAGGTAATCCGACACGCATCTTCGAAAGCTAGCCGGGGACCGCGCGGACGGAGCGCAGAGTGGTCGCCGTGCCCTAATAAGACAACGCAATTAAATACCCACCTTGTGTCGCCGAAAAATTTAGATTTCACTGCCGCGGTGTCAAAGCCGCCCATGGGCCCGCAATCAAAGCCTAGTGCTCGGGTTGCGGCAATCATGAAACCGGCCTGCAGGTTTGCATTTGCTAGCGCAAATCGTTCGAGTCGGTCGATAGGCCATTCGGAGTGCACAGTCGGCTGCTTCATGTGCGGCGCCAGAGTCGCAAAGTGTGTGTGAAAATCCATGTCATAGGCAAGAATCGCAGCGGAGCCCGCCGTCCGAGTTTTTTCCTGATTGAAGTCTAAAGCGCACCTCGCCAATTGTTCCATGGACTCAGCGCTATTAACGAAGACAACGCGAAGGGGGCAAGAGTTATTGGCTGTGGGGGCTAGTTTGGCCAACTCATAAATCGCCCGAAGATCTGTCTCCGAGAGATTATCTCCACCAAACTTTTTGTGCGATCTCGCCTCGGTAAAAATTGTTTTTTTCGAGAAATCCATAAAGATCCTTATCTATTTTCGCTGAGTAGCATGAGTTATGTCTCAGTATAGGTGTGGTGGATCCACTACCTTTCAAGAGTAGGGTCATCCATGGAGCATTTGGCCCCGTAATTTCCCCCAGCTAATCATTGCGTAGATGACATTCGCTGGATGCAATTTAGGCTCATCGTCATCACTTTTATTTTGGATTAGTGGTTTGTTCCGCTAGCACTTGCGTTGTACCAAATCATCTTCCCGTGATTAACATTGATTGACGAAAATATAAGCATTTACGTATAAATGATAGAGTCATTTCTTCTGCCGGTGGGCTTTACGCTATTCTGGAAACCACCAACCCACGATAACTATTTGTATGATGCAATACCTATCGATACGCTATCAGTACGTATTAATTTATACGGATCGCTCGCACCTCACTGCTCATGTAGCTGAAAATCTGACTAAGAGGTGCGCTGGCGGGGATATGAAATAATTTTTCTAACCGGAAATCGTTATGAAAGAAGAGCGCCTTAAAAGAGATCCAGCTGTAAGAACTATCGCGATGCCTGCAGATACAAACCCAGATGGCGATATTTTTGGTGGGTGGTTAATGGCTCAGATGGATCTGGCAGCCGGAAATGTGGCAGCTCGCACTGCCCGAGGGA